>DATBEL010000085.1:0-55044 GCA_036276135.1 Candidatus Dormiibacterota bacterium
GCGACCAGCGTCGGGTCCGAAGTGCTCAGCACGACCTGGTTGGTGGCCGAAAGGTTCCACAGAAATTGCAGGGCGGTCTCGCGCCGCTGCGGATCGGCGCTCAGCAGCGGCTCGTCGAGCAGCAGGGGCACCGGCTCGCCGCCGGCGCTCAGCACCTCGGCGAGCGCCAGCCGCAGCAACAACGACACCTGGTCACGCGTGCCATGCGAGAGCAGCTCGAGAGGCACGAGGTCGGGGCGATCGCGCCCCAGCAGCGACACGTCGAAGTGCGCAGCGTCGACGTTGACCGCGCTGTACCTACCCTCGGTGATCAGCGCGAGGCGGTCGGCCACGGAGCTTGCCAGCCGGGGCGCCAGGTCGTGGTGGATGCTCTTGGTGGCCTGCTCGATCAGCTCGGCGGCACGCCGCAGGGCGGCGAGCTGGTCCAGCCCGCGATCACGTGCGGCAGTGCAGGCGGCGCGCTCGTCCTCGAGGTCGGCGAGGGCGGGGATGTTGCCACGCATCTCCCCGAGGCGGGCGCGCAGCGCCGTTGCCGCCGTCGATGCGGCCACCGCCGCCTGGCGGGCGTGCTCAGCTTGGCTCTCCAGGTCCTGGAGATCGGGCTGTGCGAGCGGCTGAGCCCCGGCGACATCTGCGGGGTCGCCGCCGCGGCTCGCCAGGCGGCTCTCCAGCTCCGTGCGCAGCCGCGTGAGCGAGGTGAGGTCACCGCTGACGGTGCCCCGCCGCTGCAGCTCGCGCAACCTCCGGAGCGCCACATCGTGCCTGCGCCGGCCCGCGCATGCCTCCCGGAAGACGACGACATCGTCGGTCACGCGGGACGACGGCTCGATACCTGCCGCCCCGAGCACCCGACGGAGATGAGCCAGTGATGCGTCCGCGACGCGGCCGCGTTGGTCGGCCTCGTCGGCAACCCAGGCGAGGTCGCGTTCGCGGCGAACCAGGTCGGCGTCCTCGGCGAGCAGCTCGTCGCGGCGCCGGATGATGCCCGACGAGGCGCTGATGGCGTCGAGGATCGCCCGCACGGTGCCCTCTGCGCTGGAGCCGGTGGTCGGGGCGTCCATCGCGTCCAGCCCGCAGCGCGCCGCCAGGGCCAGGGCGCGCGAAGCGAGGCCGGCAATCCTGCGATCGGCCTCCTCGGTGTCCGCCGCCAGGGTCTCGACGCGGAGCTCCTCGCGCTGCAGCTCCGCGAAGAGGGCGCGCAGGCCCGGCAACCGGGCAGCGAGGCGCTCGAGGCCCTCGTCATCCACAGCCACGCCGGGACACAACCTGCCGAGCCGGCGGCGGGCGTGCTCGGCGTCGCCGGCGACGAGCCGGTCGACGCCGATGATGACGAGCGCGGCGACCACCGTGATGGCGGCGGCGACAAGGGCGATGAGGCCGTGGTGGGACGCGCCGGCGACCGCACCGACCACGGCGCCGGCGAGCAGGGCGAGGGTGGCGCCGAACTTGGCCACCCGGCTGGTGTGGCCCCCCCGCGCCGTCGCCACCAGCTCGATGGCCGCCTCCACCCCGGCTGCGCTGACGCCGGCGATCCCGGTGGCGGCAATCTCGCGACGGAGCGCGTCGCGCCGGCCCATCGCCGCGGCCAGCTCGTCACCCCGGCGGCGCCCGGCGAGGGTGGCGGCCAGGGTTCGGTCGATCTCCATGGCCTCCGCGGCAGCGTCAACATCGACAGCCGGCGTCCGCCCCAGCGCTCGTACCCCGGCAGCGATCTCGACCCGGCGCCGGCGCACGTCAGCGAGCGATGCCGCCGCGGCATCGGCGCGCGCCCGGGCCTCATCAGCGCTGCGTCGCGTCTCCTGCACCTCGGCGGAGAGGAGGATGACGGGCTCCTCGGCCTCGAGCGGGACGTTCGCCAGTCCCACGGTGCCCTCGACCTCCGCGGCCACCTGGGCCAGCTCGGCCGCCATCGCCTCCGCGTCGGCACGCTGCGCTGCCATGGCGGCGAGACGGCCCAGCAGCCAGCGGCGCTCAGCATCAAGACGGCGCTGGTCGGCGGCCTCCGCCTGCGCGTCGAGCGCGCGCAGCCGTTCCTCCTCGCTGGCGAGCAACCAGAGGCGGCGCCGGGCATCGTCAACCTGTACGTCGAGCTGGCGCAGACGGTTGATGGCGCGCCCCAGGGGACTCCCCGACCGTCGCTCGGAACCGACCCGGGTTGTGGCGTCATTGATCGCCGCCAGCGCCTGGGCCGCAGTGGTCGCCTCGCCGGAGTCGGCGAGCCGCTCGATGGCCTCCTGGACCTCACCAGCCCGCGCTCCGGGGGTGTCAGCCGCGCCGAGCCGCAGCCCGTCCTCGGCGACGCAGGCGCTGGCGCAGAACACCGCCTCGTCGATGCCCAGGTGGACGAGCCCCGGTGTCACCACCCGGCCGACCCGGACCTCGGCGGTCACATCGCCGCCGCCGATCTCCTGTACCTGGCAGGTGTGCTCTCGTTGCTCGAGCCGTCGTGCCACCCGCAGGCGGCGCCCGCCGTCGAGGGCATAGCTGAGGGCGATCGAGTAGGCGGTGCCGGACCAGGGCGTCCAGCGCGCCCAATCGCTCCTGTCGGTGGCGCGCCCGGGGCCTCCCGCGTCAAGCCCGTACAGCGCGGCCCGCAGCGCCCGCTGCATGGTCGACTTGCCGGATTCGTTCTCGCCGAGGATGACGGTCAGCCGCGGATGGAATTCGACCTCCACGTCGCGGAGACGTCCGAATCCGCCGATCTCGCACCGCTCGAGCCTCATCGAAGGCCGATCTCGGATCCGCCGAGGGCCTGCAGTCCGTAGCGGAGGGCATCGGCGAGGACACGGCGCTGCTCGGTGTCTGCGCTCTCCGACGCCGCGGCGACGGCGCGCGCGAAGGCACCGCGCACGGTGGCCTCGGCCTCGATGGCGTCGACGCTCTGCGCGGGGCTGGTGAGGTCGCGCACCCGCACTCCCGCGGCACCGCAGGCGTCGCGCACGGCGGTTTCCACGGTGAAATTGTCAGTCGGGACGGCGTGGTCGATCTCGCCGCGCAGGTCGACGCGAAGGACGACGCGGTCGGGATCCAGCGCCGCACAGGCCGCCACGGCCGCGGCGGCCGCGGCGTCGACCACGTCGGCGAGTCCGCGAGCGGTGGAGACGTCGGCGATCGCAGTGCAAGCGTGCCAGCGGTTGTCCTCGAGGGGCTCGTGGCTGATGGTCCCGTCGCCCGCCACCGTCACGATCACGGCGCCGCGCGGTTCGGACTCGTCGAAGGTCAGCGGCTCGGGAGAGCCCGGGTAGAGCAGGCCGGTGCCGGCGTCGACGCGCCGCCGGTGGTAGTGGCCACACAGCGCCGCGGCGAACCCGCGCCGGTGTACGTCAGTGGCGCGGAAGGGGCCGTGCATCGACTTGCCCTCGGGGCGCAGGCCGACCTCGGCGCCGTGGAACAGTGCCAGGTGGACGCCCCCGTCCCCGCCGACCGTGTCGCCGCCGGCGAGGGGATCGCCCTGCCACGCCGGCTCGAGGTGGGCCAGCCCCCAGATGGTCAGCCCATCAGCGAGCGCGACAGGGCGCAGCTCGGCGGTGGAGAACAGGTGGACGTTGGCCGGCCACTCGGTGCGGCTGTAGATCGACCCGGTCAGGAGAGCGTCATGGTTGCCGGGCGCCAGCAGGACCCGCATCGGCTGCCAGGAGGCGAAGGTCTCGACCATGAAGGCGGCGGTCGCCGCGCCCGCGCGATCGTGCTCGTATAGGTCACCGCCGATGGTGACCGCCGCACAGCCCCGCTCCAACGCGGTCTGGCCCGCCCGCCGGAGGGCTTCGCGCAGCCCGAGGCGACGGCGGATGGCGAGTTCGCCCTGGCAGCCCATGCCGGCAAAGGCGCGGTCGAGGTGCAGGTCGGCGACGTGAAGAAGGCGGGTGCTCATACGTGTGCGCGTCGGCAATGCGAACGTCAGTTCGTCACGGCTAGGTTAACACGCCCTCGGACAGCCCACAACCGGTCAGCTCAGCCGCCGGCCGGGGGTGACGGCGCCGGATGATGTTCAAGGAAGATGCGCGGATGGATGCTGAGCTCCCCCGACGGCCAACCAAGGGCGACCTTTTGAGCCGGCGGGTGGTCGTGTCACGCCGGGCCGCGGCGCTGGCATCGTTGGTGATGCTGGCGGCCACGCTGGTCCGGCTGCTGACACTGTCGTTACCGGCGCAACGCCTGGGTGGCGAGATCGGCCTGGCCGCGCTCGGCGCGCTGTATGCCGCCGTCTCGGTCCGCCTCCTGCGGCGCCGGGTGCGCCGCCACAGCCCGCTCGTCATCGTCCAGGGTCTTCTTCCCGCGCTGATCGCCGCCACGATGCTCGCCCTGGCTGCGGGCTATCTCGACAACATCGGGGTCATCGCGGTCCTCGTCTTCAGCGCCATCGGCGTGGCCGGGTCTCCTGACGCCCGAGCCGCGGCGCGCGTGGGGGCCGCAGCCCTCGTGGATGGCGTGTTCGCCGCCCTGTGGCTGCACTGGCTGCACGGCGACATCGCCACCCTCGGCTTCGCGCTGGCCTTCATGCTGGGGTTGCAGCTGGTGGTGCTGGCGCATGCTCGCGCCGCCGGGGTCGCCACCGAAACCAAGAGCTTGAGCAGATCGGCGTATGCCGCCACCGCAGAACGCGTCGGCACCGCCATCGACGCCCTCGGCGTCACCCGGGCCGTGCTCGAGACCACGGTGCAGTCGTATCCGATGGCCACGCATGCCGCGGTGCTCCTCTACGAGCCCGCCGTGGCGAGGCTGCGCCCGCTGCCGCTCTACCTCACTCCCAAGGGCGTTCGGGCGCTGGAGGCCGACAGCCTGGATATCACGCTGGCGCCCGGCGAGGGTCTGGCCGGCAAGGTGTTCGCAGCGAGGCGCCCGATGCTCTGGCAGACGGCGTATGACGTCGCCGCCGCCCAGGCGGATATCGGTGAGCAGACGCTCCACAAG
Source organism: Candidatus Dormiibacterota bacterium (assembly GCA_036276135.1). Lineage (GTDB taxonomy): Bacteria > Chloroflexota > Dormibacteria > Aeolococcales > Aeolococcaceae > Aeolococcus. The sequence goes on from DATBEL010000085.1 coordinate 4,912, forward strand.
GTGGGGCAGCTGCGGCGCGGCGTCACCCGGTGCGCGATTGGCGCGCCCCTGATCGTCGACGACGAGGTCATCGGGGTCTACATGATCACGTCCAACCGACAGGAGCTCCTATGGACAGAGGACGACCTCGCGGTGGTGGCGGCGCTCGCCGGGGAGGCCGCGCGCACCATCGAACGAGCCCGTCGCTACGAGCGTGAGCTCGACCAGGCCCACTTGGACAGCATCACCGGCCTGGCCAACCATCGCCAGCTGACCCGGACGCTCGACCAGGAGGTGGCGCGGGCACGGCGGCTCAACACCTCCCTGGGGGTCGTGTTCTGTGACCTCGACCTCTTCAAGATGGTCAACGACACCTACGGGCACGCCGAGGGCGACCGCGTGCTCACCATCCTGGCCCAGGTCTTCCAGGATTCGTTGCGGCGCGAGGATTCAGCGGCGCGCTACGGTGGCGACGAGTTCGTCTGCGTGCTCCCCGGGGCTGACCGTGACGAGTCGGACGCGATCGGACGGCGCATCAGCCTGTCATTCGAGTCGCGAGTCGGCGACGACCGGGCGCTCGCCAAGGCCGGCCTGACCATCTCCTGCGGCGTGGCCATCTTCCCGGACGACGCCGCTGACGCCGGCACGCTGCTGCAGCACGCGGACGCCGCCATGCGGCTGGTCAAGCTGCAGCACCGCGGCATTCCGACGAGCGCCCAGCCGGCCTGACAGCGTCGGCGCGCTCCCGTACCGGCATTCGCGGCGACGCTGTATGGTGAGTCGCTGCATGCGCGTTGTTGACAGCGATGGCTGAGGCACCGGTCGCGGAGTTGTCCGCAACGACGGCCGCCGTCGACGACGTGAGCGTGGCCGACACCAGGATCGGGCGCTTCGACTACAAATGGGTCGCGCTCGCCGTGGTGCTCTGCGGCACGATCATGACGATCCTCGACTCGACCATCGTCAACATCGCCATCCCGACGTTGCAGCACGACCTGAACGCGGGCAGCTACACGGCAATCGCCTGGGTTGTCACCGGCTACCTGCTCGCCCAGGGTGCGGTGATCCCGCTGACCGGTTGGGCAACCGACCGATGGGGGACCAAGCGGCTCTACCTGATCACCATCGTGACGTTCACGGTCGCGTCGATGCTGTGCGGGGTCTCTCAGAACCTCGGCGAGCTGATCTTCTTCCGGGTGCTCCAGGGCATCGGCGGCGGCATGCTGATGCCCATCGGCATGACCATCATCCTGCAGGCGGTGGGCCCGCAGAACATGGGCAAGGTGATGGGCATCTTCGGCGTCCCGATGCTCATCGCGCCGGCGGTCGGGCCCGTCCTCGGAGGTTGGTTCGTCCAGGACTTCAGCTGGCGGCTGATCTTCTACGTCAACGTGCCCATCGGCATCGTCGGCTTCATCGCCGCGGCACGGTTCCTGCGCGAGAGCCACCGCACCGCGGGGCTGCGGCTCGATCTCCTCGGGCTGCTGACGGGCGTCCCCGCAGTGCTGGCGCTGATGTATGCCGTCGACCGCAGCACAGAGCTCGGCTGGTCATCCGCGCTGGTGGTGTCGCTGCTCGTGGCCAGCGTCCTGCTGATGACGGCATTCATCGTGCGCCAGCTTCGCGCCCGCGAGCCGCTGCTGCAGCTCTCCCTCTTCAAGGACCGCACCTTCTCCTGGTCGATGGCGCTGAGCTTCATCGTCGTGACCGCCATGTTCGGCACCATGCTGCTGCTCCCACTGTACCTGCAGGAGGTTCACGGCTACGACGCCATCGAGACCGGGCTGCTCCTCCTGCCCCAGGCGATCATGGCGGCGATCTCCATGCCGCTCGGGGGATTTCTCACCGACCGGATCGGTCCCAAATGGGTGGTGGCGACGGGCATGGTGCTGCTCACCATCGGCAGCGTCGTGCTCGCGCAGATCCACTACAACTCGTCCAACCTGCTGGTCATCGGCGCTCTGATGCTGCGTGGATTCGCGATGGGTTTCGCCATGATGCCCACGATGTCGGCGGCGATGGCGCGGGTGCCGCGGCGCTACACCTCACGCGCATCCAGCATCACCAACACACTGCAGCGCGTGTCGTCGTCGGTGGGAATCGCCATCCTGGTCACCATCCTCGCCGGCCAGTTCGCCGGTGCGGCCAGGGCCACCAGCTGCGCGCCGTCCGCGACGGTGGTGACGGCGGCAGCGCAGGTGCTGCATCAACCGCAGCTCACCGCCGAGCAGTACTGCGGATACCTGCAGCAGAAGATCGCCGGCTCATCGGCCCAGGAGAGCTCGGGCAGCGTCCAGCCGAGCACGGGCAACACGGTGCTGGATTCGTTCAATCACCAGTACACTGGCAACGTCTTCAGCGACGCGTTCGACCGCACGTTCGTGGTCATCGCCGTCCTGTCGTTCATCGGCATCTTCCCGGCCTTCTTCCTGAAGCGACCGGATCCACAGGCTCGCCAGGCTGTGGGCGCGGGGATCGCCGCCTGAGCGACGGTGGCTCAGTCGCCCGCGGCGCGGTAGCGGGCGATCCGCGCGCGCACCAGCGTCTGCACGTCGACGGTGCAGAGCTCGTCGAGGTGGCGGACCACGGCGCCGCGCAGGGCACCGATGGTCACCTCGGGGTGGGCATGCGCGCCGGGCAGCGGTTCCGGGATGAGCTCGTCGACGAGCCCGATCGCAAAGGCGGTATCGACGCCCGGCCGCAGCGCCGCAGCCGCCCGTCCGCGCTGACCGGCGTCGCGGTACAGGATGGCCGCGCACGTCTCCGGAGGGGCGACCGTGTACACCGCGTTCTCCAGCGCCAGCACCCGGTCGGCGACGGCGAGCGCCAGAGCACCTCCTGAACCGCCTTCGCTGAGCACCACGCTCACCACCGGGACACGCAGCTCCAGCATGGTGATCAGCGACTCGGCGATGGCCCAGGCCTGGCCGCGCTCTTCAGCGGCCACGCCGGCGTGCGCCGCCGGCGTGTCGACCAGGCAGACGACGGGCATGCCGAACTTCTCGGCGGTGCGCATCAGGCGCTGCGCCTTGCGATAGCCCTCGGGGTGGGGCATCCCGAAGTTGTGCACAGCCCGGCTGATGGCGTCTGTGCCCTTCTCCTGGCCGACCACCATCACCCAGCGCTCGTCGAGCCGCGCGGGTCCACCCACCACGGCGCGGTCGTCGCCGAACAGCCGGTCGCCGCGCATCTCCGTCCAGTCGGTGAAGGCCCCGGCGATGACCTGGAGCGCGCGCGGTCGGGCCGGGTTGCGGGCCAGCTCGACCGCGGCGAACGCGACGCGCTCGCGGTCCGCGGTCTGGATGGCGATGGTCATCGGTGCCCCCAGAAGGCCGTCAGCAGGCGGGACACCGTGTCGCGCAGCAGGGCCCGCTCGATAACGGCGTCGACCATCCCGTGGGCGAGAAGGAACTCCGACGTCTGGAACCCGTCCGGCAGCCTGTCGTACGTCGCCTGCTCGATGACCCGCCCGCCGGCGAACCCGATGCGCGCGTGGGGCTCGGCGAGGATCGCGTCCGCCTGCACAGCGAACGACGCGGTCACCCCACCGAAGCACGGGTCGGCAAGGACCGATATGTAGGGCAGCCCGGCTCGGGCGACAGCGACGACACCCGCCGAGCAGCGGGCCATCTGGGCCAGCGAGGCGATCCCCTCCTGCATCCGCGCCCCACCAGACGTGCAGACGGCCACGAGGCCGCGCCGCTCGGCGACCGCGAGGTCGCAGGCACGGGCGAACTGCTCGCCGGCCGCGCTGCCCAGCGACCCGCCGAGGAAACCGAAGTCCATGCATGCGAGCACCACGGGGTTGCCGCCCATGGCCGCGCGGGCCACCACGAAGGTCTCGTCGAGCCGGGTGCGCTCCCGAGCCTCGGCCACCCGCGACGGATAGGGGACGCCGTCGTCGAAGCGGAGTGGATCGCGGTCGGCGAGGTGCATGCGCACCACATCGAGGCTGCCCGGGTCGCCCAGCTGGGCGATGCGGGTCATCGCCGGGACGACGGCGTGACGGCCACAGTCCGGGCAGACCCTGAGGTGCTTCTCGAACCGGGCCTCGCCGAAACGCCGGCCGCAGCCGCGGCACTCGACGGTGCCGGCGGGGGCGACCGGACGCAGCTTGGGGCCCGGGGCGGCGAGCGGGCGGGCGGCGTCACGCCGCCGCATCACCTGGCTGGGGTACCGGTCCATTCCAGCGCCATGCCACCCCATGTGATGCCGCTGCCGAACGCGACGCTGACGATCCGTTGGCCCGCCTTCAGCCGGCCGGCCATGGCCGCCTCATGGAGCGCGATCGGGATCGATGCGGCACTGGTGTTGCCGACCCGGTCGACGTTGACGATCACCCGGTCCATGGAAACACCGACCCGCTTGGCCGCGGCCTCGATGATGCGCAGGTTGGCCTGGTGGGGGATGAACCAGTCCACGTCGTCCCCACTCCACCCGGCGTCGGCGCAGACGCTCAGCGCCATGTCGGCCAGCCGCTCCACGGCCGAACGGAATGTTCCCCGGCCGGCCATGCGGATCGCCTCGGGGCCCTCCGGCTCGCCAGGCTTGGTGCCGAAGTAGATGAGGTCGGCATCGGCACCGTCCGCGGCCATCCGGATGGCGCGGATGCCGCCGCCCTCCCCTGCTCCGACGACCGCCGCGGCGGCGCCGTCGCCGAAGAGCACACAGGTGCTTCGATCGGTGTAGTCGACCAGGGTTGTCAGCGCCTCCGACGCGACCACGAGAACCGTCCGCGCCCCGCGGGCGCGGATCATCGATTCCGCGATCGACAGCGCGTAGATGAACCCCGAACACGCGGCGTTGATGTCGAAGGCGGCCATGCCGGTCAGGCCGAGGCGCCGCTGGATCAGACAGGCCGTCGACGGCAGCCTTGTCTCCGCGCTGCAGGTGGCCACGATGATCGCGTCGGGGAGTGGATTGCCGGCCGCCTGCAGCGCGTCCGCCGCAGCGCGGGCCCCCATCGACGAGGCGGTCTCGCCGGGCCCCACCCGATGGCGCTCTCGGATCCCGGTGCGCTCCATGATCCAGGTGTCCGAGGTCTCGACCATCGCCTCCATGTCGGCGTTGGTCAGCACGCCGGCAGGCAGGTATGAGCCGAGCGACAGGATCTGGGCAACCGGCGCGGCCGGTCCGCCCGTCGCCGCCGCGTCGATCGTGGCTTGGGGCAGTGGGGCGGTGGGCATCGTGCGTCTACAAGCCTACCCGTCGCCGCGGCGTTACGGTGGGCCGGGCGCCACCTCGCTGCGGCGGCGTTGTATCTTTTCGGCGTGCACCTCATCGCCAGCACCGGCAGCGCGTTCGCGATCAACGGCTTCGCCGGCTTGACGGGCGCGCAGATTCTCAGCTTCTGGCTGTCGTTCATCCTCTTCAACGGGTACGTGGTGCTCGAGGTGGGGTCGCTGGCTGCGTTCTACTTCGCAGCGCGCCCGCGGTCGGGGCGGCCGAACCCGGCGGCGATCTGGTACTTCATCGCCGCCCTCCTGGTGATCATCTCGTTCATCTCGACCGTGTGGGGCGCCCCCGCAGAGAAGACGTTCCTTGATGACAGCGGCACCAACCTGGCGGTCGGCGCCCGAACGGTCAAGGTGTTCATCGGCATCGGCTTCGCGGGCGTCGCCGTGATGTGCATGCTGATCGGTGCCATCGAGACGGCCAAGCGCAAGAAGGCGGCGCAGCAGACCGTGGTGATCTGACAGTCAGCGCGTCGCGAAGCTGAGCATCGCGGCCGGGTTGAGCAGGGCGAAGGGTCGCTGGACGGTGTGTGTCTCCGAGTCCAGCGCGGTGATCCACAGTGCTGAGACGTTGGTGACGGCGATGAAGTCGCCGGGGAACCGTTCGAGCTGGTCCTGGAGGCTGTGCCGGGCCTCGAGGTGCACGTCCCCGATCAGGGAGAACGCGTGCGTGTTGATGGCCGCCGGGGTGGCGACCTTCTCGCGCCAGAGCGCCGGGTTGCCATCGCCGGCGTCGTCGACGGGGCAGATCATGGCGGTGGCCGCCTTGGTCACCGTCACCAGGCGCTCGCCGCGACCGAGGATCGGGTAGCTGCCCGACATCGGCTCGGCCCGTGCGTTGCGCAGCAGGAGGTAGTCGCCGAAGCGATTGACGGCGTCACTGACCCGGTCGGGTCGGTCGGTCTCCAACTCACCGGTGACCTTGATGTACGTGGAGTAGACCTCGAGGGTCCGCCAGTCGCTCATGGCGGCGCTGACGGTAGCAGGGTGGTGCGGGCTGCCCGGCTCGGTGGCAGAGGCATGCGGGCGCGACTGTCGCTTATCCTGTGCGCCGTCCCGCCGGGGGTCGGCTGTGTTGGCGGCTGTGTTGGGAAGAAATGGTCGAACGCTTCATCCTCGCCCTCCGTTCGGACTTCGGATGCCTGGTCATCATCGTTGCGTTCGTGATCATCATGATCTCGACCATCGTCTTCGCGAACATCATCACCCCGCCGTCCAACAACCCCTTCGTGTGACGGCGGTGGCCCCGCGACCGCCGCTAGAATTCCGGCTGACGCCGTTCTCCCCGTCCTGAGGCTCTCATGGCGCTGAACCCGTACGACACGCCTCGCGGCAGGTTGCGTTCGCGCGTCGAAACGACGCGACGGCAGTTCCTGTTGCTGGTCGGCACCGTCGGGGCGGTCGGCGCCACCCTCTTCGGCGGCATCGAGCTGCTGAAGTTCATGTTCCCCGCAGCCACCCTCGAGTCTCCGCCGGAGTTCAAGACGGCGTTCACCGTGGCAGACCTGACCGGCAACGGCACGCTCAAGGTCAACGTCCTGAGCGAGACCGCCAACCGGGTCACCGTGGTCCTGGACGCGACTGGGATCTACGCCGTGTACCTGGTCTGCACTCACCTGGGGTGCACACCGAACTACGTCAGCGACGTCACCAGTGGCACCGGCGTCGACGACAAGTCGACTGTGGTGGCCCAGCACTACACGGCCGAGGGCAGCGCCATCGCCACGCGCAACGGCTGGGCGTGCCCCTGCCACGGCAGCCGTTACTACATCGACTCGACCAACTTCTACGGGCCGGCGCCCCGGCCGATGGACTGGGTGGACATCCAGGTCGCACCGGACAAGCACTTCGTCGTCAACCGGGGGGCGATCACGGTGTACCGCCAGGCCGGGGACACCAGCGTCCCGAAGTGGCGGCTGGACCCGGCCACCGGCAAGAGCAATGGCCAGACGGTCGGCGTCTAGCATCGTGATGGGAGAAAGAGGGCCGATGGGGGAGATGCGGTGAGCGCCCGTCCGACCGAGGGCAACCCGCTCCGCGCCTTCGCCTCGCAGGTGTGGGGCTCGATCTTCCGCCATGGACTTCCCACCACCGACAAGGTGGCGGCGCGCACGGCGCTGACCAACTTCTTCCTGCACATCCACCCGGTCCGCGTGAAGAAGTCGGCAATCCGCGTGAGCTACACGCTGTGCCTGGGCGGGCTGTCCTTCTTCCTGTTCATCCTGCTGACCATCAGCGGACTCTTCCTGATGTTCTATTACATCCCGTCGGTGGACCAGGCCTACCAGAACATCAAGGACCTGCAGTTCGTCGCCACCTTCGGCCTGGTCATCCGCAACCTTCACCGCTGGGCCGCCCACGGGATGGTCATCACCGTCTGGCTGCACATGGCCCGCGTGTTCTACCAGGGTTCGTACAAGCCGCCCCGGGAGTTCAACTGGGCGATCGGCACGCTCCTGCTGCTGACGACCCTGCTGCTCTCGTTCTCCGGTTACCTGCTGCCGTGGGACCAGCTGGCGGTCTGGGCGATCACGGTCGGCACCAACATGGCCAAGTACGCGCCGATCGCCGGCCCCTACACCCGCTACCTGCTGCTCGGCGGCCGCAACGTGGGCCAGGGAGCGCTCATCCGCTTCTATGTCTTACACGTCGTCGCCCTGCCCCTCATCGGGTTCATCCTGATGGTCATACACTTCTGGCGCGTCCGCAAAGACGGGTTCACAGGAGGCCTCTGAGCGATGGCGACTGTGGTCGGCGGTACCCCCGGCAGCCCCGGCGGCAGCGACGAACGCCCGCCCGTGCCCAGCCCGACCCGGCGGGCGGTGCCGGTGCGCGCCCCGCGACCGCGCGGCACCGGACCTGAGCTCGCCGCCACCCCGCTGGTGGTGCGCCGCCGCGAGGAGGAGGAGACGGTGGTCACCTTCCCGGCGCTGGTGTGGAAGGAGTTCCTCGCCGGCCTCGCCGCGTTCATCTTCCTCCTGGGTGTGTCGATCCAGGTCAACGCCCCGCTGCTGGCGCGTGCCAACACGGCGATCACCCCCAACCCGGCCAAAGCCCCGTGGTACTTCGTCGGCCTCCAGGAGCTGCTCGAGCGCTTCCCGCCGGTGATGGCCGGGGTGGCCTTCCCCAGCTTCGTGATCATCTTCATGCTGCTGACCCCGTACATCGATCGCAACCCGAGCCGGCGCCCCCAGGACCGCAAGGTGGCGATCGCCCTGTTCACCATCTATCTCTGCCTGGCGGTCTCGTTCGTGGTCATCGGGGTGTTCTTCAGAGGGCTGGCGTTCAACTGGGACTGGACTCGCATCCTCGGCCACCCGGGGGTCAAGCCGGCGGTATGAGGTGGCTGTTCGTCGCGCTGTCGGCACTGCTGATCGCGATGGTGGGCGTCGCCGCCGCGCGTGACAGCGTGGATCGCGACTACCTGTCCATCCAGCAGCGCTACCAGAGCGACTACAACGACACCGGCTTCAACATCCAGATCCAGCAGATCTTCCCCACGTTCGCCGACGCCAAGCGCGGTGACACCTTCCGTGTCGAACGGTGCATCTCCTGCCACGTGCCCGACATCGGGACCATCGGGCCGGAGCTGGCCGCGCAACGACTTGCCCAGGACTTCATGAAGTACGAGCCCAACGCGCAGGCGATCATCAACCAGAACCACCTCACCGGCGTCCACCCCGCCTACATCGCCAACGGTCCCAGCGTTGCCAGCTCCACCGGCCAGGGCTTCGCCCCCGCCATGGACTACTCCATCTACGGGATCACCGGCACCGGCTTCCAGCCGTTCAGCGTCACCGGTACCGCCACCAACGCCAAGCAGGGCTACCAGATCGACCCCACCACCGTCCTGCCCGGGCCGCTGCCGGCGTCAGTTGACCCGAAGGTTCTCGACGCCGGCCAGGCCAACCCGGCGGCGCAGAAGATCGGCATCGACCAGGTCGGCTGCATCGTGTGTCACAACGGCGGCCGGCTGGCGCTCGACCTGAGCTCGACGGGCGCGCACGAGAACCTCATCATCAACCCGGAATACGACTTCACCGCCGGCGCCCAGCTCTACTACAAGTACTGCGTGACCTGTCACGGCGTCCAGGGCGAGGGGGGCAAGGGGCCGCCGCTCAGCAACCAGGACCGGCTCGGGTATTACAACGAGGACTACTACTACCGCTGCATCGAGTACGGCTTCACCGACTTCGAGCACATCGGCAGCATCATGCCCGACTGGGGCTCGGTCTCACCGGACTTCACCTACGACCCGACCCGCGACAAGCAGAAGCCCGGCAGCCGCGTGCTCAGCGAGGACCAGATCCACATCCTCATCCAGTTCATCCGCCACTGGGAGGCCTACACCACCCTTCCGTAGGGGATATCAGCGATGAAACGCCGCACCTTCGCCCGCAACCTGATCGGCACCACCCTGATGTTCCTGGCGCTCATCATCGTGTGCGTGGTCATCGTCCTGCTCGAGCACTACCTCGAGAACTTCAAGTCTCACTGAGATGATCGCTCCCTTCCACGCCATGCTTGCCGACCTCGACCCGGGCGATGCCGGCTGGGGTGACGTCATCTTCGTCGGCATCTGGGCGATCACGTCGCTGGTTCTCGCCGCCTACTACTGCTACCGGTCGTTCTTCACACGCTGACGAGGTGGGGGTGAGCGCAGTGGCCGCTGGGCGCCGCCGTGACTGGCGGATCGCGGCCGCCCTGTCGATCGTCCCCGGCGCCGGCCAGCTGTACAACGGACAGCCCCGGAAGGCCGTCTTCTACGCGCTGGCCACGCTGCTCACCATCGGCCCGGCGGTCGTGCTGATCACGTTCGGCGAGCGCATCGGGTCCGGCCTGCTCGAGCATCAGTCATTTGCCACGTTCCTCCTGCTCGCGCTCGGCTCCGTGCTGCTCTTCCTGCTCACCTTCGTGCTCGGCCTCTACTTCTGGGCGAGCGCGGTGGTCGACGCCCGATACAGCGCGCGCGAGCTCAGCGACGGTGTCAGCGGCGCGGACAACCGCTGGTGGTTCTTCCACCTGTGACGGCGTGACCACGTGGGACTGATCGAGCGCCTGCGGGCGATGCGGCGGGCACCGAAGGGGCCGAACCAGGTGCTGCTTCCCGACCCTGCCAAGCCGCCCGCCAACCGCGGCGAATGGGAGGAGGCCGCCCTCACCAACGTGGAGATCACCGAGCTGGTCAAGAGGCAGATCCGCACCAACACGCTGCCATGGCAGAAATGACCACCGGGCCGGTTTGCCGCCTGCGCGATGCCTGTGCGATCATCCCTGTCGGTCGGGTTCGCGGCAATGGCTGGAGGAGCCGCCCGCGGCACGGTCTGCTGACGGACCGCCTGCCGTCCACCGGGGCGGGGGCATCGCGCGTTGTTGTCGCCAACCGATGGGAAGCGGAGAGCTGGTCCCGGTGAACCCACTCGCCACCACGATCGTCGACTCCTCGTCGTACCACCCCGGTGGACCGGTGGCCGACAGCATGCATTTCGTGTTCAACTGGGTGCTGATCGCCTCGATCGTGCTCGGGCTTTTCACCTCGGCGCTGCTCGTGTACAGCATGTTCCGCTTCCGGCGCAAGCGCGACGACGAGGAGCCGGTGCAGTTCCATGGCAACACCCGCCTCGAGCTGTTCTGGACCGCCGTGCCGCTGGCGGTCTTCATGTCGTTGTTCGGGCTCACGGTGTCGCAGATGGGCTTCATCAATGACGCCCCCGCGAGCACGACCAGCCAGCCGGTGATGCAGGTGACTGTGATCGGGGTGCAGTTCAGCTGGTCCTTCGACTACGTCGGCCAGCACAACACCAAAGGGAACGACGTGCAGAGTGTCACCACGCTGTACGTCCCCGCCGACACCCCGGTCAACCTCCAGGTGGTGTCCACCGATCCGCCGTGCGTCACCCAGCCGCACGCGCTGGGAACGGTGACCAGCGACCAGGCTGCCCGGATCGGCCAGCTCAGCCAGAAGCTCGCCGGTGGCGAGAGCCTCGCCGAGGCCATCTCCGACCAGGGCTGCGGCGTCAACCACAGCTTCTTCGTGCCGTCGCTCGCCGGTCAGATCAACGCGATTCCCGGCCAGACCAACCACCTCTGGCTGCAGGCGCGCATCGGCCATTACTACGGCCAGTGCACCGAGCTGTGCGGCACCGGTCACGCCCAGATGCTGCTTGAGGTGGTGGCGCTGTCGCAGGCGGACTTCAACACCTGGCTGCAGAAGCAGGTTGGCAAATGACGAGCGAGCGCATTCAGCACGTGATCGAGGAGGGAGTCACCTGATGGCGGCGATCAGCACACCGATGCCCCGGACCCGTTTCGCGGCGCGGTGGGACAAGCAGCGTGGTGTGCTCGGGTGGATCACCACGGTCGACCACAAGAAGATCGCCATCATGTACCTCTACACGACCTTCTTCTTCTTCCTGGTCGGCGGGGTGATGGCACTGCTGATCCGCATTCAGCTCGCCGAGCCACAGAACAAGTTCCTGACGCCCGGCCAGTACAACCAGATCTTCACCATGCACGGGACCACGATGATCTTCCTCTGGATCATCCCGGTCTTCGCCGGTTTCGGCAACTACTTCGTGCCGCTGATGATCGGCGCCAGGGACATGGCCTTCCCCCGGCTCAACGCGCTCTCCTTCTGGCTGATCCCGATCGGCGGGCTGATCATGTACTCCGGCTTCGTCTTCGGTGGCACCGCCGCCGCAGGCTGGACGGGCTACGTCCCGCTCACGGAGAAGACCTACTCGCCACAGATCGGGCAGGACCTCTGGATCATCGGGTTGCACCTGCTCGGCATCAGCTCGATGCTCGGTGGCATCAACTTCCTCGCCACCATCCACAACATGCGGGCCCCGGGGATGACGTGGTCACGCCTGCCGCTGTTCGTGTGGTCGATGGAGGTGACCCAGGCGCTGGTGGTGCTGGCATCGCCATTCCTGGCGGGCGCGCTGTCGATGGTGTTGCTCGACCGTCAGATCGGCGCCACCTTCTTCACAGTCAACCATGGTGGCAACGCGCTGCTCTATCAGCTGATGTTCTGGTTCTACTCGCACCCCGCGGTGTACATCATGGTGCTGCCCGGGTTCGGGATCATCAGCGAGATCATCCCGGTGTTCTCGCGAAAGCCGATCTTCGGCTACCGCGCCATGGCGGCCTCGATGGTGGCCATCGCCGTCCTCGGCTTCGTGGTCTTCGTGCACCACATGTTCGTGACCGGCCTTCCGTTGGTGGTGCAGGAGTTCTTCGCCTTCACCACCCTCTGCATCGGGGTGCCGACAGGAATCAAGATATTCAACTGGCTGGCCACGATGTGGGGAGGCAGCATCAGGTTCGACACGCCGATGCTGTTCTCATGCGGCTTCCTGTTGATGTTCCTGATCGGTGGCATCGACGGGGTCTACCTCGGCAGCCTGGCGGTCGACCGGACCCTGCACGGCACCTACTGGGTGGTCGGGCACATCCACTACGTGCTCTTCGGGGGCAGCGTCGTCGCCGTCTTCGCCGGCTTCTACTACTGGTTCCCCAAGGTCACTGGCCGCTTCCTCAGCGAGAAGCTCGGCAAGCTGCACTTCTGGCTGATGATCATCGGCCTCAACCTCACGTTCCTGCCCATGCACCTCCTCGGTGTCCTCGGGATGCCGCGACGGATCGCGACCTACGAGGACAATCGAGGCTGGGGTGACCTCAACTCGCTGGAGACCTTCGGCGCCTTCATCATCGCCATCAGCGTCACCGTGTTCCTGATCAACTTCGTGCTGACCATGCGAGCGCCCAAGACCGCTCCCGCCGACCCGTGGGAGGGCAACACCCTGGAGTGGGTGACGTCGTCTCCTCCGGCCGCCTACAACTTCGAAGAGATCCCCGTGGTCACCAGCGCGCGGCCGGTGCGCGACACGCGTCGGGCTCGTCGGGCCGCCTCAGCAGCTCCGTGAGCTTCGCCCCGTCGCGCGCGTTCCGGCGGCTCACCGTGCTGACGGCTGTCGCCACATACCTGCTCATCGTCGCCGGCGGTGTGGTGCGCGTCACCGGCAGCGGACTCGGCTGCGGTGACAAGGGCCAGTGGCCCTTCTGCCGGGGCCGGTGGCTGCCACCGCTCGAGCAGACCGCGCTCATCGAGTTCACCCATCGCTGGGTCGCGGCCGTGGCCACGTTCCTGGTGGTGCTGCTCGCCGCGTGGGTGTGGTGGCGCTACCGCCATGTGCGCCGGCTTGCCATCGGCGCGACCGTCGTGGTGGTGCTGTTCATCGTGCAGATCGCACTCGGCGCGATCACCGTGGAGTTCAATCTCCCGAGCGGGATCATCATGGTTCACCTCGCCAACGCGCTGCTGCTGCTCGGCGCGCTCACCTGGATCGCGGTCACCACCGCCATGGTGGGAACCGACCGGCCACGTCCGCTGCCGAGCGCGGTGCGCCTCGCCATCGTCGCCGCCGGAGCGACATACCTGCTGGCGCTCAGCGGGGCGCTGGTCGTCGACCAGGGCGCCGGGTACGCGTGCGCGGGGTGGCCGCTCTGCGGCAACGGCTTCCAGCTCTCCACCGGTCAGCTCGCCGACCTCAACCTCCTGCACCGCCTGGTTGCCGGCGTCGTGGTCGTCCTGCTCGGCTATTCGATGATGAAGCTGCGGCGGGTTCGTCCCGACGACCGGCCGCTGCGGCGCGCCACAGTGGCGGTGACGCTGCTCGTGGTCGCCCAGGTTGCCGCGGGAGCGCTTGTGGTCGACCTCCGGCTGCCGGCCGCCGTGCGGGGGTTGCACCTGGCGCTTGCCAGCGCGCTGTGGGCCTGCGTCGTGGTCACCGCCGTGATCGCCCGTGGCGTCCCGGACACCGAGACCACCCGCACAGCCCGGCTCGACGGCAGCCTGCGGGTCGGAGCGGCAGCGTCATGACCCTGGCTGTGAGCATCGAGAGCCCAGCGCTCGCTGCCAGCTCGCGGCTGACCCGCACCCTGCGCGACTACGTGGCCCTGACCAAGCCGCGCGTGGTCGTCCTCCTCGAGGTCACCACCGTGTTCGCGATGGTCATGGCCGCGCGCGGGTGGGCGGGCTGGGCGCTCACCGCGAACACCGTTGTCGGCGGCTGGCTCGCCGCCGGTGGCGCGCACGCGATCAACTGCTGGTTCGACCGCGACATCGACGCCAGCATGGGCCGTACCCGGACGCGGCCGATCCCCGCGGGTCGCGTCGAGCCGGTCAACGCGCTTGTCTTCGGCACAGCTCTCGGGGCCGCGAGCTTTGCCCTGCTGGCCACGCGGGTCAACCTGCTCGCCGCTTCGCTGGCGCTGGCCGGCCTGCTCTTCTACGTGCTCGTCTACACCATGTGGCTGAAGCGCACCTCGGTGCAGAACATCGTGGTCGGCGGCGCGGCGGGCGCCATTCCGCCGCTGGTCGGCTGGGCCGCCGTCCAGGGCAGTTTGAACCTGACGGCGCTCTTCCTCTTCGCGGTGATCTTCTACTGGACGCCGCCTCATTTCTGGGCGCTGTCGCTGCTGATCCGGCGTGACTACGCGGGGGCGTCGGTGCCCATGCTGCCGGTGGTCGCCGGCGAAGCCGAGACCCGGCGCCAGATCCTGGTCTACAGCGCCGTGCTGGTGTTGGTCACCTTCCTGCCGATGATGGTGCACCTGTTCGGCCCGGTCTACGCCATCGGCGCCGGCGTGCTCGACGCCACGTTCCTGGCCATGACAGGGTTGGCGGTGGTGAGTCCCACCGCGCGCGCCGCACGACGGGTCTTCTACTATTCGATGCTGTACTTGGCGCTGCTCTTCGCGGTCATGGCAGTGGACCGCGTGGTCGGCTGAGCGGGGAGGACGACGTGGACAAGAAGCTGGCGCGAAAGAACATGCGCAGCGGGATCTCCATGTTCATCATGGTGCTGGCGCTGATCGGCGTGACGTTTGTGTGGGCGGCCGTGTACCTGAACGCGGTCAAGTAGGAGACATCGTGGCCGACCACACTCCTCCCCTGCACGACGCGGACACCGGGCACACCGCGCATGCCGAGATTCACATGCCCCCCAACAGCCTGGTGCCGATCAACGTCGCCTTCGCGCTTGGCACGACATTCGTCGGCTTCGTCGACCAGGTGCGCAACGCGGTCGGACCGCTGGTGTGGGGCATCGGCCTGGTCTGGTTCATCGTCACCTGCGTTGTCTGGTACTTCGCCGCACGCAGCGAGTTCAACGACCTTCCCGAGTCCGCCGGGGACCACTGAGCGGTCGCCGGCACGGCAGGTGCAGGGCCTGGCCGCGCGCAGAGTAGGCTGAGGCCTCGTGGAGGTCGCGCACCTCGGGCTCGGTGACTGGTCGTGGGAGCCCACCGTCCTGCTCGGCATCGCCGCGTTGGTTGCGGCGTACGCCCTGGCCTGGCGGCGCCGGCTGCTCAGCGATGACGACGACGTCTCGCCGTGGTCCGGCTCACCGAGGTCACGGAGGTGGTTCTTCGCCACCGGTGTGCTGATCGGCTTGGTCGCGCTGGTGTCGCCGATCGACACCGGGGGTGACGCATACCTCTTCTCCCTGCACATGGTGCAGCACCTCCTGCTGATGATGGTGGCGCCACCACTCTGTCTTCTCGGCATCGCCGGCATCCGGGTGCCGCTGCACGGCCCGCCGGGCCCGCTGCGCCGTGCCTGGGCCGTTCTCGTGCACCCGTGGTCGGCGACGCTGATCTTCAGCACGGTGCTGCTGGTGTGGCACATCCCCGCCCTGTACGACGCCACCCTGACCACCGAACCGATCCATGTGTTCGAGCACCTGAGCTTCATCGCCGTCGGTGTGCTCTTCTGGTGGCCGATTGTCGACCCGATGCGCGGGCGGGATGCGCAACGGTGGGTCAGCCCGTTCACGAAGATCGCCATGCTGGTGGCATCCGGCATCCCGCCGACGGTGCTCGGGCTGATCTTCACGATCGCGCCGCACGCGTTCTACGACTTCTACGTGCGCGCTCCGCGCCTGTGGGGATTGAGCCCCGTGGTCGACCAGCAGCTCGCCGGGGTGGTGATGTTCGGGGCCGGCAACCTCATCTACTTCGCCGCGGTGGTGGCGGTGTTCTGGCGCGTGTTCGGTGACCCGGCGCACGACGAGGAAGAGGCGCAACGAGCATCGGGCTGAGCCGCCGGCGGGGGCGCCGGGCCGGCGCCATCCCCTACCATCGTGGGGACCATTCGTGTTGGGATCGCGAGCAGCGCCGTCGAAGCGTTGCGCGTACACAGACAGGCTCAGGAGGGACCGCGCGGCAATGACCCGGCTCCGCTCGATCGCCGTCGTCGTCGGCGTCGGACTGGTACTTGCGTTGAGTGGCTGCGGCAACGGTCCACCCGAGGTGGCCGGGGCCGGTGGTGGAGGGGGGGCAACCGTCGGCAAGGCCGCGACGACGGGGCTCGGCACCGCCGTGAAGACCGTCTCGGCGACGGCCGATCTCAAGTTCGATCCAACCTCCACCAGCGTCAAGGTGGGCGACGTCATCCAGTGGACGGACACCGGGAGTGTGCCCCACAACATCACCTTCGACAGCTACCCGGACCTCACCTCGCAGAACCTGGGGCAGGGCGACACCTGGGAGGTCAAGATCACCGTCGCGGGCACGTACCCGTACCACTGCACGATTCACCCCGGCATGGACGGCCAGTTGACAGTGGGCGGCTGACAGCCCGCACCGCACGCGTCCGGCCATGCCGGTCAGCGAGACGTTGGTGGCAGCCCGATGTGCACGTCCCCAGCGAGGACGCGTAGCAGGCTGCCCCCGGCGGCGACCAGGAGGGCGCCGTCCTCGTCGATCCCCTCGGCGGTGCCGGTGACGTCCCCGGCAGCCGAATGGGCCGTCACCGTCTCACCGATGCCGGCCGCATGCGCCAACCACTCGTCGCGCAGCGCGGCCATCCCCGCCGCCCGCAACCCATCCAGGCGCACAGCCAGCTCACCCAGGAAGGCCGCGAACAGGACCGCGGGCGCCGGCGGCTGCGCGACCAGCGCATGGAGGCTGGCCCCCGCCACCTGCGCGCCGAAGGCGTCGACCCGCAGGTTCACGCCGAGGCCGATCACCACGGCCGCGGCCGCCCCAGGCGCCGCCGGCTCGACCTCGCACAGCACACCTGCCAATTTGCCTTGCCCCGCAAGGAGATCGTTGGGCCACTTGAGCCGCGGCGAGTAGCCCGACGTCGCCGCGACTGCGGCTCTCGCCGCCAACCCCGCGGCGATCGGCACACCGCCGAGACGCGAGTGATCGACGCGCACCAGGACCGAGCAGAGCAGCGCCGTCCCCGGCGGGGTGGTCCACCGCCGTCCCTGCCGCCCCCTGCCCGCCAACTGGGCATCGGCAACGCAGCTGTAGCCGGGAGCTGCGCCGCCTCGAGCCGCGGTGCGAACCACGTCCTGGGTGCTGGCGGTTGTCGCCAGGGTTGTCAATCGAAACCCGGCGAATGCCCGTCGGCCGGCGCGCTGCAGGGCGGCGCATTCTGTGGCAGTCCCGATCACAATCCGGCTCTCTTGTCAATGCTTGACGTTTTCACGCATGGTGATAGCATTCCGGGCGGTCCACCGGCACAGCACCGGGCACGACCACAATCCTCATTGTGGTGCAGGCGAAATGATCCAGGAGACGTGCACGCGCATCGAGCAGCTCGAGGATTTCTGGACGTCCGAGATCCGCGCCCGGCATGCTCGGCGCAACAAGATCCGTGAGATCGATGACCTGCTCAACCAGTTCGAGATGCTCAACCTCGCAGACGAGCGGACCATCCCCGCGGAGCTTCGCTTTCGTGTCGCCGCTTTCATTCGCGGAGAGGAACACCCGTTGTCGCAGCGGAGCCCCGTCTCGATCTCCATCCAGGACTGGATGGAGGCGTTGTACGACGTGCAGGACGGATTGATGATCCGGTTTCCCGACGACATCGACTGAGCATGCGCCGGCGGTCCCCATCGGGGTCCGGCCTTCTATAGTTCCCAGTCAAGGATGAGCGAGCCGCCACCGCGTCGCGGATTCTGGGAGGCCCCGGTGCCACCTGCCTGGGCGTTGCGTGCCCTCGCCAAAGGCATCATCGGACCCGAGCGCTTCGAGGCGCTGGTGGCCTACACCGCCGACCCGGCCGCCGTGCGCCGCCGTCGCACGCACCGGCGGGCGGCCTGCTCCTGCCGCGTCCATGCGCGGCGCGGCTGCACCAGCTGGCGCTTCTAGCCCTCGGCCCGGCACGGTCGCGCGCTTATACTCGTGCCTCGATCCGCGGGCGCCCGTAGCTCAGTTGGATAGAGCGCCGGCCTCCGGAGCCGGGTGCGGGGGTTCAAGTCCCTCCGGGCGTACGCCCTTCACCACCATTCGAACGGGCGGCCGTCCCAGGGGTCGAGCGATGGGTAGACGGGGTCGGCTACCAGCGCGTCGAGGCGCTCATTGAAGGCGATCACCTCGCCCTCGTCGAGGAGGCGGGCGAGCTGGCTGTCGAGCCGCGACCGCCGAACGCTGTCAGCGGCAAGCGCTCGCACGCGCTCGACAACCTCCGGCGGGACGGGCTCACCGCCGAGCTGGATGAGGACGGTGCGCTGCCGGGGGTAGGGGAGAAAGCTCAGGGCGTTGTCGATGCCGCGAAGGTGGCCGTCGTCACCGAGCAGGAGGTGGGCGCGTTTGCGATCGGCGTTGTTGATGAGCACGTCGAGCGCGGCCAGGCCTCGCAGCTGCTCCTCGAGAGCGGCCACCGGTTGCGCCCCACTTTCCTCGGCCGCGTGGATGAACAGCTGCACCGAACCCGGTCCGTGCGGACCGTCGCGCAGCGTGGTGGCGGGCACCAGGCCGTCGTCGAGCGCCGCGCTGACGACATACGCTGCGGTCTCGCGCATGTGCAGCGTCTGGCGGGGGAAGTCCCACAGCGGCCTCTCGCCTCGAGCGGGTTTGTAGATGGCTCGCAGCGGCTGGTCGGGGTGGGTGGGATCGGGACCTTCGAGCTCGACGAGGAAGACGGCGTTCGAAGAGTAGACGACGCGTCCGATCCCACGGATGGGCTCACTGCGCAGCCGGCGCAGCACCTCGGCGTCAGCCGGCGCGCCTGCCTCGGCCGCGTCCTCGAGCACGGCGGCGTCGAAACGACGGCCGACGCGTCGCACCACAGCAGCCTCGGCGCGCATCTCGGCGCTGAGCATCAAGGGCACCCCACCGGCCTCGCGGCGCCGCCGGGGCCGCTCCTGCCCGTGCCTGCTCACCGGGCCGCCCGGTGCCTCAGCGTGATCGCCGGGCGACGACCACCACGGTGAGAGCGGCGACGACCAGCGGGACGCCGAACAGGAGCCCGACGGTGAGGAACATCTTGAACGACACGACGCCGACACCGATGCAGACGATCAGGACGGCAAGGGCGAGCACGAGAGCGTTGAGACCCCAGGCCACCGAGCGCCGCGGTGGGCGGCTCGTCCCCGGCCGTCGCTGGCTCTGGTGAGCCGGCGGAGCCATGTGAACCGGCGCCGGCGCAATGTCGCCGTCCAGCGGCAGGTCCGGCCGGCCCAGCGCACCCCACCACGGCGGAGCGCCCGCCGCCGGGCGCGGGTCGGATTGCTGGCCGGAGGGTGAGCGCGGTGGGTCGTCGGGCATTGCAGTCCTGTGCTGGTCGTGCTGGACGGTGCCGCCGGGTGGGGACGTGAGCACATCGCTGGCGGAGGGTTGATCATAGCGCCGCACCCTGCGCGGGTCGATCCTAGAATCGCGCGGTGGCAGTGGCTCCCATCGGTGCACTCGAGGCGATTCAGGCAGATCATCGAGCCTGTGTGCGCTGCGTGCGCACAGGTCATCTCGAGCGCGCCCACCCCGTCTTCAGCGGCAGACGCGGACAGCGCATCATGCTCGTCGGCCAGGCGCCGGGGCCGGTCGAGGACGACGTCACCCGACCGTTCGCGGGACGCGCCGGCGCCCACCTGATGCGCTGGATGACCCGCGCTGGGTTCGCCGGCGAGGCGGCGGTTCGCGACCGGGTGTTCATGACGTCGATGACAACATGTTTCCCCGGCAGGCTGCCCGGCGGCAACGGCGACCGCCGGCCGAGCGCAGCCGAGGTCGCGCAGTGCGGCGGCTGGTTGGACGCGTATCTCGAACTGCTCGCACCAGCGCTGATCATCTGCATCGGCACGCTGGCCCACGGTCGCTTCCTTCCGGGGCGTCGCCTCGAACAGCTCGTGGGCCGATCCTGGACGCCCGACGGCGAGGTCGTCGACGGTTTACCTTCACGTCGACCGGTGCTCCTTCCACTGCCTCATCCGTCCGGACAGAGCCGCTGGCTCAACGACCCGGCCCACGTGCAACAGCTCGGCTGCGCACTCAGGCGATTGCAGGAGCTCGCAGCCTGGGCTGAATCGACGTCGCCTGAGATCCCGACCGGGAGGAGGTGGCAGGGCGGCCGCGACGCGCCGGTGCTATGATCCGGCAGCCGTTTCGGCTGTTCCAGAAAGGTATTTCAGCCGTGCCCGACGTCAGCTCCGAACCGCTGTCCGCGCCCACGCCGGCGGTCAAGGACGCCGAGGACATCCTCGAGCGGATCTTCACGCCGCGCCCCAAGGCCAGCCCCGCGGAACAGGCGGAACGGGCACTGCGGAGGCCCAAGCAGCTGATCTACTGCGCCATCAGCAATCGCAACTTCTACTGGCGTCAGCACATCACCAAGTTCGTCCTCGACGAGGGCGGTGTGCCGATCTCGCCGTTCATGCTCTTCGACTACTACCTGCTCCACACCGTTCCCAAGGAGACGGTGCGCGAGGCGTTCAACAACCTGATCGTGCGCTCTGACCAGATGTGGGTGTTCGGCAACCTCTCGCTGGGGGTCAAGGTGCAGATCGGCATCGCCAAGCGGCTGCGCAAGCCTCTGCGCTTCTACGACATCACGGACATGCCCTACCGCGTGGTCAGCGTTCCCGAGGCGATGGTCCGCGAGGAGTGAGCTCAGCCCACTCCCAGCTCGTCGAGTCTGCGATAGACGCTGCGACGCTGCGGGCTCACCGGCTCGCCGAGCGGGTGGCGTCCGGCCACCGCATCCAACGTCTTCAAGCCGTGCCCGGTGATGTACGCGACGACTGTCTCATCGCCGTGCCAACGACCCTGCCGGGCCAGCTTGGCAAGCACGGCCACGGTCACGCCACCGGCGGTCTCGGTGAAGATGCCCTCGGTGCGCGCGAGGAGGTCGATGCCGTCGAGGATCTCGTCCTCCGAGACGCCGGCGACGACGCCGCCGCTGCGACGGGCGATGCGGAGCACATCAGCCCCATCGGAGGGATTGCCGATGGCCAGAGAGCGCGCGATCGTGTCGGGGCGCACCGGCTGCACGACATCGCTGCCGCGCGCGAAGGCATCTGCGACCGGTGAGCAGCCGAGCGCCTGCGCTCCGGTGAACCGGGGCAGCCGCCGATCGCTGACGAGTCCGAGGTTGACGAGCTCGGCGGCGGCCTTGCGGTGCTTGACGAACTGGCATCCCGACGCGATCGGGATGACGATCTCGTCGGGGAGTCGCCAGCCGAGCTGCTCGGCCGTCTCGAAGGTGAGTGTCTTGCTGCCCTCGCTGTAATAGGGGCGCAGGTTGATGTTGCAGAAGCCCCAGTCGAGATCGTCGGCGAGCTCAGTGCAGAGCCTGTTGACATCGTCGTAGTTGCCCGCGATGGGGATGATGGTGGCCCCGAAGACCGCGGTCGCGGCGATCTTCTGCGGCTCGAGGTCGGCGGGGATGAAGACCACCGCCCTGAGGCCCGCCCTGGCGGCATAGGCCGCCACGGAGTTGGCGAGGTTGCCCGTCGACGCGCAGGCGATGGTGCGAAAACCATTCTGCTGCGCCCAGTTGAGCGCGACCGCCACCACCCGGTCCTTGAACGAGTTGGTGGGGTTGACCGTGTCGTTCTTGAGATGCAGGCTGCGCAGGCCGAGCTCGTCGCCGAGGTTGCGCGCGTGGACCAGGGGAGTGAATCCCTCGCCGAGAGTCGTCGGTTCCTGGTCACCGACGGGCAGCAGGTCGCGGTACCGCCACAGGCTCGCTGGACCGTCTTCGATGCGCGCCCGAGAGATGCGCTGTGCGATCGCGGCGTAGTCGTACTCCACCTCGAGAGGACCGAAGCACACCTCGCAGAGATGCGTCGCGGTGAGCGGGAGCTGGTGGCCGCAGGCACGGCAGCGCAGGCCGGCAACGTGGCCTGGCGCTGACGGCGGCAGCGCAGCGCTCGTCCCGGCGGGGGCAGCGGCGTCGATCCTGGACATAAAAAAACCTCCCGGTTGTTCCGGGAGGTCTCCTGACGGAGGGCGCGACGCGCCCCTACGTTCGGAAACCTCCGCGGCGCATCATCATCATCGAGGCGGCGTCGACCACCACTGCCACTTGCATGACGGCGATGCTACCAGACCGCGCCGGCGATTCCGCAAGTCAGACGCGGCGGATCAGGTCTCGCTCCATCGCCTCGCGAGCCTGCCGCACCCGGGCGAGGAGGGGATGGTCGCGAAGCGCCTGCTCCATCTGGCGCAGCATCGAGTAGAGATTCTTCATCGCCTTGACGACGTCGCCGATGTCGTTGGCCGCCGGCGTCTCGATGTCGACCAGGGGTGTGCCCGACGCCCACTGGTACGCCGCATTGATGTAGTCGACTGACAGCGGCCGCAGGGTCTGGAGCCCGTGCTCGCGCTCGAGGGCCACGAGGCGGTGCAGCGAGCCGCGCAGGCGGCGGCAGGCGACCTCGACGCGGGGCGTCGGGAAGTGGTGACGGGAGGGCTGCGGCCGGTCGCGTCCGCGATCCTCGGCGACCAGGCTGACCAGGGCAGCGGCCAGCTCGGCGGGGTCGAGGGGCTCGAGATCGCCGGCCACGATGGCGTCGGCGACCAGCAATGCGTTCTCGCCGAAGAGCGACGCGGCCAGCAGCCCGAGCTGGGTCGGTGTATCGGCCGCAAGGAAGCCGGCGTCGTGGAGCACGCCGCGCAGGGCGTGGAACTCACGCCGGTAGCGGTGGCGTGCCCACTCGAGCTCCGCCTCGCCGCCCTCCAGCGTCTCCTCGATCCCGCGCATCTCGTACCGGTGAGCACGGTGCTCGCCGAGAAACGGACAGGTGCGGCACGGCGAGTTGTTCAGTCGCTGCTGCTTGTCGCGGAGCTCACGCCGCATCGCCTCGAAGCGCTGGCCGGGGTCAGCGCCGCGTCCGCCCGACCGGCCGCGGCGCGAGTCGCGCCAGTGCTCGCGTTTGGCACGACGGACGGCGGACTGCAGCTCCTCGACGGAGTCGGTCAGCGCGAGGTGGGTGGTCAGGGTGCGCTCGGTGCAGGCAATCTTGGGGTGGCGGAAGACCCGGCGGCGGAGGTCCGAGAGCTGCTCCTCCAGGTTGACACGCTTCTCGGTCCAGTGGTCGGCGCGCTGCACGTTCTGGTACTGCCCGAAAGACTTGTCGAGCAGCTCCTCGGCACGCTCCACGGTGCGGGTGCGCAGCAGGCTCAGCACCATCGTGTAGGTCGGCGCGAACTTGCTGTCGACGCTCATCTCGCCGCCGATGGCGGCGTCGTAGATGTCACGCACGTCGACGTCCGCCTCCTTGAGGATGACGCCGTGGCCGACCGGGTCGATGCCCCGCCGGCCGGCACGCCCCATCAGCTGGGTCAGCTCCCCGGCGGTGAGCGAGTGGAACCCGGTGCCGTCGAACTTGGTGAACGACGAGACCACGCACGCACGAGCCGGCATGTTCAGCCCCAGCGACAGCGTCTCGGTGGCGAACACCACCTTGACGAGCCCTTCGATGAAGAGGCGCTCGACCCCCTCCTTGGCCGACGGCAGCATCCCTGCGTGGTGCATCGCCACCCCGTTGCGGAGAGCGTGGATGTCGATCGCGCTGCGGAACAGGCTGCGTTCGTCGCGGTCCTCGATGCGCTGCATCAACTCGCCGTAGCGGGCGTCGATCGCCTCCTTCTCGCCACGGTCGGTGAGGTCCAGGCCGTGCACAACGCAGCGACCCAGGGCTTCCGCGCAGCCGCGCCGCGAGAAGATGAAGTAGATTGCCGGCAGCATGGCGCGCCCACGCAGCTCCTCGATCACGCGGAAGAGGTCATTGTCCGGGGCGCGGCGCATGTACCGGAAGCGCGCCTCATGCATCGTCTCGTTCTGAGCCATCTCGAGGGTGCGACGCGCCACCCTGCCACGCGCGTCGAACAGCGGCTCCAGCCGGTTGCTGATCGAGAGCCACATCTCCAGCGGCACCGGGCGTTCGGTGCGTACCACGGTGCCGATCTCACCGCGAAGGCCGCCCATCCAGGCAGCCACCTCCTCGACGTTGCTGATCGTGGCTGACAGGCCGATCAGACGAACGTGGGCTGGGGCCTCGATGATGATCTCCTCCCAGACCGTGCCCCGGGGGTAGTCATCGATGTAGTGCACCTCGTCGAGGACGACATCGGAGACCAGGTCCAGGCGGGCGGGCTCGTCGTAGAGGACGTTGCGCAGGATCTCCGTGGTCATGACCACGATGGCGGCGCCGTCGTTGATGGTGTGCTCACCGGTCACCAGCCCGATGTTGGCCGACCCGTAGCGCTCGGAGAGGTCGTGGAATTTCTGGTTGCTCAGCGCCTTCAGCGGGGAGGTGTAGATGACCCGCGCGTGGGCCCTGCGCAGCTCCGGCGGTGCCAGCACGCAGCGCCACATCGGGTATTCGGCGACGAGCGTCTTGCCGCTGCTGGTCGGTGCGGCCACGAGCACTCCCCGGGACCGCTCGAGCTTGTCGATCGCTTCGCGCTGGAACTGGTCGAGAGCGAACGGCAGAGAGGCCTCGAAGGCGCCGATCGCGGCGGCGATCTCATCATCGTCGACCGCGCGCTGGGCTTGGACCATGCGGCAATCATCGACGAGCCGCCCCCCGGCCGCGGCGGCTACAGGTGGACCAGCTCGAACCGCGAGTTGCTGACCTGGCCGTCGGCGTCGTTCTCGACGTAGGCGAGGACCTTCTGGCAGATCTCGTCGGCGTGACGGGCGTTGTTGCTCACGCATGCCACCCCGATCACCGCGCTCTGCCAGGTGTCCTGGTCACCCACCTCGGCGACGGCAACGGCAAAGGCCTGCCGCACCCGGCTGGTGATCGATCGCACCACCATCCGCTTGTCCTTGAGCGAGTGGCTGTCCGGGACCAGGACGGTGATCTGAAGCGTGCCGATGACCATGTGAACCTCAATGGGCCGACCCCGGCGCCTGGCTCCGGGAGTGACGACCTTCTCGCGGACGTTGTGTCATTCTGTCGCGTCGATGACCAGCGAAGCGACGATCGCGCCCGACGCACGGACGCCGAGCGAGCAGCCGCAGACCCTCGTCCAGCACCTGCTCGCACAGGTACGCGGCCGCGCCGACGCGCCGGCCATCTACACGCGCAGCGGCGGGCGCTGGTTGCCGATCACCTGGGCGCAGTTCGGGGAGGGTGCACGCCGGGTCGCCTCGTTCCTCGTCGACGAGGGCATCAAGCCCGGCGACCACGTCGGCATCTGGGCCGGCAACCGGGCCGAGTGGCACACCGCGGACGCTGCGATCCTGCTGATCCGGGGCTGCCCGGTGCCCGTGTACCAGACGCTGAGCGCCGACCAGGCGCAGTACGTGCTCAACCATTCGCAGACGCACCTGGTGTTCGTGGAGAACGAGGCCATCCTGGCGCGGGTGCTCCAGGAGCGCGATCAACTGCCTCACCTCCGCCGGGTGGTGGTGATGGAGGGCGTGGATCACCCATCGCCCGACGGCTTCGTGGTGCCCTGGCGCAGCGTCCTGGAGGCGGGCCAGGGGTCCGTCTCACGCAACGGGACGGAGATCGACGCGCGCACGGCGCAGACGCAGATGGATGACGTGGTCACGCTCATCTACACCAGTGGCACGACCGGTCCGCCCAAGGCGGTCATGCTGACGCACAACAACATCGCCGCCTCGGCCAAGGGCCTGCATGACCTCGTCGAGGTCGGACCGGACGACCGAGTGCTCAGCTACCTGCCCCTGGCCCACATCGCCGAGCGGATGGTCAGCGAGTTCCGCTCGTACCGCTACGGCAACGCCACGTGGTTCCTCGACGGGCTGCCCAACCTCGGCGTCCGTCTGCGCGAGGTGCGTCCCACCCACTTCTTCGGAGTGCCACGGGTCTGGGAGAAGATGGCTGCGCAGGTCAGCAAGCAGATCGCGGCCACGTCCCCGGTGAAGCGGACGCTGACCCAATGGGCGATCCGGACCGGTCGTCGCGCCTCTGACCTCCGCGAGAAGGGCGAGCCGGTCTCCGCCGGCCTGCAGCGCCGCCTCGACCTCGCCGACCGGCTTGTGCTGTCGAAGCTCCGTGCGGCCCTGGGATTCGACGACGTCCGCATCCTCGCCTCGGGTGCCGCGCCGATCGACCCCGAGGTGCTGCGCTTCTTCCGCTCCATGGGCCTGGAGATCTGCGAGGTCTACGGGCAGAGCGAGAACACGGGCTCGACGACGCTCAACCGGCCCGGGCGCTCGCGCATCGGCACCGTCGGCGAGGTCTATCCCGGCAACGAGGTGCGCATCGCCGAGGACGGCGAGATCCTGGTCCGCGGCGCGGTGGTCTTCCCCGGCTACCTGGACAACCCGGAGGCGACCGCGGCCACCCTGGTCGACGGCTGGCTGCAGACCGGTGACGTCGGCGAGTTCGACGCTGACGGCTACCTGCGCATCACCGACCGCAAGAAGGACCTGATCATCACGGCGGGTGGCAAGAACGTCTCGCCGGGGAACATCGAGAACGCGCTGGGCAGCCATCCCCTCATCGGCCACGCGGTGGCGATCGGCGATCGCCGCCCCTACATGACGGCGCTGCTGACGCTCGATGCCGAGGAGGCGCCGGCGATCGCCGGCCAGCGCGGCTGGCCCACCGACAGGCGGGCGATGGCCGAGCATCCCGCCGTCCTTGCCGAGGTGCAGGGCCATGTCGACGCGGTCAACGCCAAGCTGAGCCACGTGGAGCAGGTCAAGCGCTTCACCATCATCGCCGACGAGTTCACTGTCGACGAGGAACTGACGCCGACGATGAAGGTGAAGCGCAAGGTGGTCACCGAGAAGTACGCGCAGGACATCGACGCCCTCTACAGTCGCCGCGACTGAGATCGACGCGGCTGGTCAGGCGGCGTCGGGGATCTGCTCAGCGGTGAGCCGCGGCTCTTCCGGCGCGGCGACGGCGCCCCGGCGCAGGCCGGGCACGGCCAGGGCCGCGACCGCGCCGGCGCCGAGAACTGCCGCGCCGACCACGACAGCAGGCCGCAGTCCCGCCACGAAGATGGCCGGGCTGGCGTAGCCGCCGGCCGCCGCGAACACCGAGGCGAGCACGGCGATGCCGAGCACCCCGCCGAGCTCGCGGATGGCGTTGGTGGCACCCGACGCCTGGCCCGCCTCACTGGCACGGACCGCCGACAGCACCGCGTTGGCCGCGGGCGCGAACACCATGGCCATGCCGGCGCCGGCCAGGATGAAGGGACCGATCATCGAGGTGTATGGGGTGCCCGGCGCCAGCACCGTCACCAGCCAGGCCAGCGCGCCCGACTGCAGCGCGAGCCCGGCGAACATCAGCGGCCGGCTGCCGATCCGGTCGGAGAGGACACCCGCGATCGGCGCCACGATGATCGGCATCGCCGTCCAGGGCAGGGTGCGCAGCCCGGCCTGCAGCGGCGAGTAGTGCTGGACGATCTGAAAGTACTGGGCGAGCAGGAAGATCGAGCCGAACATCCCGAAATACATGGCCAGCGAGACCGCGTTGGTCGCGGTGAACGCGCGGCTGCGGAAGAACCGCAGCGGCAGCATCGGCGAGCGCGCCCGCGTCTCCCAGGCCGCGAAGGCAGCGATCAGGACGGCGCCGCCAAGCAGCGACGTGAGCACCGTGGCGCTGGTCCACCCCAGCGCGCTGGTGCGCACCAGCCCGAAGACGACACCGAAGAGTCCGGCGCTGGCCAGGAGCAGGCCCGGCAGGTCGACCCGGCCGGCGGGACCGAAGCTCTCTGAGAGGCGTACCCGGGCCAGCGGTGCCACGGCAAGTCCGATCGGCACGTTGAGCCAGAAGATCCAGTGCCACGAGAAACCGTCCACGACGGCTCCGCCGACCACGGGTCCCAGGGCGACGCCCAGCCCGCTGATGCCCGACCAGATGCCGAGTGCCACCCCACGACGTCCCGCGGGGAAGGCCTCGGACAGCAGGGTCAGCGTCAACGGGGTCACCAGCGCGCCGCCTGCTCCCTGGAGGGCTCGCGCGCCGATCAACGCGCCGATGCTCGGCGCCAGGGCCGCCGCGGCCGAGCCCAGGGTGAAGATGGCCAACCCGAGGCTGAACATGCGCCGCCTGCCGAACCGGTCACCAAGAGCTGCGCCGGTGAGCAGCAGGACGGCAAAGCTCAGCGTGTAGGCATTGACGGTCCACTCCAGGCTGTCGATGCCGCCGCCGAGGTCGCGGTGGATGCTCGGCAACGCCGTCGTGACCACCAGGTTGTCGAGGGTCACCATGAACAGGGCCGCCGAGACGAGTGCGAGCGTCCATCCGGTGCGCCGTGCGGTGGTCATCTCCGTTCTCCTTATTGATGGACCGATCAGGTGGGTGGTCAAATTTTTTTAGGCGAGCGCTGATGCGGGCGCGTGAATCGACGCCTCGAACAGGGGAGCGCAGATCTCCTGCAGCCCGAGAGCCGTGGTGACGTTGGCGAGCATCCCGCAGGCAAAGAAGAGCGACACCTCCACGGGCTGCGCGCCGGAGAGGCGCACGACCTCGTCGTAGAGCCGGCGGAACCCGCTGGCGGCGTGGGCCTGGATGACGGGATCACCGGTGGCGTAGGTCTGCAGCTGAACCAGGAGCGCATACCGGTCGGCGATCAGCGTCGGGTAGAGCTCACCCATGCGGTCGAGCTTCTCGGCGGGTGTGCCGCCGCCCTGGGCCGCCGCCACGAAGGCGCGCTGGATCCGACCGATGACGAGGTCGTGCACCGCGAGGAACAGGTCCTGCTTGCTGGGGAAGAGCGCGTAGATGTAGGGCTGGGAGATCCCGGCGCGCCGCGCGATCGCCGCCGTGCTTGCCGCCTGGTACCCCTGCTCGGCGAACTCGTGGACAGCCGCCGCGATCACCTGCTCGCGACGCTCGTCGGCGGTCATCCGGGTGCGGGGAGCGGCGGCGGCGGTCGTCACCAGTTGATTATTGATTGACCGATCACAACCTGTCAAGCCTCCGGGATGAGTTCAGCGCGAAGGTCGGGCGGCAGCGCCGCCAGCCCTGCCGGCGTCATGCGCGATGAGGCGAACAGGCGGCGGGCGCGCTCGCGATTGCCCTGCGTCCAGTTGCTCTTTGGCCGCCGCGGCGTCCACCGGACCAGGAAATGGGCCTGGTCCAGCCCTCGGATCAACCCGTCAACCCAGCCGAAGCAGGTCGCCTCGTCGAGCGTGGCGTCGTAGTCGAGGGTCCTGTGGTCCGGTCCCTTGCGGTCGTTGACCAGCCAGATCTCTCGACGGTCGGCGTGGTGGCGGGCAAGCCAGTCCCGCCACTGCGCCGCCGACTCGACCCTGATCGTCTCGCCGACCTCCACGGTCACCAGCACCCAGGACCCGCGCAGGCGGTCAGAGGCTGTGGAGCAACTTGGCGCGGAGCGCCTCGAGCTGCTCGAAACGCTCCATCGATGGCCGGCCGCTCTGCTGATGAGGGAACTTGAGGTGCTGGACCGCGTCGGCCAGGAGCTCGATCTCCTCGTTGCTGAGCCGGACCGAACGCTGGTCGTGCGCCGGCGAGGCGGGCACCGGTCGCGGCTCGGCCGGCACGTCCACCTGGAGCAGGTCCTCCCGGGCGGGCGTGCCGTCCGTGGTGCGGAAGAGCTCCTCCGAGCCGCGCAGCTGGGCGCGGCGGAAGCCCTTCATCACGCCTGTCCCGCCTTCACTCGCGTGTTGGTGCCGCGCACCTCCGCAGTTCCCGGCGCCTCCTGCTCCATGACCGCCGTGGCGAGCGCGCGGTAGGCGCGTGCTCCCGGTGACGCGGTGGCGTACTGCAGGATCGACTGGCCGGCCAGCGGTGTCTCCGCGAAACGGATCGACGAGTCGACGGTGATGTTGAAAACCTCGTCGCCGTAGCGCTCGCGTACCAGCTCGAGCACTTCCTGGCTGTGGAGGGTGCGCGACTTGTAGATGGTGGGCAGGATGCCGGCGATGTGCAGCGTCGGGTTCAGCTTGGCGCGCACGCGATCGATGGTGCGTTGCAGCTGCTGCATGCCCTTCATCCCGAAGTATTCGCACTGCAATGGGATGATCACATCCGTCGAGGCGACCAGCGCATTGACGCAGAGCAGCCCCAAAGACGGCGGGCAGTCGATGACCACATAATCGTACTCGTCGAGCACCGGTTCGAGCTTGTCCTTGAGAACAGACTCACGACCGAACTCGGTCACCAACTGCAGTTCGGCGCCACTCAACTCGATATTGGCTGGAAGGAAATCCAGCTTCATGGCATCCGAGCGCAGACGCACCTCGGCCACCTCGACGCGGTGATCGGTGAGCACGTTGTACACCGACAGTTCGAGGTCGTCGGGACGCCGGCATCCCATGTTGATGGTGAGGTGTCCCTGCGGATCGAGGTCCACGGCAAGGACTCGCGGACCCTTCTCGGCGAGCGCAGCGGCCAGGTTGACCGCGGTCGTCGTCTTGCCGACGCCGCCTTTCTGGTTCGCGATCGAGATGACGCGAGTCACAGGGATTGGAACAGACGAGAACGCCGCACTGAGCCGGTATCATAGCGAACCCGTCTGGGAATCTTTGGGGGATGACTGTTGGCCGACACAGAGCACGTCAAGCCTCGCGGGCTGTACGTGGAAGAGTCGATCGCAGCCGCGCTGGAGAGTCGTTGGGCGGACGCCGTCGCCATCAACGAGGCTCTCATCGAGCGTCACGGCGCCGACGAGGAGGCATACAACCGGCTCGGCAAGGCGAAGAGCGAGCTGGGCAACCTCCAGGAAGCCCTGGCCTCGTATCAGTCGTCGCTCGACCTCAACGCGCTCAACCTCATCGCCCAGAAGCAGGTGCGCCGGATCGGGGCGCTGCTCGACGCCCGCGCCCGCCCCACGGCGGCAGCTGGGGTGATCGACGTGGACCTCTTCACCGAGGAGCCGGGCAAGAGCGGGCGCACCGTGCTGGCCCGGTCGCCCGGCAGTGGAGCGGTCGGCGTGGCCGTCACCCCGGGCGACACCGTCGAGCTGATCGCCTCCGGAACGCAGCTGCTCGCCGAGACCTCCCGCGGCGTCGCCCTCGGCGCCGTCGAGTCCAAGCTGAGCGGACGTCTGCGCCCTCTCATCGAGAGCGGCAACCGCTACTCCGCGGCGGTGGCGCGCGTCGAGGAGGACAAGATCGAGCTGATCGTGCGGGAGATCTTCCAGGCGCCCGAGAACTCACGCAAGTCCTCGTTCCCCATCTCGCGCAACGCCCGGCGCGAGGAGTTCCGTCCCTACGCCAAGGAATCGCTGCTCTCCGAGCGGGGAATCGATGACGAGGGCTTCGGCGAGGCCGACGACGACCTGGTCACCGACTCGCGGGCATCGGCCTCCGACGGCGACGAGCTCGCCGGGATGCAGGAGCTCGACGACGAGTTCGAGCCGGCGGCCGTGGCCGGCGCCGCCGAGGACGACGCCGACGCCGACGACGACGAGAGCCGGCCCGAGGACCAGTACTAGGCGGTCGTCCCGCTCATGCCGGCAACGACCTGGCGCGTGCCGCCTGGTCGCGCAGCAGATGATCCCCGTTACCGCGCCGTGACGGCGGCCACGCAGGCTCCGAGCGAGTCGACCATGAGGCGCAAGTACACTTCCGCCCATGGCCGCCACCGGTTCAGCGGAGGTCACCGCGGGTGCGACCGGGACCACGCGTGCGCGGGTGCCGGGCGCTGCCCAACGGCTCAGGCTGCCACTGCATGCGAGGAGCCAGGAGCGGATGACCGCCCGGTGGGGTTTCGATCTCAACGCCCCGGACGCCCCGGCGCGGGCTGTGGCCCTGCTTGCCGAGTCGCCCGCCGACGCCGACCGGCTGCTCCTCGCCGCGTCGGTGCGCTCGAGTCGCGGTGACGACGCCGGCGCTCTGGCGGCCGCGCGGCAGGCGGTCGAGGTCAACGACAGCTCGGCCAGCGCGCACAGCACTCTCGCCGCGCTGCTGGTGCGCACCGGCGACTTTCCCGCCGCCGCCCGCCACGCCGACACGGCCGCGGCCATCGATCCCCGGGACCCGTCCGTGCTCTACAACCGCGGGCTCATCAGGTGGAACCTGGGCGACCACCGGGCGGCCCGAGCCGACTTCGACAGCGCCGCCGCGCTGCTCGGCGTCAGCCCAGCGCCGTGGTGGCGGCGACGGCCGGCGGGGTGAGCGTCGGCTTCGAGCGCGCCGACGGGTACCTGCCGATCGCTGCCTACGGTCTGATCGGTGACTGCCGCAGCGCCGCCCTGGTCGGCGCCGACGGCAGCGTGGACTGGTTGTGCCTGCCTCGCTTCGACAACCCCTCGATCTTCGGCCGGATCATCGACGCGCGTCATGGCGGCCACTGGCAGGTGTGCCCGGTCGACGAGTATCGCGTGCAGCAGCGCTACCGCGATCGCAGCAACATCCTCGAGACGCTGTTCTCCACCGCCGGCGGGACTGCGGTGGTCACCGATTTCATGCCCATCGACGAGGACAGCTCCACCAGGCATGCGCTCCTGCACCGTGACCCCCGGCTGATCCGCATCGTCGAATGCCTGACCGGCTCGATCACCCTGCGCCATCAATTCAAGCCGGCGCCCGAGTACGGCCAGGGAGCGAACCGGTTCGTCGCCGAGGGCTGGCGGATGCATGGCGATACCGAAGCACTCCACCTCTGCCTGCAGTCATCCGTGGAGTTGACGTCCGCCACGGTCCGCTGGCGGATGAAGGCGGGTGAGGTCATCGGACTGGCGCTGCGCAGCGATCACCGCGGCCGCTGTCAGTCCCCCCACACGCCGTGGAACCTGGAGCACGCGCGCGCGCTGGCCCGGTCCACGCAGGAGTTCTGGTGGCGATGGATCGACCGCTGCACGTACCGCGGACCGTACCGGTACCCGGTGGTGCGGGCGGCGTTGTGCCTCAAGCTGATGACCTACACACCCACCGGCGCGATCGTCGCGGCGCCCACCACCAGCCTGCCCGAGCAGATCGGCGGCCCGCGCAACTGGGACTACCGGTTCACCTGGCTGCGCGATGCGTCATTCACGCTGTATGCCTTCTTCCAGGTGGGCATGATCGACGAGGCCAATGCGTTCTTCGCGTGGCTGGTGACAATCGGCCTGGGTCGCGGCGGTCGCGACGTGGCCAACCTGTACACGCTCGACGGCGATGACCGAGCTGAGGAGACGGAGCTGACCCACCTCAGTGGTTACCGTGGCTCGCGCCCGGTGCGCATCGGCAATGGAGCGATCCACCAGCTTCAGCTCGACGTCTACGGCGAGCTGCTCGACAGCGCCTACCTGTTCGCACGCTTCGGCGGAGTGATCAGCCGCACCCTGTGGCGCGAGCTGCACGCGGTGGTCGACCTCACCATCGACCGATGGCAGCTGCCGGATTCCTCCATGTGGGAGGTGAGGGGGCGCGACCAGCACTTCACCTACAGCAAGATGATGTGCTGGGTCGCCGTGGACCGCGGCCTTCGTATCGCCGAGCGCTTCCGGTTGCCGCACAACCAGTCACGCTGGCGGGCGGCGCGTCGCGACATCCATCGCGCGGTCACCTCGCGCGGCTACTCGCAACGGTTGAGCAGCTTCACCCAGACATTCGACGGCGAGGAGCTCGATGCCGCAATGCTCCGCATCACCCAGGTGCGCTTCCTGCGCTCCGCCGACCCGCGAGAGCTCAGCACCATCAAGGCGATCGCCGAACAGCTCGGCAACGGCGTTCTCGTGCATCGCTATGACGCCGCCCGAACCGACGACGGGCTGCCCGGCGACGAGGGCGCCTTCCTGATGTGCTCGTTCTGGCTCGCCGACGCGCTCGCCCACGCCGGCCGTATCGAGGACGCGCAGCGATGGTTCGAGAAGATGCTCGCCTTCGCCTCTCCGCTGGGTCTGTACGCGGAGGAGGCCGACACCCGAACCGGTGCGCTGCTCGGCAACTTCCCCCAGGCCTTCACGCACCTCGCGCTGATCGGCGCCGCGGTCAACATCGAGCGCGCCCGGAAGGGCAGCCTGGTCATGCACGGCCTGCGCCCGTCCGACCCGGTGTCGGCGCGACCGGCGCGGCGGAAGGCCGCGGCGCGGATACCCCGTCGTCCCAGCTCTGCATAAATATGCAGGCTGCGGCTACACTGGGCGCCGTGCCCGCCCCCTCTGTCGTGCGTGCCGCCGTCGCCGGGTGCACCGGCTACATCGGCATGCAGTGCGTGGAGCTGCTCGCCGCCCATCCCGGCGTCGAATTGGTGACGCTGCTGGGGCGGAGTTGGACCGGCCGCCGTTTCTCCGAGGCGGCGCCGGGCAGCGCCGTCGACCTGGTGGTCAGCGACGGGCTCGATGTCGAGGGCGTCGATGTGGTCTTCGCGGCCCTGCCCCACACCGTTGCCGCGGGCCATGCCCAGGGCTGGCTCGACAGCGGCGCCGTGGTGGTCGACATGAGCGCCGACTTCCGGCTCGCCGATGCCGCGGAGTACGAGCGCTGGTACGGCGCCGTCCATCCCGCACCCGAGCTGTGTGAGCTGGCCGCGTACGGCCTGGTCGAGATGGAGCGCGACCGCCTGCGTGGCGCGAACCTGATCGCCGCGCCGGGCTGCTACCCCACCGCCGCCCTGCTCGGCACCCTGCCCGCGTTGAGCGCCGAGCTGGTGAAACCACGCGTCATCGTCGACGCCAAGAGCGGCGTCAGCGGCGCGGGGCGGTCCCCACTGCCGACGCTTCAGTTCGCCGAGGCGAACGAGTCGGTGCGCGCGTATGGGGTGGACGGACACCGGCATTCCGGCGAGATGATCTCCCGGATGCGCCGGGCCACCGGCGACGACGTGGTGCTGACCTTCGTTCCCCACCTGGTGCCGATGACACGCGGCATCCTGGCCACCATCTACCTGGATCCCCGCGACGGCGTGGGCGCCGCCGACATCGCCGCCGTCTATCGAGCCTTCGCCGCCGTTGAGCCTTTCGTTCGCTACCAGGAGTCGCCACCGTCGACCAAGAGCGTGGTGCGAAGCAACGTCGCTGCGATCAACTGCACGGCGCAGGGTCATACGGCGGTGGTCACCGTGGCGATCGACAACCTCGTCAAGGGCGCCGCCGGCCAGGCTGTCCAGGCGATGAACGTGCGCTTCGGCCGGCCAGAGGCGGAAGGCCTGCCGACGAGCTCGACGTGGCCGTGAGCATGCCGGCGACCGCAGCGCGCACCGGCGTCTGTGCGCCGCTGGGATTCCGTGCCGCCGCCGCGGCGGCCGGGATCCGTGGCGACGACGACGTCGATCGCCTCGACATCGCTGTCCTGGCCAGCGACACCCCCTGCACGACCGCGGGCGTGTTCACGCGCAACCTCGTCAAGGCTGCACCGGTCGTGATCAGCCAGCTCACGCTCCGCCGGCACGGAGCGATCAGGGCGGTGGTCACCAACAGTGGCAATGCCAACGCCTGCACCGGTCCGCAGGGGTTCCGCGATGCGCTGCGCATGGCGGCGGCCACCGCCGACTGTTGCGACGCCGACCCTTCCGAGGTGTTGGTGTGCAGCACGGGCGTCATCGGCCGGCCCATGCCCATGAGCCGCGTGCTCGACGGCGTGCGCGCCGCCAGCGGTGCGCTGGCTGCCGACGGTGGCGAGCGCGCGGCGCGCGCGATCATGACCACCGACACCGTCGTCAAGACGGCGACATCTCACCTGACCATCGGCGGGCGCACGTGCACCGTCGGCGGCATGGCCAAAGGCGCCGGCATGATCCACCCCGACATGGCCACCCTTCTCGCGTTCGTCACCACCGACGCAGCGGTCGAACGTTCCGCTCTGCAGGATCTGCTCAACGACGTGTGTTCGCGCACCTTCAACTGCCTCAGCATCGACGGCGACACGTCGACCAACGACACGCTGCTGCTGCTCGCCAACGGCGCCTCGGGTGCGCCGATGGTGGTGGGTGAAACCCCCGGCTACACCTCCCTGCTCGACGCCGTCGAGAACGTTTGCACCTCACTGGTCGAACAGCTCGCCGCCGATGCTGAGGGAGCCACCAAGGCGATCTGCGTGTCGGTGAGCGGGGCCGCCGACGACATCCAGGCGCGTTGCGCAGCACGCACGGTGGTGCTCAGCCCGCTGGTGAAGTCGGCTGTGCACGGCGCCGACCCCAACTGGGGCCGGATCGTCGCGGCGCTGGGTCGGAGCGGAGCGAGCTTCGCGCTGGACCGCTGCCGTGTCGCCATCGGCGACGTCACGGTCTTCGCCGCCGGGCAGCCGGCTGCCATCGACCTCGACGCCATACGCTCCGCGTTCTCTGTGCCACGCATCGACATCGGCGTCGATCTCGGTGGCGGCGAGGGGCGGGGCCGCGCCTGGGGGTGCGACCTCTCGCCAGAGTACGTTCACATCAATGCCGACTACACGACATGAGGGTTGCCCCGTGACCATCGAGACAATCGAGGAGCGAGTCCGCCGCGCGCAGACGCTCATCGAGGCGCTGCCGTACATCCGCCGTTTCAGTGGGCACACGCTGGTCATCAAGCTGGGTGGGGCAGCCGCCGCGGCTGTCGATCTCGACACCGTGCTCCAGGACGTCGTGCTGCTTCGTTTCGTGGGTATGCGTCCGGTGCTGGTGCACGGCGGCGGCCCGGAGATCACCGCGTGGCAGGAGCGGATGGGCATGACCCCGCGTTTCGTCGACGGCCTGCGGGTCACCGACGCTGCGACCATGGAGGTGGTGAAGATGGTGCTCACCGGCAAGGTGGGCCCCGACCTGGTCGCCAGGATCCACCGCCTCGGCGGCAACGCCATCGGGCTTTCCGGCGAGGATGGACCGACGCTGCTCGTGCGTCCGGCGAAGAACGGTCGGGGCGAGGACCTCGGCCTGGTCGGCGAGGTCGACCACGTCAACGTCGAGCCGGTGGTGTCGATCCTCGACCAGGGGCGCATCCCCGTCGTCGCGTCGATCGGGCTCGGCTACGACGGTGAGGCGTACAACGTCAACGCCGACGCGGTGGCGGCGGAGCTCGCGGTCGCGCTCGACGCCACCAAGCTGATCCTGCTCACCGATGTCGACGGTGTGCATGACCGCAACGGCGCGCTGCTGAGCGAGCTGGACGGCGACGTTGCCGAGCAGCTCATCTCGGCCGGGGTGATCGCCGGGGGCATGATCCCCAAGGTCCGCGCTGCGTTGCGCGCGCTCCATGGCGCTGAAGCTGCGCACATCATCGACGGTCGGGTGCCTCATGCACTGCTCCTCGAGCTGCTCACCGCTGAGGGCGTTGGCACCATGTTCGCGCGCGGCGCGGGCTCGTGAGCGGCGGCGTTGTGTCGCTCGACAGCCTGCGCGACCGCGCCGATGCCGCGCTGATGCACACCTACACGCGCCAGCCGCTGGCGATCGCGTCCGGCCACGGCGTCTGGGTCACCGACGACACGGGCCGTGAGCTGATCGACATGGTCGGCGGCATCGCCGTCAACGTGCTCGGCCACGCCCACCCGGCGGTCACCGCTGCTCTCGCCGAACAGTCGCGCGCGCTGATCCACACCAGCAACCTGTACTACACGGCCCCGCAGGTGGAGCTCGCCGAAAGGCTGATCGACACCGCGTTCCCGGGTCGCGTCTTCCTCTGCAACAGCGGCGCTGAGGCCAACGAGTGTGCCATCAAGCTGGCACGCAAGTGGGGCCGCCGTCACCGCAAGGGCGCCACCGGGATCGTCGCCCTGAAGGGCGGCTTTCACGGCCGCACCATGGGAGCGCTCGCCGCCACCGCGCAGCCGCGCTATCGGGAGCCGTTCGAGCCGCTGCCCACCGGGTTTGCGCACGTCGCCGCCGACATCGAGTCGATCGCTGCCGCGGTGGACGAGGATGTCGCCGCGGTGCTGCTCGAACCCATCCAGGGGGAGTCCGGCGTCGTCCCTCTCTCCGACTCGCTGATCGCCGGCGTGCGCGCGCTCTGTGATGAGCGCGGCGTGCTGTTGCTGCTCGACGAGGTGCAGACCGGCATGGGTCGAACCGGTCGCTGGTGGGCGCACCAGCACGCCGGCATCACCCCCGACGTGATGACCGCCGCCAAGGGACTCGGCGGTGGCATGCCCATCGGCGCCGTCCTCGCCGCCCCCGGCGCCGACGTGCTCGCGCCCGGTGACCACGGGAGCACCTTCGGCGGCGGTCCGCTGGCCGCCACCGTGGCGTGTGCCGTGCTCCGCACCATCGACGAGGATGGACTGGTCGAGCACGCCGGGCGCATCGGCGAGTACCTCCGCGAGTCGCTGCTCTCGCTGCGTGCTGACGGCGTGCCGGTCGCCACCGTCCGCGGCCGTGGCCTGATGGTGGGACTGGTGCTCGACGAACCGATCGCGGTACGCGCCGGGCGTGCCGCGCTGGACTGTGGCGTCATCGTCAACGCCGTCGGCGACCGCGTGCTGCGCCTGCTCCCCGCCCTGATCATCACCGAGGCGGAGGTCGATGAGGCGATGAACCGCTTGCGGCAGGCTTTCATGATCGCGCAGACCGAAGCCGGCGCGTGAGCACCACCAGCGATCGCACCGGCGGCGCCATCGCCGGCAAGCACTCGCGACAGCGCGCCATCCTCGACGTGGTGCGCACCCGCACCATTCGCACCCAGGACGAGCTGGTCTCCGCGCTGCACCGCCGCCGCCTCGACGTCACCCAGGCCACGGTGAGCAGGGACATCCGCGAGCTCGGGTTGCTCCGCGTCGCGGGCGACCATGGCGCACGCTACGTGCTCCCGGGCGCGGAGATCGATGAGCGTGGTGCTCGTCTGCGTCTCCACAACGCGTTGCGCGAGCACACCCAGGGGATCGAGTTCATCGACCTGCTCGGCGTCGTCCATGCACAACCGGGCACCGCCTCGCTGGTCGCGGTGGCTCTCGACAACGCCCGTTTCGACGAGCTCGCCGGCACCGTCGCCGGTGATGACACGGTTCTGCTCATCGCCAGGTCGCGCCCCGCGGCCCAGCGGCTGATGGCACGGTTGCGCGACATCATCGAGGAGGCGGTGTGAGCCGGCGGCGCATCGTCCTCGCCTACAGCGGCGGTCTCGACACCTCGGTGGCGGTGCGCTGGCTGCAGGACCAGCTGCACTACGAGGTGGTGACCCTCACCGCCGATCTCGGTGGAGAGGGCCGCGACGCCGAGGCGGTCATCGAACGGGCCCTGCGCGCCGGGGCCATCGCCGCGCACGTCGTCGACGCGCGGCGCGTGTTCGTGGAGCAGTTCGTCTTCCCCACGCTCAGCGCCGGCGCGTTGTACGAGGGCGTGTACCCGCTCGCCACCGCGCTGGCCCGCCCGCTGATCGCCAAGCTGCTCGTCGACATCGCCCGTGAGGAGGGAGCGGTGGCGGTGGCACACGGGTGCACCGGCAAGGGCAACGACCAGGTCAGGTTCGACGTCGCCACCGCCGCGCTCGCGCCGGACCTGGAGGTGGTGGCGCCGGTGCGCGACTGGGACATGGGCCGCCCCCAGGAGATCGCCTATGCGGCGGCACATGGCATCGACGTCCCGGTCACGGTGGATTCGCCGTACAGCGTCGACGCCAACCTGTGGGGGAGGAGCGTTGAATGTGGCCCGCTCGAGGACCCGTGGACCGAGCCTCCCGCCGATGTCTACCAGTGGACTGACGACCCCGCCACCGCCCCGGCCTCAGGCGACGAGGTGACCATCGCGTTCGAGCGCGGTGTGCCGGTGTCGGTGGACGCCGAGCGACTCGCGGCCGAGGAGCTGGTGCTGCGCCTCAACGCCGTGGGCGGACGCAACGGCGTGGGTCGCATCGACCACGTCGAGAACCGGCTCGTGGGCATCAAGTCGCGCGAGGTCTACGAGGCCCCGGCCGCGGCGATCCTGCACGCCGCCCACGCCGCCCTGGAGACGGTCGCCCTGCCGCGCGACCTCGCCCACCTCAAGCGGCAGCTCGGCAACGAGTGGGCGCGCCTGGTCTACGACGGCCTCTGGTTCGGCGCGCTTCGCAACGCGCTGGCGGCATTCGTCGCGTCGACCCAGGAGCACGTCAGCGGCGAGGTGCGGGTGCGCTGCCGGCGCGGTGAGGTCAATGTCACCGGTCGCCGCGCAGTGCGCTCCCTGTACAGCACGTCGCTGGCGACCTACGACCGCGCCGGCGACACCTTCGACCACGCTGCC
Source organism: Candidatus Dormiibacterota bacterium (assembly GCA_036276135.1). Taxonomy (GTDB): domain Bacteria; phylum Chloroflexota; class Dormibacteria; order Aeolococcales; family Aeolococcaceae; genus Aeolococcus. Next base: position 45,371 of record DATBEL010000085.1, read on the forward strand.
GCGCGTGGCTTCATCGAACTGTTCGGGTTGTCACTGCGGACCGCGGCGAGCGCGCAGGGCGCGCTGGAAGACCTCGAACCGCTGGTGCTGCCGCGGCACGTTCGGCGCGCCTCCTGATGGCACGGGGCATCCGCATCGTCGGGGCCGGCGCCACCGACGACGGCGGTCCCTCGGACCAGGTCAGACCGGTGCAGCCGGCGCCGGGGAAGATGTGGTCGGGCCGGCTGCGCTCGCGCACCTCGCGCCGCGTGGAGGAGTACACGACCAGCATCGCTGTCGATCGCCGGCTGTATGGCGACGACATCGACGGGTCGATCGCGCACCTGCACATGCTCCGCTCGGTCGGGCTCGTCAGCGCGGCGGACACGCGGGCCATCGAGGCGGGCTTGCGCGACATCCGCCGCGAGTTCGACCGCAACACCTTCATCGACGACGATGGCGACGAGGACATCCACTCCGCCATCGAGCGGCGCCTGTTCGAGATCGCAGGCGAGGTCGCCGGCAGGCTGCACACCGGGCGCAGCCGCAACGACCAGGTGGCCACCGACCTGCGCCTGTATGCCAAGAGGGTCATCCGTGAGCTGATGCTGGCGATCGCGTCGCTGCAGGAGGCGCTGATCCGCCGTGCCGAACAGCACCGGGGGACGCTCATGCCCGGGTACACCCACGGGCAGCGCGCCCAGGTGGTGTCGCTCGCCCATCACCTGCTGGCGTATGTCGAGATGCTGCAGCGCGACGTCGGTCGGCTCGAGGATGCCCACGACCGTTGTGATGTGCTCCCGCTGGGCAGCGGCGCGCTGGCGGCGTCGACGCTGCCGCTGGACCGCCGGGCGGTGGCGGCGGAGCTGAACTTCGCCAGCATCACAGCCAACTCGCTCGACGCTGTGGCCGACCGGGACTTCGTGGTGGAGCTCACCTCGGCCTGCGCGCTGATCATGGTGCACCTGTCGCGGCTGGCCGAGGAGGTGGTGCTCTGGACCTCCAGCGAGTTCGGCTTCGCCGAGCTGCCCGACAGCCATGCCACCGGTTCATCCCTCATGCCGCAGAAGAAGAACCCCGACGTGCTCGAGCTGGTGCGCGGCCGCACGGCGCGCAGCATCGGCGACCTGACCGCGCTGCTGACGCTGCTCAAGGGGCTGCCGCTGACCTACAACCGCGACCTGCAGGAGGACAAGACGGCGCTGTTCGACGCCGTGGACACCGCCCTGACGACGATCGCGGTGGTCAGCGACGTGGTGCGGGTCCTGCGTTTCAACCGGCGCACGCTCCGCGCCGCGGCGTCCGACCCGGCCCTGTTCGCCACCGACGTCGCCGAGTACCTGGTGATCCGCGGGATGCCCTTCCGCACCGCCCACCAGCTGGTGGGTGCCGCGGTCCAGCGCACCCAGGAGGAGGGCCGCACGCTGGCGGACATCAGCGTCGCCGAGTGGCGCGCGCTGACTGCTCTTGCCGGCGACGACATCGTCGACCTCTTCGACGTCGACTCAGCCCTGCAGCGACGCGAGATCCCCGGGGGCCCCGGTCCGCGGATGGTGTCGCGGCAGCTCGTCCGTGCCGCGACGCTGGCCGCCAAGACCCGCAGGATCGCAATCCTGCTGGCGCGACAGCCCGCCGCGGCCAAGGAGGTGGGCGCCGCCGTGCGCTCGCCGAAGCCCCAGGGTGGCGAGGCGGCGGAGCCGCGGCGCCGTCGCGGGAAGGCGAGGAGCTGATCGCTATCCTCGCCTGGTGACACGCCCGCTGCTCATCGTCGGAGATGTCCAGGGCGACGTCGAGCGCCTCGAGGAGGCACTGCTGCCCTACCCGCAGGACGAGGTGGACACCGTCTTTCTCGGTGACTTCTTCCAGGGCGGACGTCCCGGTCGCGGCGGCGGAGCGGCCGCGGCGCGGCTGGCACGGTCGCGGGACCACAGCCGCGTGGTGCTTGGCAACCACGACCTGTTCCTGCTCGCCGTGGTGGAGCGCCGCCGGGGTGTCGAGCCACCACAGGCCTGGCAGGCTCGCGACCCGGCGGCGCTCGAGGCGCTCTGGCTGCACCGGCGGGGCGACTGGGCGGACCTCGAGGCGGTCGAGGGCGACCCCGGCCTCGAGTCGTGGTTGCGGGAGCTGCCGTTCCTGATCCTGCTGGGGGACGGCACCCTGGTGCAGCACACCGACGACGACCTCTACGCGACGCTTGGCGACACGGTCGACGATGTCAACCGGCAGGCGCACGACTGGCTGGCGACCCCGGGCGGCGTCTTCTCCGCGGTGCGCACGATGTTCGGCCGGCGCGCGTTCGTGGAGCGCCGCCGCCTCGACGTGTACCTGGCGCACTTCGGGGCGCGCCGGCTCGTGCACGGGCACACGCCGCACTGGGAAGACGCGCCGAGCGTCGACCACGATGGCCTGCTCTGGGGGTTCGACGGTCGCTTCTCGCGCTTCTGGTCGCGAGAGGAAGGTGAGTCGTCGGGTCCGATCGGTGCCACCGTGGCGCTGCTGCCGGCGCTGGATCGCTAGCCCGCCGTGGCCGCGCCCTATGACGCTGTGGTGGTCGGCTCCGGTCCCAATGGGCTGGCCGCCGCGATCACGCTCGCCGAGCGTGGCCTGTCGGTGCACGTCGTCGAGGCGGCGGACGAGATCGGCGGCGGCTGTCGCACCGCGGAGCTGACGCTCCCCGGGTTCCACCACGATTTCTGTGCCGCGGTCCTGGCGTTCGGCATGGCCTCACCGTTCTTTGCCGCCTTCGACCCGGCTGCGCGCGGCGTCGAGTTCGTGTTCCCGCCGGCCGCGCTCGCCCACCCGCTCGAGAGCGGTGACGCCGTGCTCCTCGAGCAGTCCGTGGACGACACCGCGGCCCACCTCGGCGAGGATGGCGCCCGTTACCGCCGCATCTTCGGGCCGCTGACCCGGCACGCGCCTCAACTCCTCGAGCAGTTCCTGGGACCGCTGCGACTCCCACGGCATCCCCTCGTGGTCGGTGCTTTCGGCATTCCCGCGCTGCTGCCGGCGACGGCGTTCGCGCGCATCGCCTACCGCGGCGAGAGAGCCAGGGCGCTCTTCGCCGGCGTCGCCGCGCACTCGATGCTGTCACTGGACAGCCCGGCCTCCGCCAGCATGGGTCTGATGCTCAACCTCGTCGGTCACGCGGCGGGATGGCCAGTGGTGAGCGGTGGCACAGCCAACGTCGCGAGAGCGCTGGCAAACCGGCTGGCAGACCTCGGCGGCACCCTCGAGACAGGCAGGCGTGTCACCTCGCTCGCCGAGCTCCCCACCTCTCGCCTGCGCCTGCTCGACCTCGTGCCCCGCGACGTCGAGCGCATCTGTGCGGAGGAGCTGCCGCAGCGCTATCGCCGCCGCCTGCGCAGGTACCGGTACGGGCCCGGCGTCTTCAAGGTGGACTGGGCGCTCGACGGTCCCGTTCCGTGGCTCGACGAGCGCTGTGCGCGCGCCGCCACGGTGCACGTCGGGGGCGGCTTCGCAGAGATCGTTGCGTCGGAAGCGGCGGTGGCGGCCGGACATCATGCTCAGCGGCCGTTCGTCATCCTCGCGCAGCCCTCGCTCTTCGACCCGACCCGCGCCCCGGCCGGACGGCAGACGCTGTGGGGGTACTGCCATGTGCCCAACGGATCCCGTCGCGACATGACGGCGGTGATCGAGGCGCAGGTGGAGCGCTTCGCCCCTGGTTTTCGGGACAGGATCATCGGCCGCCACACCATGGACACCGCCGCGCTGGAGGCACACAACGCCAACAACGTCGGCGGTGACATCAATGGCGGGATGTTCAGCCTCGGCCAGCTGTTTGCCCGCCCGGCGCCACGGATATCCCCCTACACCACGCCGAACCCGGGCATCTTCATCTGCGGTGCCGCCACCCCGCCCGGCGGTGGTGTGCACGGCATGTGCGGCTGGTGGGCGGCGCACGCGGCGCTGCGCTCGCTGGAGCGCCGCTGATGGGGTTCAGCCTGCCTGCGCGTCCTCACCGCCACCCGGGTCACCAAGGAGGTGGGGCATGCCCTCCTCGACCTCGAAGCGCGTTTCGCACGCGGGGCATTCGATGACGCTGGCGAGCGGGTCGTCCTCGGGGGGGAGCAGCCGCATCGAGCACGAGGGACAGGTCAATGTGACCGTGCGTTCGTCGCCGCGCCGGTGCATCTCGCGCGCTGCTGCGGCGACGTCGACTGCGACGCTCTGGCACACCGCGCAGACATAGGTCGCCCGCGCGCCATCATGCCCTACGTAGCGGCCCGTGCGGTCCACGAACATCGGCGCGTTGAGCGCCTCGAAGCGTCCCTCGGGACAGTTGTTGGGGCAGGCGAGGTGGCCGGGTCGCACCAGCACATGGTGGCAGGAGCGACCCCAGCGCCCGCCTGGTCAGCCGGCGCTACCGGAGGCCGCCGGCCACCTTGGGGCGATCGAGAAGGGCGCGCATCCGCGCGACCGGCGGTTCCCTGCCCGCGTGGACGTAGGCGGTCACCACCTGCGACAGCAGCATGGCCTTGAGCGCGTCGTATGCGTCCGTCGGTTCGCGCTCGCGCAGCAGCCCGGCGAGCGCGATCCCGTCGATGGCGCCCGCGATGGCCTCGGCGAGATCCCGTGGCGGCACCGTCCCCGCCCCCGGGAGTCGATCCAGGACCTGCTGGACCTCGGATTCGATGTCGTCCACGAAGTGCGTCCAGAGCTCCACGCAGCGCTCGCGGATCGCGGGGTTGCTGAGCCCGACGACGTAGAGGTCGAAGAGGAGGCGGAAGAACTCGGGGTGCTCGACGCAGCGGATGGCGGTGTGATCGAGGGCGGCGACGATCCGCTCAAGAGGGTCGTCGATGCCGGCGACGGCGGACTGCCAGTCGGCAACCATCTCGCGTTCGAGGTCGTGGACGACCGCGACCAGGAGCTCCTCTTTGGAGGTGAAGTAGTAGTGCACGAGGCCCGGTGCCACGCCCGCCTCATGTGCGATCTGCTTGATGGAGCTGTCGGAGTAGCCGATCCGGCCGAGAACCGTGGCCGCCGCGCGCACGATCTGGCCGCGCCGTCCCAACTCGTCGCCGGGCTGTATCTCCAACGCCGCCATTCCACCCTCCAGCAGCCCGATCAACGGTTTGGGCAACCGACCCATCGTAGTCGCTCCGCGCGGCGCTGTCCGGCCAGGCTCCCTCAGCCGGCGAGCTCGCTCGCCGGGGGCTGGCGGCGGCCGGTGAGGTTGGTGAAGCGGCTCACCAGGGCGTGGAGCACGTTGATGCCCAGCTGAGGGTGGTCGAGGAGCAGGGTCTCGAGCTTGCCATTGGGCAGCACCAGGCAATGCAAGGGGGTCTCGGCGCGCACCGAGGCGGTCCGCAGGCCGGCACCGAGGATGGCCATCTCCCCGAAGAAGTCGCCGGGCCCGAGAGTGGCCAGGCGCCAGCCGTCGATCGCCACCGCCACCGTGCCGGTCACGATGAGGAAGAAGTCGCTGCCGCGCAGGCCCTCGACCAGCACACGCCGCCCGCTCGGGTATCGAGCCTCGTCGAAGTTGGCCAGCGCCTCGACGATCGCCTGCCTCGCCACGCCGGCGAAGAGCGGCGCGTCAGCCAGCGACGATGCCAGCTCCCCGGCGACCGTCGCGGGAGGCAGCCACTCCCAGGGTTGAGCGACGAGCGCCTCAGCACGGCCACGGGGGCTACGCGGGCTCACCTTCATGGGAGCGTTCCTCCTGGTTCCCTTCCGTCCCCACCATCTTAGTTGGTTGACCGACCAAGAGGCAAGCTGCCGCTCGCCAGCCGACGGGCGGCCGGGCTTACAGCGGCTTGTGGAAGGACATGCCGATGGCGCCGGGGCCGCCGTGGCAGCCGATCACCGGGCCGACGTCGATCAGCCGCACCGGCTCGCCGGCGATGTCGGCGGCGCGGCGGGCGATCTCCGCTGCCGCCTCGGCCTTGTCGGCGTGGGTCACCAGCACCGATGCCCGACCGCCCCACGCCGTCGCTGCCGCGGCGACCTCCTCGAGAAGCCGATCCAGCGCCTTCGGAAAGGTGCGGACGCGGTCGAGCGGCTCCACGGCGCCCTCGCGCACCTCGAGGATCGGCTTGATGTTCAGCATCGACCCGAGCAGCGCCCGGGCCCCGCCGATCCGGCCGCCACGGCGCAGGTACTCGAGGCTCTCGACGGTGAAGACCAGGCGTTGCGTCGAGCGGATGGTGGCCGCCACCTCCTCGAGCTGAGCGGCATCCGCACCAGCCGCCGCCGCCGCGATCAGCGCCTCGATCACCTGCTGATGGCCGGGACCGACGCTGCGGGTGTCGATCAGCCTGATGTCGAGGTCGTGCAGCGCGGCCCGCGCCGTCACCGCCGAGCTGTGGGTGCCGCTCATCGCCGCCGAGATGGTGGTGCAGACGATCGGCGACCCGTCGGTGCCGGCCTCGCGGAACACCGCCTCGAACTCCGCCGGCGTCGGCTGCGACGTGCGAGGCGCCACCGTGGTCGAGCGCATCCGTGCATACAGGGTTGCCGGGTCGATGTCGACACCGTCGGCGAACACCTCCTCGCCGATGATCACCTTGAGGGGGACGATCGCCAGGCCGAGCTTGGCCGCCTCTGCGGGGGAGATGTCGCAGGTGCTGTCGGCGACGAGGTGAACGGTGCTCACGCGGTCAAGCGTAACCAGCGCGGCGTCCGGTGGTCCCGGCCGGCCTCAGGCCTGGAGCAGCAGGAGCGCCCCGGCAAGGTTGCGATCCTCGCCGAGCACAGCGGCGCGGATGTCCGGTGGCGGTTGCAGCTTGAGGTGGGCGGCGACGGTGGCGCGCAGGGCCGGCTCGAGCCGCGGCCACCGTGGCGTCGCCACGCCGCCGCCGAACACCACCCGGTCGCAGTCGAGCAGGGCCGTGGTGTTGACCACCGCCAGGCCCAGCCACGCGCCCACGTCGTCCCACACCACCTGCTCCTCGATCTCCGCGGGAGGGCGTCCGAAGCGGGCGGCGATGGCACGGCCGCTGGCGATCGCCTCCAGGCAGCCCGCCCCGCCGCAGTCACACGGGGGACCGCCGACGGGCTTCGGCCAGAGGACCTGGTGGCCGCCCTCGTTGTCGTGACGCTGGACCACGAGCTCGCCGTCGCGGACCACGCCGGTGCCGATGCCGGTGGAGACGGTGTAGTAGACGAGGAGGCGGGAGCCCCGCCCGGCCCCGAGGTGTGCCTCGGCCAGGGCGGCGCAGTTGGCGTCGTTCTCCACCCGCACCGGGCAGTCGAAGCGGGCCCGCAGCGGGACCGCGATGTCGAGACGATGCCAGTCTCGCGAGAGCCCGGGCGGGTTGATCAGCTGGCCGCGGTCGCGGTCGAACGGGCCCGGCACTGCGACCCCGATGGCGTCGAGCGGGTGCCCATGACGCACCTCGTCGAGCATCTCCGCCAGGACGGCGACGACGTTGCCGGCCCGCGGCGTGGCGCGGCGCACCGTCCTGCCCACGCCCCGCGGGGGCTGCGCCACCGCAGCCAGCAGCTTGGTGCCGCCGATGTCGATGAGCCCGATCATGAGGAGGCAACGCTAGCGGTCGCCGCCCGTCGAGCGCACCGCCAACGGCGGGCCTTCCTACAATCCGCGCGATGCTGCTCGCCGTCGACGTCGGCAACACGAACATCGTCGTCGGTGTGTTCGACGGCGAACGCCTCGTCGCCGACTTCCGGCTGCACACCAACGAACGCGCCACCGGCGACGAGCTCGGGCTCGCCACCGGCGACCTGCTCCGCCGCCGCGGCATCGACCCCGCCGGCATCGACGCCGTCGCGGTTGCCAACGTGGTCCCACCCCTTGCCCGGGCCGTCGACGAGATGTCGCGCGTGTACTTCGGGCGCGCCCCGCTGGTGGTCGGTCCCGGCATTCGCACCGGCGTGAGCATCCGCTACGAGGACCCTCGCCTGGTCGGCGCCGACCGCATCGCCAACGCTCTCGCGGGTCGCCATCTGTATGGCGCGCCGGTGATCCTCCTCGACTTCGGCACCGCGACCACCTTCGACTGCGTGTCAGCGGCCGGGGAGTACCTCGGCGGCGCCATGGCGCCGGGGATCCTGATCAGCCTCGACGCATTGGTCAGCCACGCGTCGAAGCTCAACCGGGTGGAGCTGACGGCGCCGCCGTCGGTCATCGGGCGCAGCCCGGCAGCGTCGATGCAGGCCGGGTTCGTGTTCGGCTACGTCGGGTTGGTCCAGGGGATCGTCGCGCGGATGCGCGCCGAGATCGGCGACAGCGCCAAGGTGATCGCCACCGGGGGGCTCGCCGAGCTCTTCGCGCCGTTGATCGACGAGATCGAGGCGGTGGACCCGAACCTGACGCTCGTCGGTCTCCGACTCATCCACGAGCTCAACACCGACTGAGGGCCACGGGCGGCGCTGCCCGTAAGATCGAGCGGTCATGGCCCTCGCAGCACCGCCGCGCGCCGCCCTTCGCATCGGCACGCTCGAACTGTCCTCGCCGGTGCTGATCGCGCCGATGGTGGGCATCACCGACGTCCCGTGCCGCAGGATGGCGGTCGAGATGGGGGCCGGCCTGGTCTCGACGGAGATGGTGGCCGCCGAGGCGGTGGTGCGCAGCGTCGACGCGAGCCTGCACCTGCTCGATTTCCCGGTGGGCGTCGGCCCGGCCGGTGCCCAGCTCGTCGGGTGCGACCCCGCGGTGATGGCGGCTGCCGCCCAGGTCTGCGTGGAACGTGGTGCTCAGACTGTCGACGTCAACCTCGGGTGCCCGGTGCGCAAGGTGGTCGGCCGGGGCAGCGGTGCCGCCCTGGCACGGGACGTCAGGGCGACCGTCGCTGTGCTCGCCGCGATGGTCGCCGCCGTCGACGTGCCGGTCACAGCCAAGATGCGGCTCGGCTGGGACGCCGGGAGCATCAATGCGCCCGAGCTGGCGCGGGCGCTCGCCGGCGTCGGCGTGGCCGCCGTCACCGTCCACGGCCGCACCCGCTGCCAGGGCTACGCCGGCCAGGCGGACTGGGCCGAGATCGCCCGCGTCAAGGAGGCCGTCGACATCCCTGTCATCGGCAGTGGTGACGTCGAGGATGTGCGCCTCATCGAGCGTCGCATCCGCAGCGGCGCCGTCGACGGCGTGGTGATCGCCCGCGGGATGCTCGGCAACCTCTGGCTGATCCGCCAGGCGACGCACCTCCTGGCCACGGGTGAGCCGCTTGCGGATCTCGACTTCGCGCAGCGGATGGCCCTCTGCCGCCGTCATCTCGACCTGCTCATCGAGTACCACGGCCCTGAGCGAGCGCTGCGCATCGGCCGCAAGTACGTCGCCTGGTCGATCAAGGGCTGCAACGGCGCCGCCAGGCTGCGGGCCATGGTGCAGGACCTCGACAGCCTCGGGGACCTCGACACCATCTTCGGGCTGGCGCTGTCCGCCGGCCTCGGGCCGGAGGGCTGGTACCGGCCCATCTTCACCAGCGGCGAGGGATGAGCGATTCGCGGCTCGGCGCTCCGGTCGAGCTCCCCTGGTGGGTCGTCCCGCTGGCGCTGCCGCCGGCCCTGGTGGTCATCGGCGGTGTCGTCCTCACCGCCCCGCTCTGGGCCCACCTGCTGGCCATCATCTCCTCCCTCGCCGCGCTGGTCGCCCTGGCCACCGTGGCGACCCGGGTCACCAGCACCAGCATGCAGAGCGTCTGGATCAGCGCCGCCTACGCCGTCTGGGTCTTCACCACCATCACCTGGGCAGTGGTCGTAGCCACCACCCCCGC
>DATBEL010000086.1:0-5726 GCA_036276135.1 Candidatus Dormiibacterota bacterium
CTTCGACATGATCCGGCTGACATGCGTCTTCGCGGTCAGCGGGCTGAGGAACAGCCGCGCGGCGATCTCGTCGTTGCTCAGCCCACCGCCGACGAGCGTCAGCACCTCCCGTTCCCGATCGGTGAGCTCAGACAGATCCGCCGGCGCCACCACCGCCTCCGGCCGGGCCACGATGTCGGCGATCAGACGTCGGGTGATGCTCGGCGACAGCAGCGAGTCCCCGCGGGCGATGATCCGCACCGCCTGTAGGAGCTCCGGCGGCTCGGTGTCCTTGACCAGGAACCCGCTCGCGCCCGCGCGCAGCGCCTGGTACACGTACTCGTCCGCCTCGAACGTCGTGAGGATCAGCACGCGCACGCCCGCCAGCGTCTCGTCGGCGGCGATGCGCCGCGTCGCCTCCAGCCCGTCGGTGCCGGGCATGCGGATGTCCATGAGCACGACGTCGGGGCGCATCGCGGTCACCAGCGCCACCGCCTGATCGCCGTCGCTCGCCTCGCCGGCGACCTCGATGTCGTCCGCGGATTCGAGCAGCATGCGGAAGCCGCCCCGCACCAGCGCCTGGTCGTCGGCGAGCAGGACGCGGATCATTCGCCCGCCTCGGTGGGCAGCGCGGCGGTCACGGCGAACCCTCCGCCGCGCCACGGTCCTGCCTCGACCGTCCCGCCCACGGCCGCGGCCCGCTCGCGCATCCCCACGAGCCCGTGACCCGCGCCAGCCGCAGCACCATCGGCCGCCTGCCCGTTGGCTGCGGCGCCGTGCCCGGTGTCACGCACATCCACCAGCAGCCATCCGTCTCTCCATGCCAGTGACACGGTGGCCGTCGCCGGCCCCGCATGCCGCACCGCGTTGGTCAGCGACTCCTGGATGATCCGGTACGCGGCCAGGTCGACGGTCGCGGGCAGCCGTCGCGGCGCACCCTCGACGTGCAGCGTGGTCGACAGCCCGGCGCGCGTCGCCGTGGCGAGCAGGTCGTCGAGCATCGCCAATCCCGGCGCCGGTTGCGTGCCCTCCGCCTCGTCCGCTTGGCGCAGCACGTTGACGATCGAGCGCATCTCGCGCAGCCCCTCCTTGCTCGCCAGCCGGATCGCCTCCAGCGCCTCGACCGCCCGCTCGGGGTGAGCGTGGGCGACGTGCGCCGCCGCCCCCGCCTGCACGTTGATCATGGACAGCGTGTGCGCCACCGCGTCGTGCAGTTCACGCGCGATCCGCAACCGCTCGGCGTCGACACGCCGCGCCGCCTCCTCCTCGCGCGTACGTTCCGCCTGCTCCGCGCGCTCCTCGACGGCCCGGAGGTACGCGCGACGGCTGCCGAATGACACACCGAGCGACACAGCGGCGGCGACCTCGAACGGGATGACGAACTCACCGCCACCGAGCGCTCCGAACGGGTTGCGCGCCGCCGTCGCCGCCATAAGGCTGGCAACGACGACCGTGGCGGCGATCCACGCGTCGCGGCTCGGCACCATCGTGGCCACCGTGTACACCGCGATCATCACGTCGAGCAGCGCCGTGCCGTTGACGTAGCCGAGCAGCGAGTACACCACCACACAGGCCAGCGTCACCGCCAGCACCACCAGCGGGTATCGGCGCCGCCAGGCAAGGCTCACGGCGGCAACACCCACGAGCACGAAGGCAGCCCAGCTGGCATTGGCCACCACGGGATGGCCGCCGGTCACCACCGTCTGACCGCTCCCGTTGACGTGGGCCAGCGCCTCGGCGATCGAGCCGGCCAGCGTGATGGCCAGCATCACCAGGGCAAAGACCCAGTCGCTGACGGACGAGCGGGTGCCGAGGCGCTTGCGGAGGAGGAACGCGCCGATCACAACGCCAGCGTACGGCTCCGCGCCCTCGCGCGCGTCCCTCGGAGGAATGTGCGAGCGCTACTCCCCACGGAGTACGCCTGCCATCGCGCTCCCCATCAGGAGTAGGGCAATTGCCACCCCGCGGCGGACGACGTCGCGGCCGGCGCCGCCGAGACTGACCAGGGTCGGTCGCACTCGTCCGGCAGCAGCACAAGGGAGGCCCGCACATGACCCGCATCACCCGCTTCGCGCTGCGCCACAAGGCGCTGATCGCCCTCTTCTGGATCGTCGCCGCCGTCGCCGGCGCCATGACCGCGGGCCTGACCACTAGCCGGATGAGCAACAGCTTCTCGATGCCCGGCCAGGCGGTCACCACCGACGCGCGCATCGTGTCGGAGTACGGCAGCACCAGCCAGGCGCCGCTGGTCACGGTGGTCACCGCTCCCCCGGGCCAGAGCATCGCCAACCCGGCGGTGACCACGGCCACCGCGCAGATCTTCGACGCGGCGCGCATCACACCGTCGATCCGTGTCGTCGACTATGCCTCCACGCACGACGCCGCGTTCATCACCCGTGATGGTCGCTCGACGTTCTCGCTCAGTTTCCTCACGCCGGCCCGGTACGACGGCTCCGGTGGCATCGAACCAGCGGTCGCCAGGGCGCTGCAGGCGGCCACTCCCGCCGGCTACCACACCGGTTTCACCAGCATCACGCTGCTGTCCACGCCCGCCACCAAGTCGACCGCGGGCCAGGGTACGACGGTTCTCGTCGAGGCCATGCTCGGTGGTCTCGGCGCGCTGGTCATCCTCGCCTTCGTCTTCGCCAGCTTCCTCGCTTTCCTGCCGCTGGTGATGGGCGCGATCTCCGTCCTGTCCACCTTCCTGCTGGTGCTCGGCCTCACCACCTTCACCGGGGTGAGCATGATCGTCGAGTTCCTGATCGGCCTCATCGGCCTCGGCATCGCCATCGACTACTCGCTGATCGTGGTCACCCGCTGGCGTGAGGAGCGCGCCCACGGTCGCGACAACATCGCCGCCGTCGAGGCCGCCATGGCGCACGCGGGCCGCGCGGTCGTGTTCTCCGGCCTCACCGTCGCCGTCGGCCTGCTGGCGCTCGTCGTCCTCCCCGTTCCCATGCTGCAGAGCGTCGGCTATGGCGGCGTGCTCGTTCCGCTGGTGTCGGTGGCCGTCGCGGTGACGCTGCTGCCTGTCCTCCTCGCCACCGTCGGTCCGCGCCTCGACTGGCCCCGCGTCCGCGACGAGAGCAAGCCCAGCCGGATGTGGACCGCATGGGCGCGCGCCATCTACGGGCACCGCTGGCCGGCCGCCATCCTCGGCACCGCGCTGCTCGGCCTGCTCGCCTTCCCCGCGCTGTCGCTGCAGCTCGGTGAGCCCGCCAGCACCTCGCTGTCGACGAGTGGTCCCGCCCGCGATGCGCTCACCACCCTGACGTCGGGGGGCGTCCCCAGCGGCATCCTCACACCGATCGTGGTGCTGACCGACGGCTCGACGAGCGTGCAGCAGCAGCTGGCGCACGTCCCCGGCGTGGTCACCGCTGTGACCGCCGCCGACATGCAGCGTCCGGGCAGCGCCGTCATCACCGTGCTCCCCGTCGCCGAGGGCAGCCTCGGCACCGGCCAGGACACAGTGCGCGCGGTGCGTGCCTCGATCGGCGGTAACCCATCCGTGGTCGGCGTCGCCGGTGACGGTGCCTCGCTGATCGACTTCGACAACGCCGTCTACGGCAACTTCCCGCTGATGCTGACGCTGATCGCCATCGGTACCTTCGTGCTCCTGGCCCGCGCCTTCCGCTCCGTGCTCCTCGCTCTCAAGGCGGTGGTCTTCAACCTCGTCTCGCTCGCCGCCGCGTACGGCGTGCTCACCTTCGTCTGGCAGCAGGGCCACGGCAGCAAGTCGCTCTGGGGCATCCCGGCCTCGGGCGCGATCACCATGTGGGTGCCGCTGATGGTGTTCGCCTTCCTCTTCGGCCTCTCCATGGACTACGAGGTGTTCATCATCTCCCGCATCCGCGAGGCATACGACAAGACCGGCTCGGCGCGGTCGGCGGTGGTCGAGGGGATCGGCCGCACCGGACGCCTGGTCACCAGCGCGGCCCTGATCCTCATGCTCACCTTCCTCTCGATGTCGAGCGGACCGGAGACAGACATCAAGATCCTCGCCACCGGGCTCGGTGCCGGCATCCTCGTCGACGCGGTGATCGTGCGGGCGCTCATGGTGCCGGCGATGGTGGCGCTGTTCGGCCGCTGGAACTGGTGGATGCCGGTGTGGCTGGCGCGCATGCTGCGCGTCGAGCCGTCGCCGGTCGCACCCCGCGCTGGTTCGCGCACGCGCGTGCTGGAGCGGGCCGCGTAGCCACACGTTGTCGCGAGCAGGCTCCGTAGCCACACCGTCGCCGTGAGCAAGCGCGTAGCCACAGGTCGTCGCGAGCAGGCCCCGTAGCCACGCCGTCCTCGCGCAAAGCCGTTTGAACATTCGATTGAGGACTCGTAGGGCCCCGCTTCGATGATTCGGAGCGGGGCCTCTGCGTCATGTGACCGCTCTGAGCCAACTCTGAGGTCGCGCTGAGGAGGCTCGGATATGAGCTCCGCATCCTGATGTCAATCGATCCGTACAACGCGGTTCCAAGCACAGGAAGCAAGGAGAAGGCAATGACCACTGGATGGATCATCATCAACATCGCTCTGGCCCTGGCGGCCAGCGCCATCCTCGCCGGCATCACGGTCCTCGTTCCGCACCGCCTGCACCGCCACGCGATGAGCCATGACCGCGACGACGCGCTCTACCACGCCCGCTACCACGGTGCCACGGTCGCACCGGCCGGGCGACCCGCGCCGCAGCGTCGGGAGACGAGCCCGCAGCGACGCCCGCAGACCGCCTGACCCTCAGACAACCCGGAGGCCGCGTGCCCGACACCCCGCCCGTCACCAGCGGGGTCGCCGGGCGCGGCCTCTCACCAGCCTCTCCTGGCCCGGACGACAGCCTCTTGTCGCGGGGCCCGTCCACCATCGGCCTCATGAACAGCCAACCAGAGGGTGTCGTGATCGACGCGGCGCTCCGCTTCGCCCGGTCCAATCCCGACCTGCTCCGCTACGCGCACGAGAACGCCGGCACAGCCGGCGCGTCCGTCGACGACCTCCTGCGCGAGGCCATCGAGCGCGTCGTGGCCAGCCGGCGGGCCGCCGGCCGCAGGCGCGCCGCCACCGGCTGACCGGGCCGCAGGCGCACGCGGGACACCCCTGCTTCGGATCCACGGTCTCCTACCGCAACGTGCGCTGAAAATGATGCGCCGCGATGCGCATGCCCTTGTTCATGTACAGGCGATGCGCGTCGGCACGGTCTGCCGCGGTGGCGGAGTCGAGGTGGAACTCACCACACTCGAGACGGATGGCCTCGTCGATCATCCAGTCGACGAGCAGCCCGGCATGGCCGGCGCGCCGGTGCTCCAGACGCGTCGACAGATCGTCGCAGTACATCGCGTGACCCCAGGCGAGGTGGTTGATCACGCGGAAGCCCGCAGCGGCAGCCGCCTGCTCGTCACCGTCGGCGAAGGACGCGACCAGCCGGTATCCCTCAGCCCGCTGCACGCCATCGATGACCGCAGCCAGATTCTCCCCGCTGCCGAACTGCGGGCGGAGTGCCAGCAGAGCCGCTGACGCCAGCCCCGTCTCCCCAGCGACGAGCTCCCGGATCATCAATGCCCTCCCAATGTGGCTCAAGGCGGTGTGGTGACCACGGCGACACCCTGAGCATCCAGCTGGATCCGCCAGCCTCTCTCATGCACGACCCGATGATGGCGACGGCAGAGTGATACCAGGTTGCCGATCTCGGTGGGGCCTCCGTCAGCCCAGTGCTCGATGTGGTGCCCGTCGGTCCACTCCGGCGGTCGATCGCATCCAGGAAACCG
>DATBEL010000087.1:0-14284 GCA_036276135.1 Candidatus Dormiibacterota bacterium
CGCCGCGCCCGGTGGTGAGTGATGGCGAAGCGATGCGCCTCGTCGCGGACGCGCTGGACCAGGAACAGGGTCGGACTGTCCTTCTCGATGATCGTCGGACGCGCCTTCCCCGGCGAGAACAGCTCCTCATTGCGCTTGGCCAGGCCGAAGACCGGCACGTCTCCAAGCCCGGCGGCTCGCAGCACCCGGTACGCGGCGTTGAGCTGGCCCTTGCC
This sequence comes from Candidatus Dormiibacterota bacterium, assembly GCA_036276135.1. Classification (GTDB taxonomy): domain Bacteria; phylum Chloroflexota; class Dormibacteria; order Aeolococcales; family Aeolococcaceae; genus Aeolococcus. The sequence goes on from DATBEL010000087.1 coordinate 216, forward strand.
GCCGTCGATGAGCACCAGGTCGGGGATGATGCCGAAGCTGTCGTCGCGCGCCGCGGGAGGGCCTGCAGCCGTCTCCCTGCGCTCGCCGCCGTTGCTCCCCGCAGGGTCGTCGACAGGGATGTCGTCGACAGCCACGCCGTCGGCGCGGATCTTGACCAGTCGCGCGAAGCGCCGGCGCAGCGTCTCCTCCATCGAGGCGAAGTCGTCGCTGCCCTCGACGGTGCGGATGCCGAAATGGCGGTAATGAGCCGGCCTGGGGCGGCCGTCCTCGAACACGATCATCGAGCCGACGGAGTTGGTGCCCATGGTGTTGCTGATGTCGTAGCACTCGATGCGGCGCGGCGGTCCGGGCAGGTGCAGCCGCTCGGCGAGGTCGACGAGCAGCGCATCAGTGCGTTCCGCGTCGAAGTCGTCGACGATGCGCCGCTGCCGCAGCGCGCTCAATGCGGTGGCACGCGCCTGCTCCACGAGCTCGCGCGGGCGGCCGCGGCGGGCGTGCTGCAGCGTCACCGGGCCGCCGCGCTGCTCGGTGAGGAAGTCCTCGACGACCGCGGCGTCATCGATGGCGTCGGAGACGAGGATGGTGCGTGGCACGGTGGGCGCGCTGCCGTAGTACTGGGGAACGAAGCCGCCCAGGCACTCCCCTGCCCCCAGGTCGGTGACGCCCTCGAGCTCGTGCGTCTCCATGGCCATGACGCGACCGCGGCGCACCGCGAGCAGCGCGACCATGGCGCGCCCGCCCTCCAGCGCCACCGCGACGCAGTCCTCGTCGGCACGCGTGCCGGTCAGCATCTTCTGACGCTCGGCGATGCGGTCGATGGCGCGCAGCCGGTCGCGAAAGCGGGCGGCCAGCTCGAAGTCGAGCCGCTGCGAGGCACCGGCCATCTGCCCGCGCAGCTGCTCCTCGAGCGCGTCGCTGCGCCCCTGCATGAACAGCTCGACCTGGTCGAGCAGCGTGGCGTACTCCGGGGCGTCGATGCGTCCCTCGCAGGGACCGCTGCATCGCTTGATGTGGTAGTCGAGGCAGACACGACCGCGCGCGAAGATCTCGTCGCTGCACGTGCGGAACGGGAAGATGGTGCGCAGTGACTTCACCGTGGTGCGCAGCGACTGCGCGCTGGTGTACGGGCCGAAGTAGCGCGCGCCGTCGCGGACCATGCGGCGCGTGTAGTACGGCCGCGGGAACTCGGTGGCGCGCACGCCACCCGCGCCCCGGGGCACGCGCACCTGCTCGCGGGCGGTGCCCGGTGCGTGCGGCGGCCCGGCGCCGGGCTTGGGAATCTTGAGGTAGAGATAGCTCTTGTCGTCCTTCAGCCGCACGTTGTACCGGGGCCGGTACTGCTTGATGAGCGTGTTCTCGAGGATCAGCGCCTCGCGTTCGTTGAGGCAGTCGATGACCTCGAAGTCGAAGGTGCGCTCGACCAGGGTGCGTGTGCGTGCGGGCAGCGACTCCATCCCGGTGAAGTACGAGCGCAGCCGGCTGCGGGCGTTGGCGGCCTTGCCCACGTACGCGACGCGACCCTCGAGGTCGCGCATCACGTAGACGCCGGCGCCGGTTGGCGCGGCGCGCAGACGGGCGCGCAACAGGTCGGGATTGTCGACCAGCCTGGCGCGGCGGGACAGTGTCTGCGTGGTCACCATTCCACTGTACGGCGGCGACTGATCCTGTCCGGCGCCGCTCAGCCCCCGGCGGCGGCGAGCTCCTCGAGGAAGGCGGTCTCGTCGAGCACGCGCACACCGATGTCCTGGGCGCGAGCCAGCTTGCTGCCGGGCGTCGCCCCGGCGACCACGGCGTGCGTCCGTTTGCTGACGCTCGATCCAGGCGTGCCGCCCAGCGCGCGGATGCGCTCCTCTGCCTCGGGTCGGGTCAACGATTCCAGGCTGCCGGTGAGGACCCAGGACTGGCCCCTCCAGGGACCCTCGCCGGAGCCGCGCACCGGCTCCGCGCCGATCCCGGCGGCCTGCAGGCGTCGCACCAGGTCCGCGCCGTGCTCGAGCGCGAACCAGCGCGCGACGCTCTCGGCCACGACCGGTCCCACGCCGCCGACGGAGGTCAGCTCCTGAGCCCCTGCCCCGGCCAGCGCGTCGATGGTGCCGAAATGCTGGGCCAGAAGGGTTGCGGTGTGCTCGCCGATGTGGGGGATGCCCAGTGCATTGATCAGCCGCGTCAGGGGCACGGTGCGGCGCGCGGCAATCGAGGCGTGCAGCTTCTCCGCCGAGCGCTGAGCGAAGCCGTCCAGCGTGAGCAGTTGCTCGACGGTGACGCCGAACAGGTCGGCGGCGTCGGCGACGAATCCCGCGTCGATGAGCTGGTCGATCACCGCCTCGCCGAGCCCCTCGATGTTCATCGCCGAGCGCGAGGCGAAGTGGCGCAGCCGCTCGCGGCGCTGCGCCGGACAGAGCGGGTTGACACAGCGGCGAACCACCTCCCCCTCCTCGCGAACCAGCTCGGTGTCGCAGGCGGGGCAGCGGTCTGGCATGACCCACGGCTTGGCGCCCTTGGGTCGCCGCACCAGGACGGGGCGGACCACCTCGGGGATGACGTCGCCCGCCTTGTGCAGCAGCACCGTGTCGCCGATGCGGACGTCCTTGCGGGCAACCTCGTCCTCGTTGTGCAGCGTGGCGCGGCGCACCGTCGAGCCGGCGACGAGCACGGGCCGGAGGTGGGCCACCGGCGTCACCGCGCCGGTGCGGCCGACCTGGACCGCGATGTCGAGCACCTCTGTCTCCACCTCCTCCGGTGGGAACTTGTAGGCGATCGCCCATCGCGGCGAGCGGGAGACCTTGCCGAGCTCCTCCTGCAGCGCCAGCGACGACACCTTGATGACCACGCCGTCGGTCTCGTAGTCGAGTGCGTGCCGTTTGTCCGACCAGTGCTCGATGTAGGCGAGCACCTCGTCGAGGGAGGCGGCGACATGCCGGTGCGGGTTGACGCGGAACCCCATCGACTCGAGCAGGTCGAGGGTGGCGGCCTGCGATGGCACCCGTGCCGCCGGCTCCAGCTGGTACATGAACGTCGACAGGCCGCGCTTGGCGGTGACCTTGGCGTCGAGCTGCCGCACCGCGCCCGCCGCCGCGCTCCGCGGGTTGGCGTAGCTCGGCTTTCCCGCCTCCTCGAGCTGGGCGTTGTAGGCGGCGAACCGCGCCTTGGACATGTACACCTCGCCCCGCACCTCGAACTCGGATGGCAGAGTCGCGTCGACGTCGCGCAGGCGCATGGGCACACTGCGGATGGTGCGCACGTTGGCGGTGACGTCCTCGCCTTCGACGCCGTCGCCCCGGGTCGCGGCGCGCACCATGGCGCCGTCGCGATAGGTCAGCGAGATGGCCAGGCCGTCGATCTTCAACTCGCAGACGTACGCATCGACCGGGCCGGCGCCGCGTTCGGCACGCCGGAAGAACGCCTCCACCTCGGCCGCGGAGAAGGCGTTGCCCAGCGACAGCATCTGGCTGCGGTGGCGCACCTTGGTGAAGCTGTCCAGCGGCGCCCCGCCGACCCGTTGCGTGGGTGAGTCGGGCGACTGCAGCCCGGCGTACTCGGCCTCGAGGTCGACCAGCTCGCGGAACAACCGGTCGTACTCGGCGTCGGTGATCTCGGGGTCGTCGAGCACGTAGTACCGGTGCCCGTGGTGTTCGAGCCGGGCGCGCAGCTCCTGCGCCCGCGTCCGCGCCTTCGCCGGGATCGTCGGTTCGTCGCTCACGGGTCGGCGACCGGGTAGATCGCCGAGTCGGCGACCGCGAAGATCTTGACCCCGGCGCTGTCGAACCTGATCACCACCTCCTCACCGGAGCGGGTCATGGTGCTCTTGAGGATGGTGCCCTCGCCCAGCTTGGGGTGGGCGATGCGCATGCCCTCGCGATAGCGCTGCGGCGCCAGCTCGACGGGATTGGGGCGCACCGCGTGGGCATGGACGGCGGCGCGGACCGCACCCGGCGTGCGCGGCGGCGACGGCACCCCGGCACCGGGACGGCGAACGACGTCGAGCAGCTGAGGCGGCAGCTCGCCGAGGAAACGCGACGCCTCGGCCAGCTGCGGAGTGCCGTACAGGTGGCGACGGAATGCGTGGAGCAGGTAGAGGCGTCGCTGGGCACGGGTGACGCCGACGTAGGTGAGGCGCCGTTCCTCGGCGACGCCGCTGTCGCCCTCTTCGAGCGCCCGCAGGTGCGGCAGCAACCCCTCCTCCATCCCGGCGATGAAGACGACCGGGAACTCGAGCCCCTTGACCTGGTGGAGCGTGATCAGGGTGACACCGTTGGCGTTGTCGTCGAGGGTGTCCACGTCCGAGACCAGCGCCACGTTCTCGAGGAACTGGGTCAGACCCTGCGGCGGCGGCACGTCCACGTATTCGGCGGCGAGGCCGACCAGCTCGCTGACGTTGGCCCAGCGCTCCTGGTTCTCCGGCGTGCCGTCGTTGAGCATGCGCTGGTAGCCGGTGTCCTCGAGCACGCGATCGAGGAATTGCGGCAGTGGCATCCGCTCCGACAGGTCGCGCAGTCCGTCGATCAACCGGTCGAAGTCGGCCAGGGCGCTGCGTGCGGCGGGGGTGATCTCCGCGCTGTCGTCGAGCCTGCTCACCGCCTCGAACGGTGAGATGCGCTTGCGGCGCGCGGTTCGCTCCAGCTCGGCGACGGTGCGGTCGCCGATCTTGCGCCTGGGGACGTTGACGACCCGACCGAACGACACGGAGTCGCGCGGGTTGGCGATCAGCCGCAGGTAGGCGAGCACATCCTTGACCTCGCGGCGCTCGTAGAAGCGCAACCCACCGACGAGGCGGTAGGGGATGCCGCGGCGCAGCAGCACATCCTCGAAGGCGCGGGACTGCGCGTTGGTGCGGTACAGGACGGCACAGTCACTGAGCGAGAACCCCTCGCGGCCGATGAGCATCTCGATCTCACTGGACACGGCCAGCGCCTCCTCCTGCTCGTCGAAGACGGAGATCAGCCGCACCAGCTCGCCACCGGTGCGATCGGTCCAGAGCTTCTTGTCGGCGCGCTCGACGTTGTGGCGGATCACCGCATGCGCCGCGTCGAGGATCACCTGGGTGGACCTGTAGTTCTGCTCGAGGGTGACCACAGTGGCATCCGGGTAGTCGCGGCGGAAGCTCAGGATGTTGCGCACATCGGCGCCGCGCCACTGAAAGATCGACTGATCGTCGTCACCGACCACGGTGAGGTTGCGATGCTTCTCCGACAGCAGCCTGACCATCGTGTACTGGGCGAGGTTGGTGTCCTGGTACTCGTCGATGAACATGTGGCGGAAGCGCGACTGGTACTCCTCGCGGACTGGGTCGCTGTCGCGCAGCAGCTGCACGGTGCGCACCAGCAGGTCGTCGAAGTCGAGCGCATCCGCCGCCTGCATCTCCGCCTCGTAGGCGGCGAACGCGCGGGCGATGGTCGCCTCGTACGAGCCCTCGCCGGCCCGTGCCGCGTACCCCCCAGCGTCGAGAAGCTCGTTCTTGGCCGCGCTGATGGCGTGGCCCACCTTGTTCACCGGGAAGCGCTTGTCGTCGATCCCCTCGGCGGCCATGGCCCGGCGCAGCGCGGCGGCACGATCAGCCTCGTCGTAGATGGAGAAGCGGCTGGGGATGCCGATCGCGGAGCCGTCGCGGCGGAGCATGCGCGCGCCCAGCGCGTGGAAGGTTCCGATCCACATCCCCGACGTGCTGCCACCGAGGAGCACCTCGACACGGCTCCTCATCTCCTTGGCCGCCTTGTTGGTGAAGGTCACCGCCATGATCTCGTGGGGGCGCACGTCGCGGGTGGCGATCACGTGGGCGATGCGATGGGTCAGCACGCGCGTCTTGCCGCTGCCGGCGCCGGCGAAGATGAGCAGCGGGCCATCCGGCGCCAGCACGGCCTCGCGCTGGGCGTCGTTGAGCTCCGCGAGCGAGGGCGTTGGTGTGGTGCTGGTGGCGCTCAGGATGAGGTGGGCGTGGGGACCGCGCCGGGTGGGTGCGGAGGGGTGATGACCACAGCATTGTAGGAGTCGGGGCGGCGGTCCTCGATCAGGTGGTTGCGCGGCGTCCGGCTCCTCGCCCTGGCAACGGTGTCGAGATCCACGTCGGCAACGAGCAGGGCCTCCTCCTCCGCTCCCGCCGGACCGGCAATCGGCCAGCCGTCGGCGCCGACGATGACCGACGCGCCGAGGAAACGCACATCTCGCTCGACGCCCACCCGGTCCGCACACGCCATCACCACGCCGTTCTGTGCTGCGCTGGCCATGGCCACGATGTCACCCTGGCAGTACCCGGCGGAGTCGTACACCTGTCGCCGGAACGACGCCACCCAATTGGTTGGCACGGCCACGATCTCGGCGCCGGCGATCGCCAGGCTGCGCACCGCTTCGGGAAACCAGAGGTCGTAGCAGATGACCATGCCGACGCGGCCGAACGGCAGGTCGACGACCGGCAGCTCGCTGCCCGGCTGGAACCACGACTGCTCGTCGTGGAAGAGGTGCAGCTTGCGATACGTTGCCAGTGGCCCCTGCGGCCCGATCAGCACCGCGCTGTTGTGGCGCGTCTCACCGTGGCGCTCGTTGACACCGACCACGCAGTGCATGCCGCCGGCGGCGCACACCTCGGCAAGCGCGGCGACGATCCGCCCGTGGTCGGCGTCCTCCGCCGTTTGTGCCGCCTCGTCGTCGGATTCGAACACGTAGCCGCTGGAGGCGAGCTCGGGCAGCACCAGCAGGTCCACCCCCTCGTCGACGGCACGCCGTGACCACGCCACCGCAGCCGCACGATTGCCGTCCACGTCGCCGACGTGCGGGGCGTACTGCGCCACCGCGATCCTGACCTGCCGACTCACCGTGGCTCCTCCTCTGCGTTGACGACCACCCGAGGCACCCGCGACGAGACGGCACACAGGACCTCATTGGGGATTGTGTCGATCGCCGCCGCCACCACGTCGGCGTCGATGGCGTGAGCCCCGGCCCGGCCGATCAGTGTGGCGGTGTCACCCGGCTCGACGTCGCCCGCCTCGGTGACGTCGACGCCGAGCTGGTCCATGCTCACCCTGCCGATGATCGGGCAGAGAGAGCCACCGAGGATGACGCGACCGCGGTTGCCGTTGCGCCGGTCGACGCCGTCGGCGTACCCCGCAGCCACCGTGGCGACGCGGGTGCGCTGCGGTGCGAACCACTCCCGGCCGTAGCCGACGCTGCAGCCCTCGTCGACGTGCTTCACCTGGGTGACCAGCGCGCGCAGCTGCAGCGCGGGCCGCACCGGAACTGTGCCGTCGCAGTGAGCCGGCGGGTAGCCGTAGAGCGCGATCCCCGGACGGATGATGTCGTGGTGCGTCTCCGGCAGCCGCAGCAGCGCCGCACTGTTGGCGCAGTGCAGCAGGGCGGCGGGAAAGCTCTCGCGAACACGTGACACCACCGCGAGGAATCGCTCGTGCTGCTCGAGCGTGAAGTCGATCGAGGGGGCATCCGCGGCGGCGAAGTGGGTGAAGATCGCAGCCACGACCACGTCGCTGCCGGCGCCGCCCAGCGCCTCGCGCATCGCCTCGATGTCATCGGGTGGGGTGCCCAGCCGTCCCATCCCGGTGTCGATCTTCCAGTGCACGCGCACCGGGCGGCCCGCTTCCCGCGCCGCCGTGGCTGCGGCGGCCACGCCGGCCAGATCGAACACGGCGACGTCGACGTCGTGCGCCACCGCCAGGGTCATCTCGGCCGGCATGGTCCAGCCGATGTTGAGGATCGGTGTGGTGAGCCCCGCGCGACGCAGCTCCACCGCCTCGGCGAGCGACGAGACGCCGAGCCAGCCGGCGCCGCCGGCGACCGCCGCGCGGGCCGCGACCAGGGCGCCGTGCCCATAACCGTTGGCCTTGACCATCGCCATCACCGCGCAGCGATCGCCGACGAACGCGGCCAGCGCGGCGGTGTTGTCGCGCAGGGCCGCGACGTCGATCTCCGCCCACTTGGTGGTGGGTCGCATTGCGACAGCTCGCTGGGCGCCGGGTGGGGTCATCGCAATGAGCTGGCGAGGACGCCGGCCGCCGCCGGCCGTCCGGTGGCGGTGCGGATCTCGCGCATCAGCGCGAACGGCGTCGCCTCATCTGTCTGACCGAGCGGGTTGTCGGCAACGGCGGCGAGAACCGTCGGCCGGTCGACCCCGGCGCTCGAGCCGAGCACCGCCGCGGTCAGGTCGTTGGCGTCGATGACCGCGACGTCGATGCGGCAGCCGAACTCACGCGAGAACGCCGCGGCCAGTTGCTCGGCTGCCCCATCCGGGTCGTCCGGGCCCTTGATCGCGTAGGTGTCGTACGGAGGCAGGTTGAGGTGCGACGGTCCGTCGATGGCGTTGACGCCCGAGCCGGCGACGCGGTAGAAGACGCCGCGCATGCGCAGCGGCCTGGTCACCGCGGCGGCCGCGGCGGCGAGCAGGATGCGGGGAACGCCCGCCTCGTCGATGGCCAGCTGCATCGTTGCCGGGTGACCGATGCCGATCCCGGTGGGGACGCGGCTGACGAACCGGGCCAGCGCGCGTGCCAGCGGACGGACGTCGACCTCGTCCACCGGCAGCGACCGTCCCTGGGTGATGGCGAGCGCCTTCTCGCTGACCAGCAGCGTGTCACCGTCGGCGAGAGGGACCGCGCGCTCGCGCAGGTCGAGCACGGCCCTGCGCAACTCGGCGTGAAGGTCGTCACCGCCGACGAGCACCTTGGAGCGCAGCGGCATGCGCGCCACGATTCGGCCGTCGTGCAGCCGGGTGAAGAGGTGGCGACCGAAGTTGGCCCGGCAGCTGTCGAAGATGCGGCGCGCACCCTCGCCGGACCTCGCCACCATCTCGTCACCGCGACGGGCAAACCCCGCCTCGTAGCTGGCCTCGTCGATGCGGGTCGCCCTGTCGTCGAAGAAGATGCGCAGCCAGATCTCCGCGTTGATGACGCGCCAGAAGAACATCGACTCGGCGCTCTCACCGGCGCACGCGGCGCGGAAGCCCTCGGCAACCGCCGCCGCCTGCCAGTAGGGTCGGGCGCTGAAGCGCGGTGAGCGCAGCAGGCTCTGCAGGGCGGCGCGCTGGCGGCGATACCAGCGGAACTCGGGCGTGGTGAAACCGATCTTCTTGCGCCGGGTGCGCACCATGGCGGGGAGCACGTCGGCGAGTCCCTCGCGCAGCACCCAGCGGTTCCAGCCGTTGCGGATGATGGCGTCGGCGGGCAGCTTGAGGATGTGCTCGACGAGCTCCTGGTCGAGAAACGGCAGCCGCGCCTCGAGCGAGTGAGCCATCGAACAGCGGTCCTCGTAGCGAAGCAACGGTGGCAGGCTCCACACCAGGAAGTCCTGCAGCAGCCGCTGCTTGAGGTTGTCCTGGACGCGCTCGTCGACCGGGGTACGCTTGCCACGCAGGAAGTCGCGCTGCAGCATGGGGCGCACGTCGACGTTGAGGCGACGGTCGCGCAGCCGGCGGCGCACCAGCGGCATGGTCACGTCACGTGCGCGCCATCCTTCGCGCGCGGCGGCTGCCCAGCGCCGTTCGCGGAGCAGCTGGCGCACGTAGACGAATGGGTAGTGGTCGTAGCCGGCGAGCAGCTCGTCACCGCCCTGGCCGTCGAGCACCACTGTCACGTCCTGGGCGGCGCGGCGTGTGACCATCCACATCGCGAACGGCGCGCTGCTGACCATCGGCTGTTCGACGTGCCACACCCAGGCCTCGAGCTCGCGGACGAAGTCCACCGCGGTCGGCTCCACCTGGGCGTTGTCGGCGCCGGTCTGTTTGACCACGGCCGCGATGTAGCGTGACTCGTCGATGGGATCCCCGGGGAACACGGCGGAGAAGGTCTTGAGCCGCTCCCCCAGCGACGCCGCGTCGGGCAGGTGATCCGCGAGCTGGCGCGACATCACCCCGCAGATCGACGACGAGTCGAGTCCCCCGGAGAGGCAGATCCCCACCGGGACGTCCGAGATCAGCCGGCGCGCAACGGCGCGGTCGAAGACCTCGCGGAAGGCCGCCGGGTCGGGCGAACCGGTCTCGTCACAACGGGGAGTCCAGTACGTGGTGGTGGTGATGCCGGTGGCGTCGACGGTGACGTATGCCGCCGCGGGTACCTGGCTGATCCCCTCGAAGAAGGTGGCGTGCGACTTGTGGTCGAAGGCGCCGTGGGCAAGGTATTCGTACATCGACTGCTCGTCGACGTGGCGCTCGAAGCTCTCGTCCTGCAGGATCGCCTTGATCTCTGAGGCGAAGAGCACGCGGCCCGCGCTGCGCGCGAAGTACAGGGGCTTGATGCCGAAGTGGTCGCGGCAGAGCACAAGAACGGGGCGGTCGCCGCGCGTGTCGAGCAGGGCCAGCCCCCACATACCGTTGAGACGTGCGAACGACTCCGGTCCCCACTCCTGGTAGGCGTGGAGCACCACCTCGGTGTCGCACTGTGTGGCGAAGTGATGACCGAGCGCCTCGAGCTCGCGGCGCAGCTCGCGGAAGTTGTAGACCTCGCCGTTGTAGACGATCTGCAACCTGCCGTCGTCGACCGACATCGGCTGCTGCCCGTGGGCGACATCGATGATGCTCAACCGGCGGAATCCCAAGGACGCGTCGTCGGTTTCCAGGTAGCCGTCGTCGTCCGGGCCACGATGTCGCTGGGCGTCTGTCATCGCGGTCAGCAGCCCTGTGTCGCGCGGGCCGAAGAACCCGCTGATCCCGCACACCTCGTCAGTACATGCCGTCGCGAGCGCTCATCACAGCATTAAACGCGAGCCACGTCCGGGCAGGAGCGCCCCTGGCGCGCATCGATGCGCGCGCTCGACTCAGAAGTCGAGGTCGTCCCCCATGCCCATGCCGCCCATGCCGCCCATGCCGCCCATTCCACCCATGCCGCCCATTCCACCCATGCCGCCCATTCCGCCCATTCCGTCCATGCCGCCGCCGTGGGAGTGGCCGCCCGCCGACATCTCGTCGTCCTCGGGCTCGGGGGCGTCGGCGATCAAGGCCTCGGTGGTCAGCACCATGGTGGCGATCGACACGGCGTGGGTGAGCGCGCTGACCACGACCTTGGTGGGGTCGATGACACCGCGCTCGACCAGGTTGGCGTAGTCGCCGGTGCGGGCGTCAAAGCCCTCATCGCCGGCGAGCTCGGCTGCATGGTGGGCCACTGAGGGACCGTCGAACCCTCCGTTGGTCGCGATGATGCGGATCGGGTCCTGCAGCGCCCGGCGCACGATGCGCGAGCCGGTGGCCGCGTCCCCGGTGAGCGACAGCCCGTCGACGGCGCCGGCGGCGCGCAACAGGGCGATGCCGCCGCCGACCACGTAGCCGTCCTCGACAGCAGCGCGCACGGCGGCGATGGCGTCCTCGACGCGGGACTTCCGCTCCTTCATCTCCACCTCGGTGGCGGCTCCGACCTTGATCACCGCGATGCCCCCGACGAGTCGCGCCAGGCGCTCCTGCAGCTTCTCGCGGTCCCAGTCCGAGTCGGTCTCCTCGATCTCGCGGCGGATCTCCTCCGCGCGCCCGGTGACCGCTGACGTCTCACCGCCGCCCTTGAGAATGGTGGTGTTCTCCTTGGTGACGACCACGCGCTCGGCGCTGCCCAGCTGGTCGAGGCGCACCGCGTCGAGCCGAAGGCCGACCTTCTCGCTGATGACGGTCGCCCCGGTGATCGCGGCGATGTCCTGGAGGATCGCGGTCCGGCGATCGCCGAAAGCCGGCGCCTTGACCGCCACCGCGGTGAACGAGCCGCGCAGGCGGTTGACGACGAGCGTGGCCAGCGCCTCGCCCGAGACGTCCTCGGCGATGACCAGCAGTGGCCGCCCGGATTGCACGACGAGCTCGAGGGCGGGGAGCAGGTCGGCCACCGCGCTGACCTTGGCGTCGGTGATCAGCACCGCGGGCCGGTCGAGGATCGCCTCCATCGCCTTCTGGTCGGTGACCAGGTACTGCGACACATAGCCGCGATCGAACTGCATGCCCTCGACGACCTCGACCTCGGTCTCGATGCCGTTGCCCTCTTCGACGGTGACCACGCCCTCGCGGCCGACGTGCTCGAAGGCCTCCGAGATCATGGTGCCGATCCCGTCGTCGCCCGAGCTGATGGTGGCGACGCGCTTGAGATCCTCATCACCGGCAAGGGGGTGCGATTGGGCGCGCACGGCGGCGATCACCGCCTCGGCGGCCGCCTGCATGCCGCGGCGCAGCTCGGTCGGCGATGCGCCCGCCGCGAGGTTGCGCAAGCCTTCGTTGATGAGGGCCCGGCCGAGAACCGTCGCGGTGGTGGTGCCGTCACCGGCGATGTCGTTCGTCTTGACCGCGATCTCTTTGAGCAGCTGCGCGCCCATGTTCTCGAAGTGGTCCTTGAACTCGAGGTCGCGGGCGATGGTGACGCCGTCGTTGATGATCAGAGGCGAGCCGAACTTCCTGTCGATGACCACGTTGCGGCCACGCGGACCCAGCGTCACCGACACCGCGTCAGCGACACCGTCGACGCCCCGGCGCAGCGCCGAACGCGCCTCTTCATTGAAACGCAGTTGCTTTGCGGACATGGGAAATCAGGGCCTCCACGAAGAAGCGGGGCGCGGCCACGGCGCGGCGCCACGCTCGAAGAAGTTGGTTACTTGGTCCCGTTGCCGGCGACGACGGCGAGGATGTCCTTCTCGCTCAGGATGAGGTACTCGGTCTCGTCGACCTTGACCTCGCTGCCCGCGTACTTGGCATACATGACCCGGTCGCCGACCTTGACGTCGAGCTCGACGCGCTTGCCGGTCTGCTCGTTGTAGCGACCGCTGCCGACCGCCTCGACCGTGCCCTCCTGGGGCTTCTCCTTGGCGGTGTCGGGGAGAACGATGCCGCTCTTGGTCATCTCCTCACGCTCGAGGGGCTTGATGACGACGCGATCTGCCAGGGGGCGGAGTTTGACGGCCACAGGGACCTCCCTTTCTCATGGAAGTTGGTTAGCACTCTCAGCTTGAGACTGCTAACACTCTACCCCTTCGAGTGCCAGCCTCGCAACCTGCGGGGCACTCAGGCGCCGAGGGCCTTGAGGAGGGTGTCGGTGCCGTAGCCGGCCAGGAATCCGCAGAGCAGACCGAGCATGCCCATCTGGTGGCTACCGATCCTGCGGTTGACGTGCTGCAGCTCACCGATCACGTAGGCGATGGCGCCGGCGGCCAGGGCGAGGAAGAGCACCGACACCGCCTGGCTGGTGGTCGACGAGCCACCGACCCGAGTCACTCCATAGCCGAGCAGGGTTCCCACGAAGGTGGGACCGCCACCGACGAGGCCGAGGAGGCCGAGGAAACCCCAGCTCGGCTTGCGCCCGATCATCGGGCCGCTGATGCCGAACCCCTCGGTGATGTTGTGCAGCCCGAATCCGATCACCAGGACGTAGAAGAAGCGATAGGCGCCGGCGGCCGCCGATTGGCCGATGGCCAGGCCCTCGGAGAAGTTGTGCAATCCGATGCCGATGGCGATGAAGAGGGCGGTGCGCAGCGGCGGTGACAGCGGCGACCGGGCCGCGACCGCGAGCGCACCGGGCCCGCTGGGGAGGGGCGAGCGCCGGCTGATCCGCTCGAAGAAGACCAGGGTGAACAGTCCGATCGCCAGCCCGGCGGCCAGCAGGAGACCGAAGCCCGCCCCCGCGGCCGACGACCGGCCGAGTTGCGCCTCGACGGTCTGGCTGGCGTTGCGGATGACGTCATAGAAGATGAAGAGGAGGACGCCGACCGATCCCGAGGTGAGGAAGGACATCAGCCGCGGCCCCGGCCGGCCCCGGCGCGCGATCGGCAGCCCGGCCATGATGGTCAGCCCTGCAACCGCGCCGAGAACTGCGGTGCCGGCGAAGCTCATGGAGTTAGGTTAGCCTAATCAAACCTGCGGAACTGGTGTCATGGGGGTCCGAGCGTCTCGACGCAGCGCTCGAGGTAGCCGAGCAGCTGCTGGCGCTCTCGCGATGAGAACCCGTTGAGCATGCGCTCCTCCTCCACCGCGGCCACGGCCAGGGCATCGGCGAGCGCCGCTTCGCCAGCCTTGGTGAGGTGGAGGGTGAGGATGCGACCGTGGGTGTGGTGGCGGCGCCTCTCCACCAGCCCGCGCTCGACAAGGCCCGCGACCAACTGGTTCATGGTCTGCGCC
>DATBEL010000088.1:0-13997 GCA_036276135.1 Candidatus Dormiibacterota bacterium
CATCTCGCCGACCGACACGAGGTCGCCGATCTTGAACGGGCGCTCGAGGAGCAACCAGATCCCGGCGAGGATGTTGCGCAGCACGTCCTGGAAGGCAAGGCCGATGGCCAGGCTGGCCAGGCCACCGAAGGTCAGCAGGAACGCGAGCGGGACGCCGGCCGTGACCAGCCCGCTGAGCACCGCGAAGAACCAGATGACGGCGGCGCCGATGTTGCGCACCAGAGCCCGCACCTGCGCGTCCGCCCGGCCGCGCTGCAGGCCACGGTCGACGAAGCGGCGCAGGATGCGGCCGCCGATGGAGACCAGGATGAAGATGAGCAGCGGTCCCACCAGCCGTTCGATGAGCGGACCGAAGATGCCCGTGGGGTCGTGCCCCCTCACCGTGACGCAGAGGTCGTCGAAGAAGAAGTCGGGGCTGCAGCTGAACGCGGACGCGCTGGCGGCGAGCATCCCCGGGATGGTAGCCGCCTCCAGGTGGGCTACTCGGCCGGCTGCTCTCCTGGCGCGGCCGCCTCGCCACCCTCGCCGGCCGGGGCCTCCGCACCCTCGGCCTCTGCGGCCTCCGCCGCCTCCGCCGCCTCGACCTCTTCCTCGGTGACCAGCCGCAGGGCGCTGACCTTGACGACGAGCTCGTCGACGTCGATGTGGACGAGGGCGACACCCTCGGGGAGGACGATGTCGCGGACGTGGACGCCGGCGTCGATCTCCATGAGCCCGCTGACGTCGACGTTGAACTGCGAGGGCAGGTCGGACGGCAGGCACTCGATGCGCAGCGAGGTGATCAGCTGCTGGAGCGTGCCGATCTTGGCGTCGACCACCGCCGGGGAGTCGCCGACGATCACCACGGGGACGTCGGCGGTGAGCTTCTCGCGGAGGTTGACCGCAAAGAAGTCGGCGTGGATCGGGTTGCCGGTGCGGGGGTCGACCTGCATCTCGCGAACCAGCACCTTCTGGGCGCGGCCGCCATCGACCTTGAGGTCGACCAGCTGGGTGCGACCGGCGTGCATCCACACGCGGCGGAGAACCCGAGCCTCGGCCTCGATCGGCCACGGGTCGACGTTGTGCCCGTACAGCACCGCGGGCACCTTGCCAGTCCGCCGCAGCGCTCGGTTGTGGTTGCCCCGCGCCTCGCGGCTGGTGGCCTGGAGCTCGATCGTTGCCATACGGGCGGTCACTCTACCGGAACGGCGACGGTCAGCAGCCCGTCGGACGAGCCCGGTCGGCGGCCACCGACGCGGCGGCGACAGCGGCGACCAGCGCGTCGTCGACCGGCCGGCGGAGGGCCGCATGAGCGCGGTCGGCGGTCGCACCGGTCCACGCGCCGGCTCCGTCCCAGAGCCACAGCGTGGCCGCGGCGGCAGCCAGCCGCCGGGCCACCATCGGGGCGGCGGCCGGCAGCAGGAAGTGCGGCCAGGCGACGTCGGAGAGCTCTTCGCCGCTGCCTGTCGACTCGAGGATCGCGACAGCGCGGCGGACGGACTCCGACCACAGTGGCGGGGCGGTGCCACCGGCGCCCTGCAGGGCGACCGCCGCCGCCACCTGCAGGGCGCTGGTGGCGTCCGCGGCGGTCATCGGATCGACGTTCTCGCGGGGGGCCGGGTCGAGGAAGACACCCGCCGATTCGACCACCCGCCAGCCCGCGGCCGGATCGCAGAGCACGGGGTCGCCGTGCGCCCCGCCGGCGGCGAGCAGCACCGGACCGCCGCGAGCGCAGATGCCGTCGAACCAGGTCGCCAGGTCGGCGGTCGAGCCGCCGTCGCGCAGGCGTGCGCGGCGCACCACCATGAACGCCGGGTGAGCGGGGATGGCCAGCGCGGAGCCGGCTCGGAGCGCGGCGTTGGCGTGGGCGGCGAGCATCACCGCCGCAAGGGAGGCCGAGTTCAGGCGGCGACCTTGCCGAAGCGCTCCTTGACGTAGGCGACCGCCTCGTCCAGCGACGTGCCCGGGGTGAACACCTTGTCGACACCGAGCTGGCGCAGCGCCTCGACGTCGGAGTCGGGGATGATCCCGCCGCCGAAGACCACGATGTCGCCGGCGTCGCGCTCGCGGAGCAGGCGGATGATCTCGGGGAAGAGCGTCATGTGGGCGCCGCTGAGCAGGCTGATGCCGATCCCGTCCACGTCCTCCTGGATGGCGGCGTCCACGACCATCGCCGGGGTCTGGTGCAGGCCCGTGTAGATCACCTCGACACCGGCGTCGCGCAGCGCCCGGGAGATGACCTTGATGCCACGGTCGTGACCATCGAGCCCAACCTTGGCCGTGAGGATGCGGATGTGCCGACCCTTGTCCACCACGCGGTGATCTTACGCTGCGGCAACCGCCGGCTCGATCACCAGGACGCCGCCGCGGCAGCGCCCAGGGCCACCAGCGCTGCGGCCACGCTGTCGGCGCGCTCGGCGACGGCACCGTCGATGGGCACGTCGCACTCCCCCGCCACGATCCCGGCCAGGGCGGCGGCGAGGGTGCCGACCTGTCCCCTGCCCGGCTCGCCGAGGCGAGCCAGGACGGCGGCGACGCTCCGGTCCTCGGGCCAGTCGACGACGCTGAGCGCGACCTGGAGCGCCGCGCCCGGGTCCTCCTCGACGACGTCGACGGGCACGCCCGGCGAGAGCAGGATGAGGCGGTCGAGCAGCGCCATGGGGGCGTCCTCGAGAAGCGACTGGCGAACCCGGACGGCGGTGGTCGGCGGGTCGAAGCGGAGCAGGTCGGCGGCGACCAGCGCGGCGGCGACGCACACCAGGGCGGTGCCCTCGTCCGCACCCGTGGCGGCAGCGTAGTGGTACGCGTCCCGGCGCACCCGGGGGCGGTCCAGCGGCGTCGCCAGCCCGATCGGCAGGACCGAGACCAGGACGGCGGTGCCGCCGGCGGCGTCGAGGTGGCGCTGGCGCACGTCGTCGACATCGAGGCCACCGTGCGCCACGATCGACTCGGCGACGGCGAGCATGTCGTGCGCCGCACCGACCGCGTCCCGCTGCGGCTGCGCCGCGATCGCGCCGCGCAGCGCGGCGGCGACACGGGCGTGGTGGTCGGGGAGCTCCGCCATGGGCGACAACGCTACCAGTCCACCGGATGGAGGCTCCGCCACGCGGCTATCCTGTGCCGGTGGCCGTGAACGCACCGTCGGTGCTGAGGATGGCGGGCCCGCTGGCCCGCGCCGCCGGCGTGGCGCTGCGCCGGCTCGACACCACCACCGCGGCGGGCCGCCGCGGTGACCGCCACCCGCTCAGCCCGGCGGCGCTGCGCGTCGAGCGGGCTCGCTCCCACCGTGGCGGTGAGCGCGCCGAGCAGACCGCCGTGACGGTGTGGTTTGGCCAGGGTCCGTCGCTTCCCTCGCCGGGAGCTGACCCGGTCCGCAGTGCGGTGCGCATCGGCGGCGGCCTGCTCGGCGCTGCGGCGCTGGCGGCGATGACGGTCATCGCCGCACGTCGCGAGGAGACCCGGACGCGCGTCATCGACGCGCCGGCGCCGGCTGCTCCGCGCCCCTGAGGATCGCCTCAGCCGTTCAGCCAGGGCAGCAGCGACGGGGTCCGCCGGCCGCGGTCGACGGCCCCCAGGTTGGTGCCATCGCTGCGCAGCACCTCGCGTGACAGCGGGTTCATCGCCTCACGCCACTCGTGCAGGACGCGGCGGGCGAAGTCCTCGGCGGCGGGCAGCGCCGCCGGGATCACCAGGGCAAGACCGCGATCAGGGACGCCGATGAGGATGTCGCCACCGCTGCGCTCCGCCAGCGCGCTGAGGATCGCCGGCACCTTGAGGATGCTGGCCTGGTACAGCGAGTCACCGGACATGCGCCAGCCGTCGGCGGGGATGCGATCGATGGCAGCGATCCGCCCCATGACCTTGGCGAAGCGCGACGTGGTGTTGTCGTCGGCGGCGCCGCGAACCGCGGCCGTGGTCATGCCGGCCGCCTCCCATTCCGCGACGGGGACGCCGCGCATCACCTGGCCGGGAAGCGACTCGGCGATGAACGCGACGATGTCGGCGCCGAGCGCCTCGCTGAGCAGCTCCTCGCTGCGCCCCAGCCCGTCGAGGTAGCGGCGGCTGCGCACGCACCAGAGGACGCGCGACGGCGACACGGTGTCCTGGTCCTGGCGGGGGACCAGCCGCGCCTCGACGGAGCGGACGAACTCGGCGATCAGGGCGGCGGTGCGCTCGGGTTCCCGCTCACACGCGTTGTGCAGCGCGGCCAGCGGAACGGCGACATCGACACCGGGGGCGCGGAGGCGCAGCGAGTAGCGCGCGGGATCGAGCTCGATCGTGGACCCGGCGTAGCGCGCCTGCAACTGCAGGCGGAGCCGCTGCGCGAACGCGGCGCGGTCGCCGGGAGAGTCGTCCTTCGCGGTGCTAGGCGGCACGCCGGCGCTTGCTGCGGACGTAGTCGACGAGGACATAGTCGCCGAGGCGGTCGGGACTGATGAAGAAGGCGCGGCCGCGGTTGAGCCGGGTCATCTCGTCGACGAACTGCACCAGCTGGTGGTTGGATTCGAGCATGAACGTGTTGATGACGATGCTCTCGCGGGTGCACCTCTGCACCTCGATCAGCGTCTTCTCGAAGGTCTCCGGCAGGGGCGGATAGCAGAACACCGGCCGGCCGTTCTCGATGTGCGCGGTGGGCTCGCCGTCGCTGACGATGATGATCTGCCGGTTGGCCGCACCGTCGCGGGCGAGCATGCGCCGCGCCAGCATCAGGCCGTGTTGCATGTTGGTGCCGTACACGTACTCGTTGACGCTGAGGTGGGGCAGGTCGGCCGAGGTGATCTCGCGGGCGATGTCGCTGAAGCCGATGATGTGGAGCGAGTCGCGTGGGTACTGGCTGCGGATCAGCGAATCGAGCGCCATGGCCACCTTCTTGGCGGCATAGAAGTACCCGCGCAGCGGCATGCTGCGGCTCATGTCGAGCATGAGCACCGTCGAGGAGCGCGTCAGCGCATCGCTGCGATGCACCTCGAAGTCACCGGGGTCCAGCCGCGGCACGCGTGGACGCTCCTGCGGGGCCATGGACGCCTGGCGCTGGATGGCGTTCATCACGGTGCGCTCGACGTCGAGGTCGAACGGGTCGCCAAACTCGTACTGCTTGCTGTCGTCAGCGCGCTCGCCGAGCTGGCCGCGGCGGGCGATGGTGTGCTCCCCGAAGCGGTCCTTGCGCAGCTGCGCGAAGAGGTCACCGAGCGCCTTCTGGCCGATGCGGCGGATGCCCCGGGCGGTCAGGCGCAGCCCGTCCGCATCGCGCTGGACGAGGCCGCGAGCCTCGAGCTCCTGGGCCATGCTGGCCAGCTGGTCGAGACTGTTGGCGGCGTCCTCGCCGAGGAGCTCGCGGAGCTGGCGGCGGGTGTCGGGGGGAACCTGGCCGCCGCGGTAGACGTCGCGGAGGCTGCGCTCCAGCTCCTCCATCGACTGCAGCCGCCCCATCAGCTGCATGGCCTCGTCGAGCGGCAGCTGCTCGCCGCCGAAGAACGAATAGCGCGAGCCGAGGCCTCCCCGCGGCGACAGCATCTCCAGGCCCGCGCCCAGCTCGGCGAGCTCGGCCTGCAGCTCGGGGTCGCCGAAGACGGCGTCGACGAGGTCGCCGAGCTGACGGCGCATCTCCGGCGACAGCGAGCGCATCAGCGAGTCCATGCGCGCCATCTGCCTGCTGATCTCGTCGAGGAAGTCGTCGACCTTGGCCGGCGCGTCGGGGAAGAGCCGCCCCCACTTCTCCAGGAAGCCCTCGTAGCTGCGCTGGCGCTGCGCGTCGGGCACGCCCTCGAGCTTCTCGCGTACCAGCCGGTTGAGGTCGCGCGCCATGGCGCGCAGCTCGGCGACGTCCTCTCCGGACATCGCCTGCATCTGCTGGGTCATCTCCTTGAAGTACGTGTCGACGACACCCTTCTTGATCTCCTCGAGGAGACGCTGGAACGCCTCCTCTGCGCGCTCGTCCATGAACTCGTAGCCCTGCAGCTCGCGGATGGCGCCACCCGGGTCGGCGGGCAGGTTGGCCAGTTGCTCGCGGCGCTTGGCGGCGACGCGCTCGAGGATGCGCCGCGCCGACTCGTCCTCGACCAGGGCGGTGCGCTCGTCGATGCCCTGGCGCTCCATGCGCACCACGTTGTCGAGCTTCTCGGTGATGTCGTCGAAGACGCCGTCGAGGCTGTACTTCTCGAGCTGCTTGCGGCGGCGGCGCTGCAGCCGTTCGGTCATCTCCTCGAGCCCCATCAACCGGCGCCCCGACTTGTCGCGCCAGCCCTGGCTGAGCATCCGGCGCAGCGCGGTCTCGAAGTCCCAGCCGTGGAAGACGTCCTCGCTGAGGCGGTTGAAGATCTCGTCGACGTCGGGGCCGAGTGGATCCTGGGTGCCGTCCCAGGCGCTGAAGCGGTGGCTGCTCACCCGCCGTACACGGCGGTGCCGTCCATCTCCGTCTTGTTGAGTCGCTTGCCGCGGTGCAGACCCTCGAGGATGAGCTCGAGGACGGCGGCCCGCGAGCTCGCGCTCGACGACTCGCCGAGCTTCTCGGTGGCCGCGTCGACGCCGGGCAGCTCGCTCAACGCGGCGGCATAGGCGGTGGCGGAGAGGCTGTCGCCCACCTCCACCGTGAAGCCGCCGTGGTCGAATCGCTGCAGCAGCTCGGTGAACTCGGCCGCGGTGAAATGACGGCGGAAGACGTTGTTGCAGGCGGCATGGAGCATCTTGTCGAGGACGCGGCTGTCGTCGCCGTCGTCGAGCGTCTCGAGCTCGACCTTGCCCGCGCTGGACGCGGTGAGCGCGGGCAGGTCGCTGATGCGCGCCACGGCGTCCTTCTCGCCGGTGCGCAGGGCGCGGCGCAGCGCGTTGCTGGCGAGGTTCTCCAGGTTGGCGATGCTCATCCGCACCGAGACGCCACTGCGCTGGTTGACCTGCGGGTGGCGCCGGGCCAGCTGGGTGAACTCGGCGACGATCTCCTTCATGTAGTGGGGCACGTGCACCGGCACCGGGAGGTCGTCGAAGGTGGTGGCCTCCTGGTCGACGATGGCGATCTCGTGCTCGACGCTGCGCGGATAGTGGGTGCGGATCTGCGCGCCGAAACGGTCCTTGAGCGGGGTGATGATGCGGCCGCGGTTGGTGTAGTCCTCGGGGTTGGCCGTGGCCACCACGAAGACGTCGAGCGGCAGGCGCAGCCGGTAGCCCCGGATCTGGACGTCGCGCTCCTCGATGATGTTGAGCAGGCCCACCTGGATGCGCTCGGCGAGGTCGGGCAGCTCGTTGACGGCGAAGATGCCGCGGTTGGTGCGCGGGATCAGGCCGTAGTGGATGGTCAGCTCGTCGCTGAGGTAGCGGCCCTCGGCGACGCGGATGGGGTCGACCTCGCCGATCAGGTCGGCGATCGACGTGTCCGGGGTGGCCAGCTTCTCGCTGTAGCGCATGTCCGGAGTCAGCCAGCTCACCGGGGTGTCGTCGCCACTGGCGGCGACGAGGTCGCGGCAGCGCCGGCAGATGGGTGCGTAGGGATCGTCGTTGATCTCGCAGCCGGCGATGGCGGGGATGGCGTCGTCGAGGAGGTCGGTGAGCCCGCGCAGCAGCCGCGACTTGGCCTGGCCGCGCTCGCCGAGGAGGATCAGGTCCTGGCCGGCGAGGATGGCGTTCTCAAGCTGCGGCACCACCGAGTCGTCGTAGCCGAGGATGCCTGCGAAGAGGGTGTCACCGCCGGACAGCCGGCGCATCAGGTTGCGGCGCAGCTCGGCGCGCACCGGGAGGACGCGGTACTCGGCGCGGCGCAGCTCGCCGATGGTGGCGGCGCGGGTGTCTGGCATCACTTTCACCTTACACCGCGCCCCGTCCTCGACCGCGCTGGGCTACGCGCCGGCGGCCTGGAGGTGGCGCCGCCGGGCGGCGTCGCGGGCCGCGCCGACGAACCGTCCCGCCAGCCCCGAGTCCTGGCCGAAATGAAGATGGACGAAGGAGGCGAGCAGGGTCGGCGTGGCCCACCCCTCGGACCCCAGTGGCTCGCCGTCGGCGTCGTGCATCGAGTACGCGGGCTGCAATCCCCTCGTGCCGGAGAGGAGCCGGCTGTAGTGGAACTCGTGGCCACGCAGGGCCGTGCCCGGGTTGCCGAGGATGGTGTCGGAGGCGATCCGCAGGTCGCGATAGCCGGTGTGGCACGACCCCGCTTCGAGCGCGATGTCGACCGGGACCAGCGACGCCATGTCGTGCACGTTGCCGTCGCTGGTGTGGAGGCTGCGTGCGCAGAGGTGCAGCCCTCCGCTCTCGGCATAGATGGGCACACCGTGGGCGTGGGCTCGGCGCAGCGACTCGATGAACGAGTGATTTGCTGCCAACCGTGGCACGAACATCTCGGACACACCGCCGCCGAGATAGATGGCGTCGAGCTCGCGGGGAAGCGCGCCGTCCTCGAGCGGTGAGAAGGTGATCACCTCCCCACCCGCCTCCTCGATGAGCTCGAGGTTCTCGGCGTAGTAGAAGCAGAACGCGTCGTCGAAGGCGACGCCGACGCGCACCGGCTCCGCGCGTGTGGGCGGCACCAGGTGTCCGTTGGTGGCGGACAGCGCGGTGGCCCGGCTCATGAGTCGCTCGACCAGCGCGATGTCGCAGTGTCGCTCGACGGCGCCGGCCAGCTCGGCGAGCGCCGGGTCGACATGCGGGTTCTCGCTCAGCGGCAGCAGCCCGGTGCGCACCTCGGGGATCTGGACGCGGGGCATCCGTGGCAGCGCGCCGAGCACGGGCAGCTTGGCCCAGTTCCAGATCGCGTCCTCCGCGGCGCGACGCCGGTAGTCGCTGGGGACGTTGTTGAGGATGACGCCGATGAGGTCGATGCCGGGGTCGAGCTGCCTGACCCCCAGGGCCAGGGCCGCCGATGTCTCGGCGCTGTCGCCGACGTCGAGGACCAGCACCACCGGGGCGCCGATCAGCCGAGCCAGCTCGGCGGTGCTGCCCGGGAAGGTGGTGGGCGCCGAGGACTGGCCGCCGGGGGGCCCGCCGTGGCCGTCGAAGATCCCGGCGGTTCCCTCGACAACCGCGACGTCGGCGTCGCGCACCCCCTGGGCGAAGGAGTGCACCACCCCCGCGCTGCCGAGCATCCACGAGTCGAGGTTGCGGCAGGGCCGCCGGCTGGCGTGCGCGAGGTAGGCGCAGTCGACGAAGTCGGGCCCGACCTTGAACGTCTGCACAGCCCGGCCCCTGCGCTTGAGCGCGCCGACCAACCCGAGCGCGACGGTCGTCTTGCCCGCGCCCGATCCGATGCCGGCCACCACGAGGCGGGGGATCGAGGTCCTCTCCAGCATCGGCGGCGTCTCCCTGCACACCCGGACGCTGTGAACGCATGGAGGGACGTGGACGAGAAGCGCCCCGGCGTGTGTCGCCGGGCGGCCGGTGGGCGGACGCTACCACCGGTGTGGGCGGGTGTAAAGGCGCGGTACGCGCGACCCTCAGACGATGAATCGCCCGGTGGCAAACGCGTAGGTCTGGATGACCATCCACCCGGCCGAGACCGCCAGCACGATCGTCGCGGTCTCCGGCCGGCGACGCCAGAGATCGGCCACCGCCAGGTACAGCGGGATGAAGGCGATCTCGTAGCGCATCAGCCCCTGCCAATAGGTGAGGCAGGTGACCGACAGCCAGACTCCGGCGGAGAAGAGCGTCAGCGATGGTGCGAATCGCCGCCAGTTCACCGCGAAATACCACAGGGCGACCAGCCCGGCCGCGCCCCAGATGGCGTCCGACAGGAAGAAGAACGTATAGCTCGCCGTGTGATCGCCCAGGCCGGTCTGCACTGTGGTCAGGAAGCCAGCCGCCGGGAAGGCCAGGTGGCGCCCACCGTAAGGCGCCGACTGCAGGACGGTGGTGTAGGCGAAGAAGTCGCCGGTCTGGTGCCAGGCGTACAGGAAGAAGACGAGCGCCGGGGCGGCCGCGGCGGCGATGCCGACCACGCCCCACCCCAGCCGGCGCCGCCGCCACAGGTATTCCACGAGCAGCGCGGGCAGCAGGACCAACCCGGTGACGTGCACGGCCACCGCGACGGCGGCAGCGACACAGGCCGGGAGCTGGTCCCCGCGGCGCATGTAGTACAGAGACGCGATGGCCGCGGCCATGAAGACGCTGTCGGTGTAGACCAGGCTGAGGAACACGGCGTCGGGGAAGAACGCCAGCGCCCAGCAGGCGACGCGCGCCGCACCCTTGTCGCCGTGGCGCTCCAGCAGCACCAGGCGGGCGAGGTAGTAGAGCGCCAGGAACTCGCCGACGAAGCTGACCACGATGCCCGTCGAGGTGGCGTCGCCGAAGATGAACATGCCGGCGCGGAGCAGGATGGGAAGCCCCGGGAAGAAGCCCCACAGGTGCCCGGGGTGGCCCGGGACCAGGTCGAGCGGTCCCGCCGGGTACCCGCGGGTGGCGATGTCGATGTAGTTGGCGCCGTCCCAGAACCCGAAGGGGTGAACGAAGTCCGACAGCGATGGGTGGCCGGCGACGCTGCTGGTGCTCCACACCACCACGACCACCACCAGGAAGGTGACCAGCTTGGCCGCGACGAACGGGGTCACCGCCGCGCGCACCGCAGGCGACGCGGCGACGCTGGCGCGCACCCGGGTCGCTCGATTCTCCAGCGCCGCTGCGGCCGAGGCGAGCGAGGCCATCGCGCGGCAGTGTAGACGGGGCCGGCCGGCCGCCGGCAGCCGCGGTCACCCCGCCGCGGGTGGTGCTCCCGGTGGCCGCGCCGTCACCGCGCCGCGGGCGATCGGCGTACCCGACACCTCGAGGATGGGCGCCGGGCGCGCCGGGCGGATGTCACGCAGCCGCGCCCTCACCCGCACCTGGCCCTGCCATTCGTCGCGTTCGAGGGCGACGCAGGCGTCGACGCGGCGCCCCCGGGGCAGGTGCGCGGCCAGCTGCGGCTTGAAGAACGCGATCGCCTCCACCAGGCCGCCGTCATCCCTGAGCGCCATGCGCAGGTGCTGCGACTCGGCGCCGAACGCGGTGGTGGACAGGACCGTGCAGTCGCGCAGGGCCAGCACCGGCGACGCGTTGCCCATCCCGCACGGCTCGAGCCCGTCGAGCATGTCGCAGGTGGCGGGAATGCACTCGGCGCTTGTGATGTCGCCATCGATGGCCACAACCCGCTCGCGGGGGCGGTCGCCGAGCTGGGCGGCCACGGCCGCGGACACGGCGCCGGAGAAGGCGTCGAATCGTGGGGCCGCGAGGCTGAACCCGGCGGCGACCCGGTGACCGCCGTAGCGGATCAGCGTGGACGCGGCGCCGTCGAGCGCCTCGACGATGTGCACGCCGGCTGTCGATCGCGCCGAGCCCTTGGCCTCGGCGGGGTCGAGGCAGACGATGAAGCTCGGCCGTGCGTAGCGCTCGCTGAGCCGGCCGGCGACCAGCCCGACGATCCCCATCGGCCAGTCGGGGCTGCCCAGGACGATCGCCGGTGCGTCGTCGGGCAGCTCCTCGACCATGGCCTCCGCCTCGACCATGGCCACGGCGACGGCCTGCTGGCGGGCCCGGTTCTGCGCGTCGAGCCGGGTGGCGAGCGCCATCGCCTCGTCGTCGTCGTCGCACAGGCAGAGGTCGAGCGCCAGGCGCGCGTCCTCCATGCGGCCGGCGGCGTTGATGCGCGGACCGATGCCGAAGCCGAGGTCGGAGGCGCGAAGAACGGCGGCCAGCCCGGCGACGTGGCAGAGCGCGCGGATGCCGGGGTGATCGCGCAGCCGGGGCAGGCCGCGCTGGACGATGAGGCGGTTCTCGCCGCGCAGCGGCATCATGTCGGCGACGGTGCCCAGCGCGGCAAGGCCGAGGGCATCCTCGGCGCTGCCGCCGGGGACGAGCCCCGCGGCCTCGAGCGCGCAGAGCAGCTTCCAGGCCACCCCGGCGCCGGCGAGCCCGTCGAAGGCGTAGTCGCAGCCGGGCTGCTTGGGGTTGATGAGCGCGTCGGCGGACGCCAGGGCCGGCGCGGCGCCGCCGGGAGCGAGCGGCAGGTGGTGGTCGGTGACCACCAGGCTCATCCCGGAGGGTCGCGCCGCGGCCACGTCGACGCTGCTGGTGCCGCAGTCGACGGTGATGACGCAGCCGACGCCCTGGGCGTGGAGCTCAGCCAGCGCTGCACCGTGGAGCCCATAGCCCTCGTTCATCCGGTTGGGGATGTACGGGACGGTGTCGACGCCGGCCGCGCGCAGAGAGCGGCTCAGCATGGCGCACGCGGTGACCCCGTCGGCGTCGTAGTCGCCGTAGATGGCGATGCGCTGGTGCGCCCGGATGGCGGCGCCGACCACCGCGACGGCGGCGTCCATGCCGCGCAACCCGGCAGGGTCGTGGAAGGCGGCGAGCGGGTCGAGGAACGCGGCCGCGCTGACGCCGTCATGGCCGCGGGCGGCCAGCACGCGACCCAGGAGCGGCGCGTGGCCGGGGAGTGGGGCTGCCTCGCTGACCTGCCAGCGTCGCGGGGCGGGTTTCATCGGCAGGCCTCGATGGGAGCGTGGACGGGACCCCTCAAGGTTGGCCGTGGCCGGCGACAGCTCCCTGTCGCCGGGCCACAGCCCAGCCCCCTCCCGGGCGGGTCCGCCCTCGTGTCGACGCCGCCGACTGGACGCAACCACCACTGCGGGGTGGCGGAGCCGAACGGCGAACGTGGTGTCTCAGAGCCTGACGCAATTGAAGCGCTAACCGGAAGCATGGGCGACCGAACCCGCCGTGTCTACCACGTCAAGAGAAGAACCGTGAACAGTTGTAAATCCCCTTAGGGCCGGTCAGGCGGGCATCAGCTGGCGGAGCACATGGGTGAGGATCCCCCCGGCGCGGAAGTAGTCGACGTCGGTTGCGCTGTCCAGCCGGCACTGCGTCTCGAACCTGGTCTCCCCTCCATCCCCCGCTGCCACAACGGTGATGGCCAGGCCCGGGCCGGCCTCGGCGACCCCCTCGATGGTGTAGCGCTCGCGGCCCGTGAGCTGCAGCGACTCCGCCGACTCGCCGTCGCGGAACTGCAGCGGCAGGATGCCCATGCCCACCAGGTTGCTGCGGTGGATGCGCTCGAACGACTGCGCGATGACAGCGCGAACACCGAGCAGCTTTGGACCCTTGGCGGCCCAGTCACGCGACGAGCCCGAGCCGTACTCCCTGCCGGCGATCACGATCAGGGGTACGCCGTCGTCCGCGTAGCGCATCGCCGCGTCGTAGATCGACATCACCTCACCACTGTCGAGGTGGGTCGTCCAGCCGCCCTCCTTGCCATCCGCGAGCGCGTTGCGCAGGCGGATGTTGGCGAACGTCCCGCGCACCATCACCTCGTGGTTGCCGCGTCGCGCGCCGTAGGTGTTGAAGTCGCGGAGCTCGACTGAGTGCTCGCGCAGGTACTGCGCGGCCGGGGACTGCGCGGAGATGCTGCCTGCCGGGGAGATGTGGTCGGTGGTGATCGAGTCGCCGAGCACCGCGAGAACCCGCGCCCCGGCGATCGCGTCGGGTGGCCGGGGATCCTGGTCGGCGTCGGCGAAGAAGGGCGGCTCGCGCACGTAGGTCGAGTCCGGCTCCCACTGGAACATCGGCCCCTCGGGAGACGGGAGGCTGCGCCAGTGCTCGTCGCCGTCGAAGATGCGCGCGTACTCGTCGTCGAACATCTCGCGACGCAGCGCGGTGCGGGTGGCCTCGGCGATCTCTTCGGGGCTCGGCCAGATGTCGTGCAGGTACACATCGGTGCCGTCGGGGCTGCGTCCCAGCGGCTGGCTGGTGAGGTCGATGTTCACCGTGCCGGCGAGCGCGAAGGCGACCACCAGCGGCGGGGATGCCAGGTACGCCGCCTTGACCTGCGGATGGATGCGCCCCTCGAAGTTGCGGTTGCCGCTGAGCACCGCCGCCACGGCGAGGTCCTCGTCGTCGATGCGCTTGGACACGTGCTCGGGCAGCGGCCCGCTGTTGCCGATGCAGGTGGTGCAACCGTAGCCGACGGTGTTGAAGTGGAGCGTGTCGAGCGCCTCCTGCACCCCGGCACGGCGCAGGTAGTCGGTGACCACCCGCGAGCCCGGTGCCAGCGACGTCTTGACGTGGTC
>DATBEL010000089.1:0-37658 GCA_036276135.1 Candidatus Dormiibacterota bacterium
CGTGGTTTGCGTGATGGCGAGTCGAGCCCCGGGCTCGTAAAACCGGGAAAAACATAAGTGCGAATAATGCACAGCCCCTTGCGCTCGCTGCGTAAGTAAGGCAAACGATCAGGCTACGGCCTGACGTCGACCGGTCATTCGACTGCGGTGATCGGACCCGACGCTAATACCAGCAGTCTCGGTCTCCGGTGGCGTCGCGGCGCCGGAGGCGACGTACACCGCGACTGGCCGGTGCGGAGCCTGTCCCAGGGCGACGGACCGGTGAGAACAAAGCCGGGACTACACTCGTAGAGGTTGCGCTTGACACGGCTTCGGACCCGGGTTCGATTCCCGGCGCCTCCACCAAGGCTGACCCGTGGAAGGGCTACGGCGAGATCTGGATCTCTCCTGTCGCCCCCTCGAAGCTCACGGCGTAGTGACCCAGGGTCGCAGGCACCGGGAACAGCCCGATCGGGTCGTTGATGACGAGGTACCTTCCGTTCGGGTCGGCCACCGGCCCAGGTTGAACCGACGACCGGAACGAGAACCAGTTCGAGTCGAAGGACGAGTGGAATGCTCCTCCCCGTGGCCCCGGCGTCGGGTTGTGACCACACACCGTTTCCTGACCATTGTCGGACTGCACGCCCTCACCGGTCGCCGGCATCAGCGCCACCCAACCCCAGAAGCCGCCCAGCCCGATGTGCGGATCGGTGGCACAGGCCGCGGACCGGCTGATGCAGTTGAGTGACCACGTGACCTGGTATACAGCGCCGCTGTAGCTGCTCCCCGCGTGCACCGGTGTTGACCCGAGCGCCGCGAAGCTCAGCGCGGCCGTCAACGAACCCAGTACCGCAGACCTGACCACCCACAACCCTCTCATCGACGTCATCCCCCTTAACTGCGCGGTCCTCCGCGTCGGCGCCGCAATGTACTAACTCGGGTACGGTGGCGTCCAGGTGCAGCTGCAGGCTTGTCCCGTCGTGGTCGGTCGACAGCGATCGGAGCCCCGAGTCATCGTGTGACGTACTTCTCGTATGCGAGATACCAGTTGACCGCGATGCCGTGTTGCGCAGTGCCCAGTGCGAGCCGTCCCGAGCAGACGAGGTTGTGCAGCGCATTCTCAAGCTCGTCCTTCTGGTGATACCCGGGCGTCGGCGAAGCGGGCTCCGGCCAGAGATTGGCGTTGGCGTTGTCGCCGCCGAGCTCGAGCGGAATGAGGTGGTCGAGCTCGTAGGTGCCCGATGGCTCCGGGTATCTGATGTCGTACGAGGCATAGACCTCGTGGTACTGCGCTGCGGTCACGTGCCGATGCGCACTTGCCCACCCCGTCGTGCATACCTGTCCCGCGGTGACGCCGAGGAATGATTCTCCCGGGGTGCGCTGAACGTCGGGCATGGCCACGCCCGCAGGAATGCCGGCCGCTGCGATCGGCGCGGCGGGGATGGCGGTGGGAGTCGAGGGCACCGCACTGAGGGTCGGGGTCGGACTGGTGGGTTCGACCGCCGGTGCTGACTGAGAGTCGGCGGGCGTTGAAGCGACATTGCACGCGCTCAGCGAGAGACCAAGCACGGCAGCAATGACCAAATATCGGTTCAGCCTCCTGCCGTCCGCGACGATGGCGCTCAGCTCGGACACGAGCCACACGTGGCCACCGTTGAAGAAGGGCACTGCGATGACTGTACGCCGGATTCGAGATCAGTTGGCGAAGTCTTCTGTCATCCAGAGCATGTGATGAACAGTGTCGAAGACAACGTCGACACCAACGAGGGTGGCGGAGCTTGCCAGGATGTTGTCCCGATGCCCCGCGTCTCCCATCATCATTTGCTCCAGGGCGAGCGCGCCCCCCGTGGACAGCGAGGGCGACTCGCCGACGTTCTCCGCCACCCACGACCACGCCACGCCCTGTTGACTGACGCGAGTGCCGAGCGACGGCTCACCCGGCAGCTGGTGCGACAGCTGGTCAGCTGCCGCCATCGCCAGGTCGTGCAGGTGGGCGCTGCGGCTGAGCCCTCCACTCCAGCGCAGAGCAGGGAGGCCGGCGGCGGCCCGGCTCTGGTTGATCGCCGCGAACACTGCGCTGGCCGCTGACGAGGAGCTCACGGGGACCGGTGGCGGTGGCGGTGGGCGTGATGGCGGAGCCTGCGACCCTGACGGCCCCGCGACCCAGTGCGGGGCGGGAGGCTTGGGGACGCGGGGCGTCGCCGCCTTGGCCGTCGGACGCGGCGGCGGGATCGCGGGCTGGCGCAGGAAACGCCATGTCGCCCCCACCGGGTCGGGGGGCGTTGGCGTGAAGGCGGTCGCGGTAACGGGCGTTGACCGCACGGACGGCGAGGTCTCGGTGGCAACGGTGGCGACGCCGACACCCGCGAGCATCGCGATGATCGCGAGGGTTTGCGCAACGGTCGGTGCCTTGGCCCGCGTCCGGCCTCCGGCCCCTCCTCCACCAGGCCGCATGCCATTGGTTATAGCGCGCCTAGTCCCTTTTGGGCAACCGACCAGGGCGGGATCGGCCTGCGCCGATCCAGGCCGACGCACTTCCGGCGCCGGCCGACTCCACTTGTCCACGGACAACCGCCTGACCACGGGTCAGTTGGCGAAGTCCTCGGTGAGCCAGAGCCTGTGATGAACCGTGTCGAAGACAACGTCAACACCGACGAGGAACACGTTACGCGACAGGATGTTGTCTCGATGCCCGGGATAGACCTCGGTCATCATCATCTGCTCCAACTGCAGCGCGCCCGCCGTCGACATCGAGTAGTTCTCACCGACGTTCTCCCCCACCCACGTCCATGCCACGCCCCACGCACTGATGCGGGTGCCGAGCGGCGCCTCGCCAGGCAGCTGATGGGACAGCGTGTTGTACGCCGCCATCCACAGGTTGTGGCCATGGGCGCTGCCGGTGACCCGGACGCCCCACCACAGCACGGGGAGGCCGTGAGCGACGCGGGTGCTGTTGATCGCGGAAGCCACAGCGGCAGCAGCTTGTTGCTGAGGCGACACGACGTTCACGTTCGAGTAGGGGGCGGTCTGTGCCGAGGCGACCGAAACGTCGCTCCCAATGCCGATGGTGGCGAGGACCACCGCGATGACGACGAGGATCTGCTTCTTCGGTGCCATGTCAGTTCTCCGTGTGTCCCCCAAGGGCGCTTCTGGCGGGACACTAGGTGGCTCTGGTCCGGGTCCTGCGAAGGGCTGCCACTCTGTGACAGCCATGGCCAAGAGCCGTTCCGCATGTCGGCGAAACGTTGCAATCGCCGCACAGGGTCGACCGGCGCGACCCCGCCCGCGGGCGGGTGCTCGAGGCAGGAGTTCAGTCAGGCACGCGCCAGGCGAGGCCGGCGGCCACCACCGCCAGCACGGCGCCGCCGAGCGCCAGGAAGAATCCCGGACCGTAGTAAGGCTTCACGGTGAGCGAGACGCCGCGCAGGCTCCAGTCGATGTAGTCGCCGAACATCCCCATCACGCTGACGAAGGCAAGACCGGTCACCACCCACTTGACGACGGAGGTGGACGCGGCGAGGTACGTCCGGATCGCCAGCACAACGTCGACGGCGGCAACTGCGAGAAGCCAGCTCGAGGCGTTGAGACCGTTGACCACCACGATCGTGGGCGGCCCCGAGTACACCTCCGACGGGACGACGAGGTGGTGCCATGGCAGCGTCATCGCCACCGAGACGGCGGTGGCCGCCAGGACCAGCGAGGTCGGAAGCAGGGGTGCGGCACGGACCGTCCGGTTGTCGCGCGCGTCCAGCGAGCCCCACCAGTTCGTCACCGCGTCCGCTCGGATGCGCCAGCCGGCCCTGCGCGGTTCCATGACCACACCATACAGTCGGCCCAAATGGACGACGAGCGGCCGCCCGATCACGTGAGTCTCAACCGCGCGGCATGGGACATCAAGTCGGCTGAGTACGTCGAGCCGGGGCGCGAGGCGTGGGCATCGGAGGAGGTCTGGTGGGGAACCTGGCGCGTGCCCGACGCCGACCTCCACCTCCTCCCCGACGTCAGCGGTCTCGACACAATCGAGCTGGGCTGCGGCACCGGCTACGTCTCCGCCTGGCTGGCGCGCCGCGGGGCGCGCCCGGTCGGCATCGACATCTCGCCCAGGCAGCTGGCAACTGCGCGTGAGCTGCAACGCGAGCACGGCATCGACTTCCCGCTCCTCCTCGGCAACGCCGAGGCTGTCCCACTCCCCGCCGCCAGCTTCGACCTCGCCATCAGCGAATACGGGGCGGCACTCTGGTGCGACCCCTACAGGTGGATCCCCGAGGCCTCACGTCTGCTTCGCCACGGCGGCGCGCTGATCTTCTACACCAACGGCACCATCCTCACCTTGTGCGAGAAGGACGACGAGGACGTGCCCGTCGGTGCCGTTCTGCGTCGCCAGTACTTCGGCCTACACCGCACCGAGTGGTCTGACGAGCGCGTCGTGGAATTCCACCTCGGCTACGGCGACTGGATTCGCCTGCTCCGGGCCAATGGCTTCGAGGTCGAGAACCTTGTGGAGGTCCGGCCCCCGGAGGGCGCGACGACCCGTTACCCCTACGTGGACATCGCCTGG
The DNA here is from genome assembly GCA_036276135.1 of Candidatus Dormiibacterota bacterium. Lineage (GTDB taxonomy): Bacteria > Chloroflexota > Dormibacteria > Aeolococcales > Aeolococcaceae > Aeolococcus. The sequence goes on from DATBEL010000089.1 coordinate 4,538, forward strand.
GCGCGCCGGTGGCCCTCGGAGGAAGCCTGGATCGCGCGCAAGCGCTAGGTCGTCGGGACGCCCTGTTCAACGTGCCGGCGCACCTCCGCGAGCACCTCGGCGGCGTGCGTGGCGGGGGTGACGTGAGGCCAGACGTGGACGATCCGCCCGTCCGGACCGACAAGGAACGACACCCGCTGCACAACCGGCAGCACGCCCATCACCTTGCCGACGCCGTACGCCCTGCGGATCTGGTGGTCGCTGTCGGACGCCAGCGCGAACCCCAGCCCGTACTTCTCGGAGAAGCGCTGGTGCGATTCCCAGCTGTCCGTGCTGACGCCGATGACGTCCGCGCCGCTCTCGGTCAGCTCCGCCAGGCTGTCGTTGAGCGCTTTTGCCTCCGCGGTGCACCCGGGCGTGTCGTCCTTCGGATAGAAGTACACCAGGACGAATCGGCCCGACAGCGACGACAGCGTCACGGTGGTTCCGTCGCGGCGGCGCGCGCTGATGTCGGGCGCAACGGTTCCGGTGGTGAGCAATGCCATTGAGAATCCCTCCTGGGGTCAGACTACGCCACCAGGCCGTGCGGTCGACCTGCGTGGGCAAGGTCGGCGGGGCACATCTCAACCCGGTGGTCAGCATCGCGTTCGCGCTGCGCAGGGAGTTCCCCTGGGTGCGTGTGCCGGGATACATCGCCAGCCAGCTGGTGGGAGGCGTGCCAACCGCTCTCACGCCGCCGGTGAGGATGCAATAGGCTAGGGCGCACATGGCCCGGCAGAGACGAAGCGGCGCCGACCCCGACGTCGCCGCAACGATCGACAACGTGCTGATCGTCGGTGCCTTTCTCGGCCGGTCGAACCGCGAGCAGACGGAGATCGAGCTCGACGAGCTCGAAGAGCTGGCACGGACGCTGCGGACGACGGTCGTCGAGCGAGCACCGGTGCCGCTGCGCGAGATCCACCCGGCAACGTTCTTCGGCTCCGGCACCGTGGACGCGCTGGGCGCTCGGATCCAGGAGCTGGGAGGCCCGGCGGCGCTGATCAACGACGACCTGTCGCCTCGCCAGCAGCGCAACCTCGAGGAGAGATGGGGCGTCCCCGTCCTGGATCGCACCGAGGTGATCCTGTCGATCTTCGCTCGCCGGGCGCGCAGCGCCGAGGGCCGCGTCCAGGTGGAGATGGCGCAGCTCGAGCACCAGCTGCCTCGCCTGGCCGGCGGCTGGGCCCACCTCGAACGTCAGCGCGGGCGGGTCGGCACCGGGGGCATGCGCGGCGGCATGGGTGAGAAGCAGATAGAGGTCGACCGCCGCCTGATCAACCAGAAGCTGCGCCGGCTGCGCCAGCGGCTGCGCGCCATCGAGAGGCAGCGGGCCACGCGACGCACCGCGCGGACCGCGGTGCCGCTGGCATCGTGTGCCCTGGTCGGCTACACCAACGCGGGCAAGTCCACGCTGCTCAACAAGCTCACCAACTCAACAGTGCTCGCCGACGACCTGCTGTTCGCCACCCTTGACCCCACCTCACGACTGCTCGGCCTGGCCAGCGGCCGTCGGGTCATCGTCACCGACACGGTCGGTTTCATCCAGTCCCTGCCTCACGAGCTGGTGGAGGCGTTCGCGGCCACGCTCGAAGAGGTGCGCGAGGCACACCTGCTGGCGATCGTCGTCGACGCATCCCATCCGGACGCCGAGGCGCAACTGGCCACGGTGCTGCAGACGCTCGACGAGATGGACTGCGACCAGCCCGCTGTGCTCGTGGTCAACAAGGTCGACCGTCTCTCCGCCGCCGAGGCCACCGAGATCGCCGAGCGGCTCGGCGAGATCGCGGGCCTCGCGCCGGTGCTGGTCTCGGCGAAGAAGGGCACCGGGCTTCGTGACCTCCGCGCTGCCATCGACACCCTGGCCGCGGCCGCGGTTCCCGACACCCGCGCCAACCGACCGATCATGGCCGCCGGGACCACCTTCGACCTCCCTCTCGAGCCCGGACCGGCCCCGGAAGCCGAGCAGCCCCACCGCGCCGCCTCCTGACCGCTCGGTAGCGCCTGGGTAACGGTCGCGCTCACTCAGTGGTCGGCGGACGCGCCAGCCGCGACACTCTCCAACGTGTCCGTGATGACCAGGCGCGGAGTCGCGCCACGAGCGAGGCGGGCGGCGCGGGACCGGCGGATCGTGTCGTTGGTGATAACGGCCGCCGCAATCGCGGCGTGCCTTGCGACCGCCTACACGTTCGTCCTGGTGCCGCTCTTCGGCCATTTCGCCGGCGAGTTCGAGGACTTCGCCGCGTACTCGCAGGCAGCCCATGCGGTGGCGGCGGGCTCGAGCCCCTACGCCACGTTCGACAGTGGCACGATCGTGATGTCCGGGTTCATCTACCCGCCGTTCGCCGCGGTGCTCCTCCGCCCCCTCGACCTCCTCTCGGCGCGATGGCAGGAGATCGCGTGGTTGTGGCTGTCGCTCGGCGCGCTCGTTGCCGGGGCTGTCATCACCGCGCGGGCGCTCCTCCCCGCGGCGTGGCCGCGGGTGCGGATCGGCGTCATCGTCGCCCTCACCTTTCCGCCCGCCACCTACAACCTCTGGCACGGTCAGATGAACCTGATCATCTTCCTTCTCCTGGCCGTGGCCCTGTCGGATTACCTGTCGGGCCATCGCACTCGCTGCGGAATCGTGCTCGGCGTCGCCGCCAGCATCAAGCTGGCGCCGATCGTCCTGCTCGTCGTGCTCGCCCGTCGCGGCTGGTGGCGCGCGGCTGCCGCGGGCGTGGCCACCGCGGCTGCGTCAGCCGTCCTGGCCGTCGCCGCGCTGGGCTGGAGCGTCACCCACCAGTACATCACCTCCGTGTTTCCCTTCCTCAATCGCGACAACGGCTGGATCTACAACCAGACCTGGAATGGCGTGGTCAGCAGGCTCGACCTCCATTCCGTGCTCGCCAACGAAGTTCCGTCGCTGTGGGTGCACGCACTGGCCACCGCGCTGTCGGTGGCGACTGTCGCCGTGCTCTGGCTGGCGGTCAGGAAGACTCATCGGACGCGTGCCGAACGGGGGGCGGAGTTCGCCTGCGGGATCATCGCCATGCTGCTGGTGGGGTCGATCGCCTGGTACCCGGTATACGTCCACCTGCTCATCGCGCTGGCCGCCTCGGCGGGGCTCGCCTACGAGCGCGGTCTGCACCGCCGTGCGCTGACCGTCTGGACCGTCGCCGCCCTGGTCGGCATCGGTGGCGTCGGCGCCGCGGTGATCGCGGCGATCAGCATCGACAGCATCGTCAGCATCTCCAGGGGACCGCTCTGGTGGTTCTTCCTGCAGGCGTGCTCGCTGCCTGCGCTTCTCGCCGCGGGCCTTCTCTTCACCATCATCCGCGCCCTGCGCAGCGGCGCCGTCAGCCCAGTCGCCGCGCCTGCGCGGTAGCGCGCTCGACGTCGCGGCGCGCGTCGCGCTCGGCGATTGCCTGACGCTTGTCCCACAGCTTCTTGCCGCGGGCCAAACCGAACTCCAGCTTGATGCGGTTGCGCTTGAGGTAGATGCGCAGCGGCACCAACGTCAGGCCCTGCTGTGCCACCTTGGCCCCGAGATACTCGATCTCCCGTTTGTGGAGCAACAGCCGGCGCCGGCGCTGCGGCTCATGGTTGCGACGGTGTCCCTGGGTGTACTCGGCGATGTTGACGCCGAGCAGCCAGGCCTCGCCGTTCTCGACCCGCACGTAGCCTTCGCGCAGGTTGGTCCGCCCGCCGCGCAACGCCTTCACCTCGGTGCCGGCGAGCTCGATCCCGGCCTCGAACCTCTCGAGGATCTCGTACTCGTGGGTGGCCTGCCGGTTGCGCGCCAGCGTGGGATCGGTCTGCTTCTCGGCGGTTGCCCTGGCCATGACGTCACCCCGCCGTCCGGCGGCCGCGGAGGTAGGCGGCCGCACTCATCGGGCGGCCCCCGGGCGGCTGCACGAAGGCCACGCGGTACAGGCCCGCCGCGGTGACGACGTCCACCGCATCCCCCACGGCGGCGGCAACCTCGCCCGCGGTCTTTGCGCAGCCGCCGTCCCCGCTGACCTCCCCGGCGAGAAGGCGAACCCGCCGGCCGCCCAGCGGCGCGGTCGTGCCGGGCCAGGGCAGCAGTGCGCGGACGTTGCGGTCGACGTCGACGGCCGACGCGGAGGACCACTCGATCCGACCGTCGTCGCGGGAGAGCCGCGGCGCCAGGGTCGCCAGCCCATCGTCCTGCGGCGTCGCCACGGCGCTGCCGGCGGCGATCGCCTCGAGCACCTCGAGCAGCAGGCCGGCGCCGTGCACGGCGAGGCGCTCGGTGAGCAGCGGGGTGGTGTCCGTCGCCGCGATGGGGATCTCGCGGGCGGCGTAGACCGCGCCGGTGTCGAGCCCCGCGTCCATGCGCATGATCGACACCCCGGTGCGAGCGTCCCCGGCGAGGATCGCCGCGGCGACCGGTGCGGCTCCTCGCCAGCGCGGCAGCAGCGAGCCGTGCACATTGATGCCACCGTATGCCGGCGCCTCCAGCAGCGCGGCCGGAATGATCTGGCCATAGGCGGCAACAACCAGCGCGTCCGCATCGAGTTCGACGATCTCCGCAATGCTCTCCGGGGCGCGGATGCGCTCGGGGCGGAGCACCGGCAGGCCGAGCAGGCCGGCGGCGTCGCCGACGGGCCGCGGCGCCGGGCGCCCGCGCGACCCGCGCCGGTCGGGTTGGGTGACCACGGCGATCACCTCGTGTGACTCCGCGAGCGCGTGCAGCGCAGGCACGGCAAAGCCGGCGGTCCCGCAGAAGACGATGCGCATCACGACGCGTCCTCGGGCACGGCCGCGATCAGCCGACGAGCTCGCCCTCGAGGGCCTCGGCATGCTCCTCGTCGGCCAGGTCCCAGCTGCGCAACGTGCCCTCGATCACCTTGGTGGTGAACAGGATTCCGTCGAGGTGATCGATCTCGTGCTGGATGGCGCGAGCCAGCAGACCATCGCCCTTGACCCGGATCTCCTTGCCGTGGCGATTGAGTCCCCTGGCGACGACGCGCTCGCAGCGGGTCACCTCGCCGATCAGTCCGGGGACCGACAGGCACCCCTCGATCCCGGTCTGCTCACCCTCGCAGCGCACCATCTCGGGGTTGGCCAGCTGGTACACCTGGTTGTCGACGCGCAGCACGATGACCCGATGCGACACACCCACCTGCGGAGCGGCGAGGCCGGCGCCATGCGCGTCGATCATGGTTTCGACCATGTCGTCCATGAGCTTGCGCACGGCGTCGTCGACGCGAGGGATCCGGGTCGCCTTGGTGGTGAGGACGGGATCCTCGTCAGTGGAGAGGATGATGGGAAGCAGTGCCACGGGTCACCTCAGGGTCCTGGATCGACGTCGATGCTCCAGCCGCGGCCACGCGGCAGGTGCGGGAATGCCCTCTCGATCGCCTCGCCCCGCACCGTGATCTGCCAACGGTACTCGCCCCGCAACCGGTGCAGGAAGGCGGGAGTCGGCCCGAGGACGTCAAGTCCCGACCCCGCGCCGAGTTTATCAGACACCTCCGCGAGCGCCCGGCGAGCATCGAGCTCGGCGCGCGCGTCCTCGCGGTTGGCAACGGTGCACACAACCATGCGCGTGTAGGGCGGAAAGTGAAGCGCCTTGCGGACGCGGATCTCCTCGCGCGCGAATGACAGGTAGTCGTGCTTGGTGGCATGCCGCACCGCGTAGTGCTGCGGGCTGTAGGTCTGGAGGATGACCCGTGCGGGCTCGTCGCCGCGGCCCGCCCGTCCCGCCACCTGGGTGAGCAGCGAGAACGTCGACTCACCGCTGCGGTAATCGGGAAAGTGCAGCGAGACGTCGGCGTTGACGATCCCAACCAGCCGGACGTTGCCCAGGTCCCAACCCTTGGCAACCATCTGCGTGCCGATGAGGCAGTCGGCCTCGTGCCGGGCGAACTGGTCGTAGATGGTGAAGTAGGCGTCACGTGTGGCCGTGGTGTCGCGGTCCATGCGCAGCAGGCGCACGTCGGGAAAACGTTCGTGCACCTCGGCCTCCAGCCGCTCGGTGCCCATCCCCAATCCGCGAATCGCCGTCGAGCGGCAGCTGGGACAGATCTCCGGAAGCGGACGGGAGCTGCCGCAGTAATGGCAGTCGCAGCGCTGCCGCTGGGCGTGATACACCAGTGACACGCTGCAGCTGTCGCAGCTCACCGCCTCGCCACAGTTGCGGCACACCACCACCGTGGCGCTGCCGCGGCGGTTGAGGAAGAGGATCGACTGGCCGCCGGCGTCGTGGCATTCGCGGAAGGCGCGGACGAGCTCGAGTGACAGCGGGCTGCGGTTGCCCGCATGCAGCTCCTCGCGCAGGTCGACCACCTCGATCGGTGGCAGCGGGCGTCCGCTGATGCGCTCATCGAGCCTGGCCAGCTCGAACCCCCCGGTGTGGGCCGCGTAGTACGTCTCGACCCTCGGGGTGGCGCTGCCCAGCACCACCGGCACCCGCTCCAGCCGGCCGCGCTCGAGAGCGGTGTCGACGGCGTGGTAGCGCGGGATGCGGTCCTGCTTGTAGGCCCCGGCGTCCTCCTCGTCGACCACGATGATGCCGAGGCGGGGCAGCGGGGCGAAGACCGCGCTCCGTGAGCCCACCACGACGTCGAGGCTGCCGTCACGGATGCGGCGCCACTCGCGGGCGCGCTCGGACTCGGTGAGCGCCGAGTGCAGCACCGCGACCCGGCCGGGGAACCTCGCGGCGAACCGCCGGATGGTCTGCGGGGTCAGCGCGATCTCGGGCACCATCACGATCGCCTGGCGGCCGGCCGCCAGCGCGGCGGCGATGGCCACCAGGTACACCTCGGTCTTGCCCGCCCCCGTGACGCCGTGGAGCAGCACGCGGCGATGGTTGCCGGCGGCGATTGCGTCGAGCAGGGGGGCGGCGGCGGCGCGTTGCGGATCGGTCAGGTCCGGTGGGGTCTCGCCAGGCTCCGCCTCGCCCGCCCTGGCGGCGTGCATCGCCGCGGACGTGGTGCGCGGCTGGCGCTTGCGTCCGCCCGGTCGCGCCGCTCGAACGCCCTTGGGGAGCATCGCCCTGATCACCTCGCCCAGCGGCGAGCAGTAGCGGTCCGCCATCCAGCGTGCCAGGGCGAGGGCGGCCGGGTCGAGGATGGGCGGCTCGTCGAGCACCGCGGCGATCAGCCTCGCCTCACCGGTGGCCATCTCCCGTTCCTGGCCGACGACGTACCCGACCACGTCGCGCCGCCCGAACGTCACCTCGACGCGAGCGCCCGGTACCGCTGCCGCGGCCAGGCCGGCGGGCACCGCGTAGGTGAAATGGTCCTGGGGAAGGATCGCTCCGGTGTCGGGCACGACGGCGACGTAGGTGACCATCGCGTCCTCGACGGTGGCCGTGGGGGGCGGTGGCGTGACCTGCGCCGTCACGGCAGCATCCGGGCCGCCGCGCTGAGCCGATCGGCGACGATGTCGAGCAGGGCGGCGGCCACCAGCGGCTTGGCGCGCTGTGAGATGTGTGCCACCAGGCCGGCGGAGTCGAAGACTCTGACCTCGTTGTCCTCGCTGCCCATGCCGATCCCCGGACGCGAGACGTCGTTGAGCACGACCAGGTCGAGCTGCTTCTGGGTGAGCTTGCGGCGCGCGTTGGCCTCGACGTCATCCGTCTCGGCCGCGAAGCCGACGACGAGCACGCCGTGGCGGACCGGGTCGCCGGCGAGGGCACCGAGGATGTCGACGGTGGGCACCAGCGCGAGCGTCAGCGACGCCTGTTTCTTCACCTTGCGTGGGGCTACGTCGGCCACCCGGTAGTCGGCGACAGCCGCCGCCATCAGCAGGACGTCGGCCCCCAGCACCGAGCGTCTCACCGCCGCCTGCATCTCGTCGGCGGTGTCCACGCGGATCACGGTGACGCGCGCATCGTCGGGCGGGTCGACGGTGGTGATCAGCGTCACCGCCGCGCCGCGGTCGGCCGCGGCAAGCGCGATGGCGTTGCCCATCCGCCCGCTGCTGCGGTTGCCGAGGTACCGCACCGCGTCGACGGGCTCGCGAGTGCCGCCGGCGGTGACGACGACGCGGCGGTTGGCAAACGACGGGGCTGGTCCTGGCACAGCCGCTCGGTCAGGCTCCGCCGGCTCTCAACTGCGCCCGAGTCGCCTCCACCACCGCGGCGACGTCGGCCATGCGGCCGTCGCCGTCGGCGCCGCTGGCCAGCCGGCCGCTCACCGGACCGATGAGCGTGACCCCGCGAGCGCGAAGAACCTCGACGTTGGCGCGCGTCGCCGGGTGCTCCCACATCGCCGTCTCCATCGCCGGCGCGACGAGCAGCGGCGCACGGCTCGCCAGCACCGCGGCGGTCACGGCGTCGTCCGCCAGGCCGTGCGCCAGCCGAGCGATCAGGTTGGCCGACGCGGCGACGGCCACGTGCACATCCGCCCACGAGCCGAGCTCGATGTGGCCCATCCCGTGGGTGGTGCCCGCCTCCTCCCGGACATCGTCGAGAACCGGGTGTCCGCTCAGGCTCTGCAGCGTGATCGCCGTGATGAAGCGGTGCGCGCTCGCTGTCATGGCCACGCGAACCTCGCAGCCCTCCTTGCGCAGCGCGGTGATCACCTCGCACGCCTTGTACGCGGCGACGCTTCCGGACACGTGCACGGCGACGCGGCCGGCCTGGCGCTCGGGCGCGCTCACCGGCCGGTCTCCGACCGGCGGCGGCGCACTATGTCGAGGATCTCGCGCGCGGCGCGGTTGACGTGGTCATTCACAACCCGGTGATCGTACGCCGCGCCCTCGGCCATCTCGGCCACAGCGTTGCCCACCCGCAGCTCGACGGACTCGTCATCCTCGGTGTCACGGGCTCGCAGGCGGCGGCGCAGCTCATCCTCCGACGGCGGCATCAGGAAGATGAAGAGCGCGCCCTCGACTCGGGGGCGGATCCACGCGGCGCCCTGGACGTCGATCTTGAGCACGATGTCCTCGCCGCGTGCCAGCGCCTCCTTCACGCGCGCCTCGGCGGTGCCGTAGAGGTTGCCGTGCACCTCGGCCCACTCGAGAAATTCGCCACGCTCGGCCATCCCGCGGAACGCCGGCTCGTCGATGAACGAATACGAGACCCCGTCCGTCTCTCCCTGCCGCGGCGCCCGCGTCGTGTACGACACGCTGTAGCGCAGCCTCGGATCGAGGCGGCGCAACTCGTGCAGGACGGTGTCCTTGCCCACCCCGCTGGGGCCGGAGAGAACGATCAGCCTGCCGGGTTGGGTCGTCAGGCGGGGGGCGCGCCCCATCAGGAGACCTCCGCGGCGGCGGCCAGGGCGGCCTGGAGGTCGGGGGGCAGCGGCGAGGTGAAGTCGCAGCGGCGGCCGTCGTCGGGGTGGAGGAAGGTGAGGCGCTGGGCGTGCAGAGCGGGCCGTGGGCTGACCTCGTCACCGCGGCGCCCGTAGACCGGGTCGCCGGCGATCGGGTGGCTGATCGACGCCATGTGCACACGGATCTGGTGGGTTCGCCCGGACAGGAGGCGCACCTCGAGCCGGGTGAGGCGACGCATGCGCTCGACGACGGCGAAGTCGGTCACCGCGGGCCGGCCGCCGTCGACGACGGCCATGCGCTGCCGGTGGCCGGGGTCCCGCCCGATGGGCGCGTCGATACGGCCGGTCGACTCCGCGAAGGTGCCGTGCACCAGCGCCCAGTAGACGCGGCCGAGGGTGCGGCGCTGCAGTTGCGCCGAGAGTGAGTGGTGAGCGGCCTCGGTCTTGGCGACGACGAGCAACCCGCTGGTGTCGCGATCGAGGCGGTGCACGATGCCCGGCCGTTGTTCACCCCCCAGCTGCGACCACGTCGTGCCCCGCTGCCGCAGACCGTCCGCCAGCGTGCCCGCGGGGTGCCCGGGGGCGGGGTGCACCACCAGCCCGGCCGGCTTGTCGATCACCGCCAGCGCGTCGTCCTCATACACGATGGTCAGAGGCACCTGCGGCCCGGCGACGTCGGCACGCGGCTGCGCAACCGGGGGGATGACCACCACGACCTCGTCGGCAGCTCCGACACGCTGACCGGATTTGCCCGGGAGGTCGTTGACGCGCACGTGGCCGCCGGCGATCAGCAGCTGCGCGGCGGTGCGGCTGACACCCGACTGCCTGGCGACGCGCAGGTCGAGACGGCTGACCTGCTCGCCACGCTCAGCGAGCCCGCTCACGTCGCGACGTCGCGGCTGCGGCCGGGCGTCGAGCCGCGCAGGGTCAGCACGCCGAGGAGGATGCCCAGGACGATCGCCATGTCGGCGACGTTGAACACGGGCCATCTCTGCAGGTCGATGAAGTCGACGACGTATCCCTGCACGAATCGATCGAGAGCGTTGGCGATCGCGCCGCCGAGCACGCAGCCGAGGAGCACCTGCGGGAACACACCGGGACCAAAGCGCCGGCCGGCCACCAGGATGTAGAGAGCGACGGCTGCCGCCACCACCAGGAAGACGACCTGCAGTTGCGGGAAGAGACCGAAGGCTGCGCCGCGGTTCTCGATGTAGTGGATGGTCACCGGGCCGCTCGCCGGGACCTGGCTGCCCAGCGCGATGTGCTGCGTGACCAGCCACTTGCTGAGATGGTCGACGAGGAAGACGACCAGCGCGGTGCCGAGCATCACCGTCAGCTGGCGGCTCCGGCTCGGCGCCGCGTCGTCGACCACCCGGTCGCCGGCGGCGGCAGGCACGTTCGGGTGGTCGTCGCTCATCGCGGTCAGGATAGCTGCGGCCATCGTCAGGGCTCGCGCCGAGGGCGGTCCCCGAACAGCACCCGGCCCAGCCGCACCATGGTTGAGCCCTCGGCGATGGCGATCTCGAAATCGTCGCTCATCCCCATGCTCAGCTCCGGCAGTGGGACGACCCCCCGTTCGTCGCGGAGCCGGTCGCGCAGCTCGCGCAGGCGCGCAAAGCAGTCGCGCGCCGCGTCGGGCGACCCCGGCGGCGCGATGGTCATCAGTCCGACCACCTCCAGCGCGGTCAGTCCCGAGAGCGTCGAGAGCAGGGCGGAGGCGCCGCCGGCCCGCACTCCGTTGCGGCCTTCGATTGCCGTCAGGTCAACCTCGATGAGCACGCGCATCCGCGGCGCAGCGCTGCCACGATGCTGTTCGAGGGCTGTGGCGAGCCGCGCAGAGTCGATCGAGTGCACGACGTCGAAGATCGCCGCAGCCGCGCGTGCCTTGTTGCGCTGCAGGTGCCCGACCATGTGCCACGTCGCCGCGCGGTCGCCCAGCTCGGCTCGTTTGGCCTCGGCCTCCTGCACACGGCTCTCAGCGATGTCCCCGACCCCCGCGTCGAGGGCCGCGCCGATGGCCGCTGTGGCGTGACCCTTGGTGACCGCGACGACGCGCACGCTCGCGGGATCGCGCCCGGCGCGCTCGGCCGCCTGCCGGACGCGCTCGCGCACGCGCTCCAGCCGAGAGGCCAGCTGCTCCGCCTCGCTCACTTGCCGATGTCGAGAGCGGGCTCGCTGCCCTCGTCGGCACGTTTGCGCCGGCGCCGCGGGGCATCCGGGGGACGGGTCCCCGGAGGGTTGGCCAGCACGTCCTCGATGGTGGCGCGCATCTGCTCGACGTCCTGGAACGAGCGATAGACCGACGCAAAACGCACGTAGGCGATCTCATCCAGCGCGCGAAGGTGCTGCATCACCATCTCGCCGATCTCGCGGCTGCGTACCTCGGTGACGTTGCGCGAGCGCAGCGCGTTCTCGACGTCGTCGATGACGGCCTCGAGCTGGGCCGAGGCCAGCTCCCGTTTGGTGGATGCGTTGACCAGCCCACCGAGCAGCTTGTTGCGCTTGAACTCCTCGCGCCGCCCGTCCTTCTTGACCACCCACAGCGGCACCGCCTCGACGCGCTCGTAGGTGGTGAAACGCTTGTGACAGACAAGGCATTCCCGGCGCCGGCGGATCGCCTCACCGGTCTCGGAGTCGCGCGAGTCGACGACCTTCGACTCAGGTTGCGAACAGTATGGGCACTTCATGGCATAAACAGAGGGCCTCGGCGAGGCGAGGCCCCCTGCTCGATGACGGGGTCCCTAGCGACGATCCCGGAGGAAGGCCGGGATGTCGAGGTCATCCGCGTTGGGCGGGCTCGAGGAACGGCCGCCGATGGTGAAGGCTGGGGATGCGGCCACCGATCGCGCCGCCGGCTCGTAGGCGAGCGTGCCCAGCACGTCGATCTGCCCGGTGAAGCCGGTGGCGATCACGGTGATCTTCACCTCGCCCTTCATCTGCTCGTCGATGACCGTGCCGAAGATGATCTGCGCGTCGGGGTCGGCCGATTCGCTCACCAGCTGCGCGGCCTCGTTGACCTCGTAGAGCGTCAGGTCCGGGCCGCCGGTGACGTTGAGCAGGATGCCCTTGGCGCCGGCGATGGTGGTCTCCAGCAGCGGGCTGGCCACCGCGTCGCGCGCGGCGTCGGCCGCCCGTGTGTCGCCATTGCCGAAGCCGATGCCCATGAGCGCCGCGCCCTGGCCAGACATGATCGCCTTGACGTCGGCGAAGTCGAGGTTGATCAGGCCGGGGAAGACGATCAGGTCGCTGATGCCCTGGACGCCCTGGCGGAGGACGTCGTCGGCCAGCTTGAACGCCTCGGTGATCGGCGTCTTCTTGTCGACCACCTGCATGAGCCGCTCGTTGGGGATGGTGATCAGGGTGTCGACGCGCCCCTGGAGGTTGGCGATGCCGTCGTCCGCGCAGCGCTGCCGCTTGAGGCCCTCGAACTTGAAGGGCTTGGTGACCACGCCGATGGTCAGCGCCCCCTGCTCGCGAGCGATCTCTGCGACGGTCGGGGCCGCGCCGGTGCCGGTGCCGCCACCCATGCCCGCGGTCACGAACACCATGTCGCAGTCCTCGAGCAGCTTGGTGAGCTCGGCCCGCGATTCCTCGGCGGCCTCGGCGCCGCGCACCGGATCACCACCGGCGCCGAGCCCGCGGGTCAGCTTGGATCCGATGCGCACCTTCTTGTGGGCATTGCTGAGCTGAAGGGCCTGGTGGTCGGTGTTCACGGAGATGAACTCCACGCCCTTGAGACGGCTCTGGATCATCCGGTTGACGGCGTTGCTGCCGCCGCCACCGACACCCACAACCTTGATGCGCGCATTCCCCTCCAGCGTCCGGTCGAGATCGTTCATGGGTGTCTCCTCACGCTGCCTGCTCTTCGGACGCAGCGAAAACTTCCCCGCACGCGTCGTTTCATCACTGTTGCCGCGACTGACGGGACCTGGTGGCTGCTCCTCGCCATCCAGCCCGTACAACTTCATCCGCTCAGAAAAGTTCACGAATCCACCGTCCAAATCGATCGCCCACGTGCTGGCCGTTGCCGTTCTGCGCCCTGCCGGTCAGCTGCACGCCACGACCCATCCGCCCGCGCGCGCCCCAGCGCAGCAGGCCGACGACGGTGGCGTGGTGCGGCCCGCTGATCTCGTCGTTCATCCCGGTGACGCCGTGTGGCGCGGCAACGCGCGCGGGCAGGTCGGTCACCTGCTGGATCACCTCGGCAAAACCGCGCAGCAACGCGCCGCCGCCGGTCAGCACGATGCCGCCGGGGAAGCTGCTCGGCGGGCCGGCCTTCTCAACCTGTTCGGCGATCAGCTGCGCCATCTCGCGCGCCCGCGGCCCGATGATCTCGGCGAGAAAGCGCTGCGGCACGTTGACGGGTTCGTCATAGCCCATCGGCAACAGCTTGACCTCGGCATCGGCGGGAAGGGTGAGCTGCAGGCAATGTCCGTACGCGCGCTTGGTGGCCTCGGCGGTCTCCAGGTCGCAGCGCAGCCCCACCGCCATGTCACCGCTGACGTGGTTGCCACCGACGGGGATCACCGCGGTGTGGATGATGCTGCCTTTGGCAAAAACTGCGACGTCGGTGGTGCCGCCGCCGATGTCGGCGACGACGACGCCGCGGTCGAGCTCGTCCTCGCCGATCACCGCCTCGGCCGACGCCAGCACCTGGAGCACCAGGTCCTCGACGTCCAGCCCGGCCTTGTGCACCACCTTGATCATGTTCTGGATGGCGGTCGTGGTCCCGGTGATGATGTGCGCGTCCACCTCGAGCCGCGTGCCCGCCATGCCGAGGGCGTCGCGCACCCCCTCCTGGCCGTCGATGGTGAACTGCTGGGGGAGAACGTGGAGGATCTTGCGATCCGACGGCACGCTGACGGCCCGCGCCGCCTCCACCGCCCGGGTGACGTCGGCGTCCCGCACCTCGCGGTGGCCGGCGGACACGGCGACGACGCCGCGCGAGTTCTGGGAGGTGATGCTGGTGCCCGCCAGCCCGACCACCGCCGAGTCGACCGGCACACCACTCATCTGTTCGGCCAGGTCGACGGCCTCGGCCACCGCCTCCGCGGCCCGGTCGATCTCGATGATCGACCCCTTCCTGACCCCCCGCGAGGGGGCCTCACCCACACCGATGACACGCAACCCGGTGCTGTCCAACTCAGCGATGGCGCAGCAGACCTTCGTCGTTCCTAGATCGAGTGCAAAGACGCGGCGAGAACGGGTCAACTTGGCCTCTGAGTATAGCCGGGGCCTGGCCCTTTAGATAGGGGTAATCGAGCGCAAAACCGCAAGATGCTGAGTTTGCCGCCGGAGTATGCCACAAGATGTGGCCTGCAAGGACACAGGCGGGGAGCCGCTCGACGGCGCCATCCTTCGGCGCGCGAGGCCCGCCGAGGGGTCGGGTGAGTGTGGCCGGATTGATTCCGGCCACACGAGGGCGGGGATCTGCCCCGCCCTGTGAAAAGCCTGCGGAGCAGGCGCGCCGAGGGGTGAGGTAAGCATGGGGATTCACTCCGGCACCCGGGGGGCCGGGCTCAGTCGCAGAGCGACAGCGGCGCACGAGGTGCGCCGAGGGGTGAGGTGAGCATGGTCGGATTCACTCCGACCATGCGAGGAGCGGGGATCTGCCCCGCTCCTGTTAAGACGGCCGGAGCACCAGCTTGCCGCGGCGATCGCCCGCAGCCAGTGCGGTGAAGGCCTCCTTCGCCTCGTCGAACGGGCGCACCGAGTCGATCAGCGGGTGCAGGCGGCCGGCAGCGCACAGCTCGACCAGGCGGGCCAGCTCATCACGCGTGCCCATGCTGCTGCCCGCGATGGTGAGGTGGCGCCAGAAGATGCGGTTCAGCTGTGCGGGCGGGTTGGGGCCCGAGGTTGCGCCCGAGACCACCACCGTGCCCCCGGGGCGGGTCACGCGCAGGGAGAAGTCCCAGGTCGCCTCCCCCACCGTGTCGAGCACGGCATCGACGCCGCCGTCGCTGGCGGCCAGGACCTGCTTGACAGCGTCGCGGTCGGTGGCGAAGGTCGCAGCCGCACCCAGCTCGACGGCGGCGGCCCGCTTGGCCTCGTCGCGCGACGTGGCGTAAACGGTCAGGCCGGCGGCGCTGCCGATGAGGATGGCCGCGCTGGCGACACCGCCCGTGGCACCGTGGACCAGAACCCGCTGACCCGGTTGCAGGCCGGCGCGGACGAACAGCATCCGGTACGCCGTGAGGTACGCGGTGGGAAGGCACGCCGCGGTGACCACGTCGACGCCCTCGGGGAGCGGCAGGACGTTGGCGGCGGGCACGACCAGGCGTTCGGCCAGCGTCCCCGGGTAGGGCGGCTCGCTGAGCAGGCCGATCCGCGGGCAGTGGAGCGGGTCCCCGGATCGGCAGGCCCGGCAGTGGCCACAGGTCATCACGCTGTGGACCACCACGGCGGCCCCGAGCGGCGGATCCCCGTCGAGCGGCCCGCCCTCGCCGTAGGCGAGAACGGTTCCGGCGGCGTCGCACCCGAGCACCTGCGGCTCGACCAGCGGGCGCGAGCCGACGCCTCGCAGGGTCCAGAGATCGTGGTGGTTGAGGGATGCCGCGCCCACCGCAACCATCACCTCCCCGCGCCCCGGGCTGGGGTCGGCGACCTCGCCGACGTCGAGGTTGCCCACGGGGTCGTCCCCGCCGAACCTGATCGCGCGCACCGCAAGCACGGCGGCAACCCTACCAGCCCCGTGGCGACAAACCGGCTCAGTGCGTCACCATCACGCCCATGCGCATCGACCGCCTGTTTGCGCGTCACGAGCCGCTCTTCTCGTTCGAGTTCTTCCCCCCGCGTGACGACCAGGGCTCGGAGAGGCTGTTCGCCACCATCGCGGCCCTGGCCGACTTGGAGCCGGCGTTCGTCTCGGTGACGCACGGCGCCGGCGGCAGCAGTCGCGACGACCGCACGGTGCGACTCGTCGAGCGCCTCCATGCCGAGACCGATCTGCTGCCGATGGCCCACCTCACCTGCCGGGATTCGACGGTCGACGACCTGCTGGAGGAGATCCGCCAGTACGAGACCATCGGCATCGACAACGTGCTTGCCATCCGCGGCGATCCCCCCGACGGCGAGGGCGCGTTCATCCCGCACGAGGGCGGTCTGCGCTACGGCAGCGAGCTGGTCCGGCTGCTCACCGACAACGCCGACCTCTGTGTGGGAGCCGCCTGCTCGCCCGAGAAGCACGTCGAGTCCGCCAGTCTCGAGGACGACGTCGCCGCCGCCCTCCAGAAGGTGGAGGCTGGCGCGAGGTTTCTCATCACCCAGCTCGTCTTCGACAACTCCGTCTACTTCAGCTTCCTGACCCGCGCTCGCGCGGTCGGCATCGACGTGCCGATCATCCCGGGGATCATGCCGATCACCAACGTCGACCAGGTGACCCGTTTCACGGCCAAGATTGGTGCATCGATCCCGGCTGAGCTGCGCAGCGCTCTCGCATCCAGGGCTGACGACCCGGCCGCGGTGCTGCAGCTCGGCGTCGCCTGGGCCACGCTGCAGTGCAGCGAGCTGCTCAGGGCGGGCGCACCGGGCATCCATTTCATCACGCTCAACCGCTCGCCGGCGACACGCGCCATCCTCAGCGCGCTGCGCATCGCCCGCCCGTGGGCACGCGACTGAGCGTCAGCTCTGGGGCGACGGCGGCGCGAGGTTGAAGACGTACGGTGTCGGTGTGGGTCGCGGCGTCGGCGTTGGTGTCGGCGTCGGCGCCGGTGTGGGCGTCGGGGAGCTGGCCGCCGGCGCCGGCAACGTGACGGCCGAGCTCGATGACGGCGCCGTGGTGGGCAGCGCGCTGCCGGCGATGTCGCTGACCAGGGATGCCGGTTCGCCGGGCCTGCCGCCGATCGCCGGCGCGCTCGTGTTCTCGAGGTTGACGTAGCCGAAGCCTGGCTTGACGAAGTTGATCCTCCCCTTCAGCGCGGCGAGGACCTCGAGCTGACCCGGGATGGCGGCCACGGCATCGCCGCTGTCCAGCGCACCGAACACCGCCTGCCAGCCGCTGTGGCACCACGCTGACAGCACGTTGCCGTTGCTGATCACGAAGGCGTCCAGCGTGCATCCGAACGTCGCTTTCCAACGCTGTGCTGCGCCGGCGAGGAGGTCGGCGAAGCCGTTCACCAGCTGCTGCTGCGGACCGGGACGATAGTCGAGCAGCAGTGGCACACCCTGTCGAGCCGTGGCGGTCGCTTGCGTGTAGGCGAGCGTGGCGCCGTTGGCGGCCACAAAGGTGCTGTCTGCTCCATGGCGGAGGAGCACGTCCGGCTGCCATTCCGTGACCGCGATCCTCAGCGTCGAGGGCAGCTGCGTCGTCACCGTGGCCGCGCGCACCCAGGGCAGCGCGGCCAGGCGCGTGCGGATGGCATCGCTGTCGATGGTGAAAAGGCTCGACTGTGGAACCTGTGCCGCGGCGAGGACGGCGCCGCGACTCAGCAGACGGTCACCGCTGACGTCGACGGTGTGCACCTTGAATGCCGGCGATACGAGCAGCGCGGCGAGGATGCCGAGCTGCACCACCAGGACCGCGGCGGCGGCGAGTCGGCGCACGGTGGGACCACCATGGCTGCGCACCACCGGCGGAGCGCGGCGCGGCCCGTGGCGACGCCGGCGGGGCGACGCCTCCAGCGGCACGCCGGCCGGGACGTGGAAGCGCCGCCCCATGCGCGGGCCGTCCACCAGCCCGGCGGCGACGGCGCGCACCTGGGCACGGCGCGCGGCGGCGTCGTCGAGGGGCGGGCTCGCGCGCGAGGGGCGCTCGTGAAGGTGCTGGGGCATCGATGTGAGGACGTGAAGGAGGACGTGTCGGCCCTGTGCGCCGGTTGGGACATTATGGGGTGGAATCCAGCCTCACAACCGCTTTGTGCGCAGCCGACCTGGTCAGGCAGCGCCCAGATATGTGTCGGGCAGGTCGTTGGCGAACAGCACCGCGTCACCAGCCGTCGCGATCCGGCCGATCACAACCGTGGCCTCGGCGAGCGAGCGCACCACGTGCACGCGGTCGTCAGCCATGCCGCCGGCGCGAAGCCCTTCGCGCAGCGCCCGGGCTGGGCGCGCGTCCATGACGATGACGTGGTCGCAGACGCGCGCGGCGTGCTCGCCGTAGCGCCGGTTCTCGGCGTCCTCGAGGGCCCCGAGCTCGACCAGGCCCGGCGTCACCAGGATGCGCTGGCGCGCGTCCAGCTCGGCGAGAACCTCGAGCCCGTTGTGCACCCCGACCGGGTTGGCGTTATACGAGTCGTCGATGACCGTGATCGCGTTGCCGGTGGCGACCGGCTGGAGGCGGTGGTCGACAGGAGCAAGCGTGGCCGCGGCGGCCAGCGCAGGCTCGAGCGGCAGTCCCAGCCTGTGGACGGTGGCCAGCGCGGCGCTGACGTTGAGCACCTGGTGACGACCGAGAAGCGGGACGTTAACCTCGTGGCGCAGACCGGCGACCGGCCACGTCCAGGCGAACCGCGACCCGCTTCCTGTGATCTGGACATCCTCGGCAACAACATCGAGGTCGATGGCGTCGCCCTCGATGCCGTAGCTGATGACCTCGCGCCCCACGGCGCGGGCTCGCGTGGCCAGGGCCGCGGTGGCTGCATCGCCCGCGTACACGACGGCGAAGCCCGTCGCCGGCAGCGCGTCAACGGTCTCGTACAGGGCGTCGGCGATGCGGTCCACGGTGCCGAACCTCTCCAGGTGCTGCGGGCCGACCGACGTGAGCAGGGCGTGACGCGGCCGCACCAGCGCACAGATGGACGCGATCTCACCGGGTGCGTAGGCATCCATCTCGACGATGAAGGTGCGGTGGCGGTCCTCCAGCATGTCGTTGATGGTCCGAGAGACACCCATCAGCGTGTTGAAGCTCTTCGGTGTCGCCAGCGTTGGTCCGTACTGCTCGAGGAAGTGGGCGAGGATGTGCTTGGTCGACGTCTTGCCATAGCTGCCCGCGACGGCGATGACCAGCGGGTCCACCTGCTCGACGCGCCGGCGTGCCGCGTCCAGGAAGCCGGCCCGCACGCGAGCCTCGGCCGGCCGGTTGGCGCTGTTCGCCGCCACCAGCAGCACCATGCTCAGCAGCGTGGTCGCGGCGGTTGCGACGACCAGCAGCACCCCGGCGAGCCACACCGGTGCCAGCAGCACAGCGGCGCAGATGCCGGCCGCCACCAGCACCGCGAGGACCGCTGCGCTGGCGAGCAGGCGCCGCAGGCGCGGCGTGAACACCAGCGCCTTCTTGGGTGGCAGCCACTCCCACGCGGGCTGTGCGGCCAGCGCGCCCGCGAGCCACGTGCCCGCGAGCAGCGGGCGCAGCGGCGCAGCCGATGGGTCGACCAACGCGGCGATGGTCACCGCGGCGGGCGCGACGGCGGCGACGAGGACGGCACGGTGCAGCAGCCACGCGCGCCCGCCACCCCAGGCGAACAACCGCCCGGCCTCGTATTCCTCGATCTGGTACATCCGCGCGGCCACCAGCGTGATGCGTGCCAGCAGCCCCAGCCAGGCGGCGGCGCCGAGCACCACGAGGATGGCGGCGAGCACCGCGGTCATCCGGCACCGCCACCGAGAAACACGTCGACGATGCGGCAGAACCGGTCGGGCTGCTCGGCGTAGGCGAAGTGGCCGGCGCCCTCGAGCATGACCAGGCCGGCGTCGGGGATGAGCCGCTCCATGGTCCGCGCGTCGCTCGGCGGCGTCTCCTCGTCGTGATCGCCCCAGATGAGCAGCGTCGGAGCCTGCAGCGCTGCCAGCTGCGGGCGCAGGTCGGCGTTGACCAGCCGCACCATGCTGGCACGCAGCGTTCCCGATGCGGCGCGGTAGTCGGCGCTGCCACGGCGCTCGGCGCGCCGCTCGGCGGCGCGGCGGATGGCCGCGGGCACCAGTGGCGACCGTGCCGCCGCACGCAGCAGCTTGAAGGTGCGCACCCGCCAGTGATGGCGCAGGCCGTGGCGCGGACGGATCCCCGCGCTGTCGGCCAGCACCAGCTTGTCGACACGCTCCGGCCGAGTCGCCGCCAGCGCGATGGCGATCCGGCCGCCGTGCGAGTGACCGACGACGTGGGTGCGCTCGACGCCGAGTCGATCCAGCAGCGCGATCACCCAGGCGCTGTGCTCGTCGACGCCCCACGCGCGTGGCGGCGGTTCAGTGGCGCCGAACCCGGGGAGATCGGGGACGATGACGCGATATCCGGTCAATCGCCGGGCGATGGGGAGCATCAACTCCTTGGTGGCGCCCCAGCCGTGGAGAAGCAGGAGCGCAGGCCCCGTGCCGGCTTCGAACAGAGCCGCGCGCGGCTGCTCGCCGCCATTCACGCGGACGACTTGGGACCGCCGCCGAGCATCCACTGCTCGAACACCGCCGTGCTCGCGGCGCGGCGCGCGTGGCGGCGCTTCGCGATCTCGACCAACTCGTCGAGCAGGGCGGTGAACGATGTGCCCGCGGGCTCGAACAGGTAGAAGGAGAGAGAGCCCGGGATCGGGTTGATCTCGTTGACGATGAGCCTGTCCGTCGCCGTGTCGACCATCAGGTCGATGCGCGCCACACCTGCCGCGCCGACGGCCGCGAAGGAAGCCAGCGCCGCCTGGGTGACCCGTTCGGCCAGCGCTGCGTGCAGCGGCGCCGGGATGAGCCGCTGGGCGCTCTTCATCCCGCTCGACGTGGCCGCCTTGCCCCCCTTTGAGCGGTACTTGTCGTCATAGCTCAGCAGCCCGCGCTTGGTGGGCTGCTCGAGCAGCGATGTGCGCGCGCCGCTCTCATCGCCCAGCACCGCACAGTTGATCTCGACGATGCCTTCCTGCGCCGCCTCGACGATGCAGCGCTGGTCATACGTCAGCGCCACCTCGACCGCGACGTGCAGCTCGGTGCGATCGGCAGCCCGCGCCACGCCGATGCTCGACCCCAGGCTCACCGGTTTGACATAGAGCGGGTAGGGCGCGAACGACTCGGCACGCTCGACCGCGGCCTCTGCGTCGACGCGCCACTGCTCGCGGTCGATGCAGACGTCGTCGAGGACCGGCAGGCCGGCGGCACGCAGCACGGTCTTGGCGAGACGCTTGTCCATCGCCGTGGCCGACGCGGCCACGCCGCTGCCGGTGTAGGGCACGCCCGCCATCTCGAGCAATCCCTGCAACGTGCCGTCCTCGCCGAGGTTGCCGTGCACCAGCGGCATGGCGACATCGATGTCGATTGAGTCGTCTGCGCCCCGTCCGAATCGGCCACGCCGTGGCGGGGCCACCGGAAGGAGCGTCATCCCCTGACGCGAGGGATCGATGACCGGCGTGACCACCGTGCAGTCGGCGAGCAGGCCCTGGACGTCAGAGAAGCGGCGCAGGTCGGTGAGCGCCTCGCCGGTGTACCAGCGACCGTCCTTGGCGATGTACACGGCGACTCCGCGGTGATGCGGCGCCAGCGCGGCCAGCGCCTGCTGTGCGGTGATCACCGACACCTCGTGCTCCACCGAGCGGCTGCCGAAGATGCAGGCCACCGTGGTCACGATGCACCCCGCGCGGCGGTCTGCGCGAGCAGGGGCTCGCCGAGGAGCACGATCTCGCGCTCGAGCTCGACGCCGAAACGAGAGCCCACCTCGTCGCGCGCCAGGTCGACGAGCGCGAGCACGTCGGTGGCGCTGGCGCGTTCGATGTTGAGGATGAAGTTGGCGTGCTTGGGCGAGATCTGGGCACCGCCATGGCTGCGGCCCTTGAGGCCGGCCGCCTCGATGAGCCGGCCGGCGAAATCACCCGGTGGGTTCTTGAAGGTGCTGCCGAGGCTGCGCACGCCGTAGGGCTGGGTGCGTTTGCGCTCCGCCTGCACGGCATCGGTGCGAGTGCGAACTGTGGCGATCTCATCGCGTGCGACGGTGAAGCGGCCTCGCATCACGACGTGGCCGCGCAGGTCGCTCTTGAAACGGGAGTCGCGGTACGCAAACCCGCAGTCCGCGGCGGCGATCCAGCGGATCGTGCCGTCCGGGGCGACCACCTCGCAGTCGACCAGCGTGCCCGCGACCTCGGCGCCGAAGGCACCCGCGTTGCCCCACACCGAGGCGCCACAGCTGCCGGGCACGCCGATGCCCCACTCCATGCCGGCGAGGCCCAGTCGGGCGAGGTCGAGCGCGACGCGCGGCATCATCGCGCCGGCGGCGAGGGTCACCACGGCGTCGCCGATGGTCACGTCCTTGCTCATCGGCCGCACCGCCAGGCCGCGCACCCCGCCATCGAGGATGAGCGCGTTGCTGCCGGCACCAAGGACGGTCAGCGGCACGCCTGACTCCGTGCAACGAGCCACCAGCTCGGGCAGCGTGGCCAGGTCGTCGATGCGGATGTAGAAGTCGGCGGGTCCGCCGATGCCGTACTGGCTGTGTCGTGCCAGCGGCTCGTTGCGGCGGGCGCCGGGCCAGCGCTGCAGCCACTCAATGGACACGTGAGGCCTCCATCGCGCTCACCAGTCGACGGGCGATCTTGTCGAATCCGCCGAGCGAGAGCACCAGCAGCACATCACCGTCGCGCACCTCCTGTTGGATGAGCGCGACCGCCTCCGCTGATGAGTCGACGACGTGCACCGGCGCGCTGGCGGCGGCGCGCGCCGCGACATCGTGGCTGCTGATCCCTGCGGCCATACCGCGCTCGCGGGCGGCCTCGATGGGCCCGAGCACCACCAGTCCGGCGCCGGTGAAGCTGTGCGCGTAGTCCTCGAGGAGCGTGCGTGTGCGCGAGTACGTGTGCGGCGTGTGGATGGCGACGATGCGCCGTCCCGGGTAACGCAGGCGTGCGGCCGCGATGGTGGCCTCCACCTCCGTCGGATGGTGTGCGTAGTCATCGACGATGGTGACTCCGTCGACCTCGCCGCAGACCTCGAAGCGGCGCGCCGGCCCCTTGAAGGTGGCGCAGGCCCCGACGATCTCCTGCCAGGGCGCACCGGCGTCGGTGGCCAGCAGCAGCGCCGCCGTCGCGTTGAGCGCGTTGTGCACCCCGGGGAAGGTGAGGGTCACCGCGGTCGAGTCGCCGTCATGCGTGACGGTGAAATGCTGCCGGCCATCGTGGTCGTCGCCGACCTGCACCTGCCAATCCGCGTCCACACCGGTTCCATAGGTCAGCACTCCGCAGCGGGCATGGGCGGCCAGCGCCGCGCACTCCGGGTCATCGGCACAGAGCACCAGCAGGCCGCTGTCGGGCATCGAGCGGGCGAGCTCGATGAACGGGGCGCGGTACTCGGCCAGCGTCGGGTAGATGTCGGGATGATCGAGCTCGAGGCGGGTCACGCACGCTGCCGCGGGCTTGATGTGGAGGAACTTCGGGCGCGGATCCCACGGCGCGGTCGTGTATTCGTCGCCCTCGAACACAAAGGGACCGCTGCCCAGCCGGGCGCTGCCGCCGAGGTCGAGCGAGGTCGAGCCGAGCCGGTAGCCGGGGTCCATCCCACTGGCATCGAGCATGTGGGCGAGCAGCGACGCGGTCGTCGTCTTGCCGTGGGTGCCGCAGACGGCGATGCGGTGGCGTTCGGCGGTCAGGCGCGTGTAGAACTCGATCTCGCTGCTCACCGGCAGCCCGCGATCGCGAGCCGCCAGCCACTCGGGGTTGGTGGCGCGCGTCTGGTTGCCGACGACGACCAGGTCGGGCACACCCCACCTCTCCAGGTTGGCGGCGTCGCTGCCGTCCACCCAGTCGACGCCGGCGGCGGTGAGGATGTCGGTCGTCGGGGGGTATGCCTGGTCGTCGGAGCCCGACACCCGCCAGCCCTGTTCGCGGGCGACGAGAGCGGCGCCGCTCACCGCGTACCCGCAGATGCCGAGGAAGTGGACGTGGCCGCTCACGCGGGAATTCTCTCCGGAGCACCACTGAGCTCGCGCAGCAGGCCGACCACCCGGGCAGCGGCATCAGGCCGGCCCAGCGTCTGCGAAGCCGCGGCCATTCGCCGCCACAAGGCGGGGTCGTCGATCACGGCGCTCAGCTCGTGCTCGATCCGGGCGGGTTCGCACTCCGCGTCGGCAACGAGCCGCGCCGCGCCGGCGTCGACGTAGGGAGCCGCGTTGAAGCGCTGATGATCACCGGCGTGCGGGTAGGGCACGAGGATCATCGGACGTCCCAGGGCTGCGCATTCGGCGAGCGACGAGCCTCCCGCTCGCATCAGCACGACGTCTGCACCGGCGATCGCCGCACCGACGTCGTCGATGAACGCGCTGCGCGTCCACTGCGCGCGCGTCTGCGGCGTGAGAGCCTGTGCGGCGGCGTCCATCTCGTCGACATCGAGGCTGCCGGTCTGGTGGGTGACGCGCAACCACGGGTACCTCGCGACAAGGGCGGCGACGCAACCGGCCACAGCGCGGTTGATGCGCCGTGCGCCCTGGGAGCCGCCCATCACCAGCACCGACTCGCAGCGGTCACCGAGTGGACGCCGCGGCGTGGCCAGCACCTCGGCGCGAATCGGGTTCCCGGTGTTGACCACCCGCGCGCCACGCAGGTGCGCCGCCGTCGCCTCGTACGAGGCTGCGACCAGGCGGCTTCTCCGCGCCAGCCTCCGCGTGGCCCGCCCGGGCAGCGCATTCTGTTCGAGCAGCGCGACCGGCACGCCCAGCGTCCGTGCCGCGATCACCACCGGCACGCTGACATAGCCCGCGCCGCCGACGACCACCTCGGCGTGGAAGCCCCGGATGATGCGGCGCGCGGCGGCGACAGCCCCCGGCAGCTGCGCGGTGAACCGAACAAGGCTGGCAGCGCTGCCCGCATCCAGGCCGGAGATGCGCAGCGTCTCGAGGCGGAAGCCGGCAGACTCCACCAGCCCCTCAGCCACTCCACCGTGCCGGCCCACGATGAGCACCTCGCCACCGGGATCAGTCCGGCGCAGCTCCTGGGCGACGGCGAGAACCGGTGTCAGGTGACCACCTGTCCCGCCTCCGGCGATCAACGTGCGCACGCGACATCACTCCCTGTTTGCGGCCCTGCGCCGACACATTGCAGAGGATGCCGACCCCCGCGAGCGTCACGACCAGCGAGGTACCACCGTAGCTGATGAACGGCAGGGGGACGCCGGTGGTCGGGATCACACCGGTGACCGCGCCGACGTTGACAAAGGCCTGGATGCCGATCCACGCGGTGATACCTCCGGCGAGCAATGCCCCGTAGGCGTCGGGGGCGCGCAGCGAGGCGCGCACACCGCGCCACAGCAGAAGCATGAACGCCAGGACCACGGAAACGGTTCCGAGCAGGCCGAGCTCCTCGCCGATGATGGCGAAGATGAAGTCGGTGTGGGCCTCGGGCAACCACTGGTACTTCTGCACGGAGTTGCCCAGCCCCACTCCGGCGAATCCGCCGCTGCCCAACGCGTAGAGGGCCTGGCACGCCTGGAAGCCGGTGGTCAGCGGGTCGTCGCACGGATGGGTGAAGTTGGTGAGCCGGCTCGACCGGTACGACACCAGCATGACCAGCAGGTAACCGCCGACCATCACCACGCCGAGCAACAACAGCAGGTGGCGCTTGCGGACTCCGCCGAGCGCGAGCAGGGCGATGGCGGTGCCCGCGATGATGATCGTGCTGCCGAAGTCCCGTTCCAGGAGCACCAGCCCCAGCAGCACCCCGACGAGGAGTCCGTAGTCGCGCACGCCGCGGAAGGTGCGCACCGCGGGTGCGCGATCGCAGAGCCACCTGGAGAAGAACAGGATCGACACCAGGATCGCGACCGCCGAGGGCTGCACCGACAGCGGTCCGACCGTGAACCAGCGCCTGGCGCCATTGGCCTCGGTGCCGAAATGCGGAAGCAGCACCAGGACGAGCAGCGCGACCATGCACAGACCCATCACCGGCGTCAGGCGACGGAACCGGTGGTAGTCGGTGCGCGCGAGGATGACCAGCATGGTCACGCCGAGCGCCATGCCGATGACCTGCCGCTCGAAGAAGTAGTTGGGGTTCTGGAACCAGAGATATCCGAGTGCCTCGCTGGCGCTGTACACCATCACCAGGCCGAAGGCGCACAGCGCCGCGATGTCGGTGAGCAACCAGCCGTCGACGCCGCCGAGGCTCAGTGCACGGCCGCCGGTCAAGGTCTGGCGCAGGCGCAGCGAGGGGACGGCGAGCGGCCGGGCGCGCGTCGCCATCAGGTCCACTCCCGGCGGCGCGGCAGCGCCTCGACCGCGGCGCCGAACGCGGCCCCCCGTTCCTCGAAGCTGGTGAACTGGTCGAAGCTGGCGTAGCCCGGCGCAAGGAGCACGACGTCGCCGGCGACGGCACGGTCGGCGGCCACCTCGACGGCGGCCGCCTGGTCCGCGACCACCACGCGCGCGGCGAATCCCAGCTCCGCCAGGGCCGTGTCCAGCTCCGCGGCGGTGTCGCCGTTGAGGATCGCCAGCCGCGCGTGCCGCGCCACGCTGGCAGCGAGCTCGGTGGCGGCGACTCCCTTGCTGTGGCCGCCGCCGATCCAGATGATCGGCCGGTCGAACGACTCCAGGGCGCGGGACGCGGAGTCGACGTTGGTCGCCTTGCTGTCGTTGACCCAGAGAATGCCGTCACGATCGGCCACGACCTGGAGGCGGTGCGGCACCGCGGTGAACTCGCGCACCGCCGCGGCGATATCGGTTGCCTGCACCCCGGCGGCGTTGCCCACCGTGGCAGCCGCAAGCACGTTGAGAACATTGTGGGCGCCAAACAGCGGGATGTCCGCGACGGGCATGACCGGGCGATGCCGGCCAGATTCGACGATGACCACCTCGGCCCCCTCCAGGGATGCGCCGTCCACGATTCCGGCGCCGGTGCCGAAGAACCGTACGGGTGCCGCGGCGGACGTGGCCATCGAACGCGTCACCGGGTCATCCCAGCCGAGCACCGCAAATGCCTGCGCGTGCTCGACGACTCGCCGCTTGGCCGCGGTGTACGCCTCGAGGCTGCCGTGCCTGTCGAGATGATCGGGGCTGATGTTGAGCACGGCCGCGATCTCACAACGTGGCGCCTCGACGGACTCGAGCTGGAATGACGACAGCTCGAGGACGACCCAGTCGTCACTGCGGACGGCGTCGAGGCGATCGAGCATCGTCGCCCCGATGTTGCCGCCGAGATGGACGCGACGGCCGTCGCGGCCGATCACGGCGGCGCACAGGCTCGTCGTGGTCGTCTTGCCGTTGGTGCCAGTGATCCCGACGATGCGACCACGGCAGCGTTCGAACACCAGCGCCATCTCGCTGCGCACCGGGATCCCCAGGCTCCGAGCCAGCTCCAGCTCGGGTGCCGTCCACCGAACGCCGGGCGACGGGCACACCAGCGTGGCATCGCGCACCACGTCGCTCTCATAGCCGCCGAGCTGCGCACGCACCCCGTCGGGGAGGGACGCCGCCAGCTCACGCAGCTTCGGGTTGTCGCCGCGATCGACGACCAGCACGTCGTAGCCCTCGGCGGCGAGCACCCGCGCGCACGCCGCGCCGCTGCGGCCCAGCCCGACGACGACCGCCCGGCCGCTCACGCCACGGCCCCGCGCGAGCGTGCGTACAGGACGGTGAGGAAGGTCCCCACCGCCGCCGCCGCGGTGAAGCACGCCACCAGGCGCTGCTCGCGCAACCCCAGCTCCTCGAAGTGATGGTGCAGGGGGCTGGCTCGCAGGATCCTGCGCTGGAAACGACGGATCGCGGTCACGTTGATGATCACGCTGAGCGTCTCGGCGACGAACACGATTCCCATCAGGGGCAGCAGCCAGAGCAGGTGAAGCTCGGCGGCGACGGCCACCAGCGCGCAGCCGAGCGCCAGCGACCCCGTGTCGCCCATGAACACACGCGCCGGGAACCAGTTGAAGACCAGGAAGGCCAGCAGGCCACCGACCAGGGCGGCGCTGACCACCACCGCCGGCAGCGCGTGCTGGTGCAGGGCGATGGCGAGCAGCCCGGCGAACACGACAGCCGCGCAGCTCGCCGCCAGCCCGTCGACTCCGTCGGTGAGGTTGACGGCGTTGCTCACCGCGACCACGGCGACGATGCTCACCAGGATGATGCCCGCGCCATGCAGGTCGGGGGTGCCGAGCCCCGGGAAGGATTGCCGGGTGGCGCCCACGACGTTGAGGCCGATGCCCACCAGGAGGCCGATGAACGCCTGGAACACCAGCTTCTCGCGTGCGCCGAGGCCGAACACGCCGCTGCCATGGACGTTGGCGCGGTCATCGAGCACGCCCAGCAGCGCCCCTGCCACGAGCGCGAAGACCAGGACGAATCCGAGCCGGCTGCGATCGAAGCCCAGCCACGCGGCGACGACGATGACGCAGAAGAGGACGCCTCCCATGGTCGGGGTGCCCTCCTTGATGACGTGCGTGGTCGGGCTGTACGACTGCACCCGCTGTCCCGCACCGTGGCGTGCCAGCTGGGTGATCAGCAGCGGGTAGAGGGCAATGCCGGCAACCAGCGCCAGGCCGAGCACCAGCGCAGCGTGCTTCACGGCAGGATGCGCCACTCGTCGATCGCCACCTGGGCGACCTGCTTCCACACCGGTGCCGCCAGGGTTGCCCCGAACCGCTCCACGTGCGTCTCGTGCGGGTAGTTGAGCACCACCAGCATGGTGAACTGAGGGTTCTTGGCCGGCAGGAAGCCTGCGAACGACACGACCAGGTTGTTGCCGTAGCGTCCGTTCTGAGCGACGCTGGCTGTGCCGGTCTTGCCGGCCACCTGCCCCTTGAACGCGGGGATCCTGGCCAGCGAGCCCTCGGCACCGCGGTCCTCGACGACCCCGGTCATCATCTGCGCCAGGGTGGCGGCGGCGGTGGTCGAGATCACCCGGCGGCTGGTCGCCTTGACCGCCGTCGAGGCGCCGGTGGTGGGGTCGATGACGGCCTGGACCGCGTGCGGCTGCACCCACACCCCGCCGTTGGCCACGGCGTTGACCGCGGCGAGGATCTCGATCGGGGTCACCTGGATGTGCTGCCCGAACGCCGCCTCCGCGAGGTCGAGCGGGGTCTGCGTGCTCTGGGGTGCGAGCGGCACATTCTGCTCACCGAACAGGTCGACGCCGGTCGGAGCGCCCACGCCGAACGCCAGCAGGTTGGCGTAGAACGCGCTCGGGCCCATCAGCTGACCGACCCTGATGGCGCCGTTGTTGAGCGACTCGTCGAGCACATACTGCATGTTGATGGTGCCGTGCGCGCGGTTGTCCCAGTCGTGGATGGTGGCACCGTCGATCGTCGTCGGGCCCTCGTTGAAGGTGTACCCGGGGGTGATCGCGTGCGTGTTGAGGCCGCCGGCGAAGGTGATCACCTTCTCCACAGACCCCGGCTCATACACGTTGGAGATGGCGACGTCCTTGAGGTCGGCGAGTGGTGAGCTCCAGTAGGTATTGGCGTCGTAGGTGGGCGCCTGGGCCCAGGCCCTGATCACGCCCGTCTTGGTGTCCATCATCATCAGCGTGCCCGACTCCGCCCCGGCGTTGGCCACACCCTGCGCGAGCGCCTGCTCGGCCCAGTACTGCAGCGCGGAGTCGAGGCCCAGCTGAAGGTCCTGGCCGTTGCGGGCGGTCGCCTGCGGATCGTTGCTCAGGGTGATCGAGTTGCCGGCGACGTCACGCACGGTCGATTGGCGGCCATCCTGCCCGTGCAGGACGGAGTCGTAGTACGACTCGACCCCGTACTGGCCGTGGCCGTCGCCGTCGACGTAGCCGAGGAGGTTGGCGGCGAACGAGGCGCCCGGCACCGGGGAGGGCTCGTAGACCCGCTGCTCGGAGGGTTCGACCACGATACCGGGCAGGTCGAGCGCGGAGAGCCGGTCGCTCACGTCCTGTGAGACCGCCTTGGCCAGGTACACGAACCGGGTCGGTTGCGAGATGTGGTCCAGGATGGTGGACTGGTCGGTCGACAGCACCGGGGCCAGCTGGCGGGCCACGTCGCCGCGACTGGCCACCGAGATCAGGCCGGGGTCCGCATACACGTCGTAGACGGTGCGGTTGCTGACCAGCACCCGTCCGCTGCTGTCGAGGATGCGGCCGCGCGTCGCCGGGATGACCACCGACTTCTGGTGCAGGGCCGCCGCCTTGGCCGCCAGGACGGTGTGCTGACCGATCTGCACCTCGAAGAGACGAACGGACACGGTTGCGGCCATGGCCGCGAACGCCAGGGCCAGCCAGATGCTGCGGTGGCGGAAGTCCGGTGCCTCAGGCGCGAACCACCCGCGCACGCCGGCCGGGGGCCCGTCGTTGCGGCGCCGGCTCACTGTCCCGGGCCGTGGCTCACCGAGCGCACCCCGAAGGCGCCCCCGACGTTGGCAACGAACTGCTGCAGCGGGTCACCGCCGCCCGGCTGGGTGGCCAGGAGCGGCGCCGGCGTGTTCAGCACCGGCTTGAGCGGCACGTTGACGTACGACCAGTGCCCGGCCGGACGCATGCCCAGCTTCTGGGCGGCGGCGACGATGCGCTCGGCACTCTCCAGGCGTGCCAGCTCGTCGCCCAGCTCGGCGTCCTGGCCGTGCAGCTGCTGGTTCTGCTGGGAGAGGAGCACCGCCTGGTACGTGGCCGAGGTGGTGTGCGCGCTCTGGCTGACGTACGCCACGCCCACGCCGGCCAGCGCCGCGATCAGCGGCAGCAGCGGGAGCGGTGTGCGTGGACCGCCACGGCGCAGCCGGGTCCGGCGCGCGCGCGAGTCATCGAGCGGGGCGCGGGCGATGTCGTCCGCGGGCAGTTGATGGGCTGTCTTTCTGGGCAAGGCCCGGATCTCCGTATGGGTGAGGCGAAGGCTGCATGACGGGGCGGACGGGCGAGGGCGGCGCGGCTCAGCGCGCGTCGTCGAGCTTCTCGGCGATGCGGAGCCGGGCGGAGCGGGCTCGCGGATTGGTCGCGAGCTCTGCGGCGTCGGGCTTGATCGCCTTGCGGCTGAGGAGGAGAAGAGAGGCCCGGTGAGCGCAGGTGCAGTGTGTCTGTTGGGGCGGACATAGACAGTTCTGTGCTGCGACGTGGAGTGCGTTCTTGACAATGGTGTCCTCGAGGGAGTGGAAGGAGACAACCCCAAGACGCCCACCGGGCCGGATGATGCGAATTGCTGCCTGCAGTCCCGCGTTGAGGCTCTCCAGCTCGTGGTTGACCTCGATGCGGAGCGCCTGGAATGTGCGTGTTGCCGGGTGGATCCGCTTCGGCCAGAAGCGACGGGGTATGGTTCGCTCGACCATCTCGCTCAACTGCGCGGTGGTGGTGATGGGACCCTGGCTGCGGCTGCGGACGATCGCCGCGGCGATCCGGGAGGCGAAACGCTCGTCGCCGTAGGTGCGGATCAGGGCCGCAAGGTCAGCCTCGGACCACTCGTTGACGAGGTTCGCGGCGCTGGCACCGGACCGCGGGTCCAGGCGCATGTCGAGGGGCCCGGACTGGCGGAAGCTGAAGCCGCGCTGCGGGTCGTCGAGCTGCACTGAGCTGATGCCGAGGTCGAGCACCACGCCGTCGACACTCGAGATGTGGTGCTCCGCCGCGATCGACTCCATGTCGGCGAAGTCGCCAAGGGCAGGGATCACCGCCTCGCCGCGGCCCGAGAAGCGTCGCCGCGCCAGCGCCACGGCGGCGGGGTCACGGTCGATCGCCAGGATGCGCCCGCCGGGGAGGACGCGCTCGACGAACGCGGCGACGTAGCCTCCGGCACCGAGGGTGCCATCGATGTACGTCTGCCCCGGGTGGGGCTGCAGGCTCTCTATGAGGGGGTGTAGAAGGACCGGCCGGTGACCCGACGCCTCAGGCGTCGACCCACCGGGCGTGGCAGTCGCGTCGTCGTCCATGTCGGCCACGATCGCCATGGAAGCTCTTTTCGTCTTTTGTGGGGATGACGGCGCTCACGCGCGCTCGTCCGGGACAGCGGGCCCGGAGCGACCGACTCGATCGCCCAGCTCGGTGAAGGTCTGCGCATCCAGCCCTCCGCGCTCGGCCTCCCACACCGCGTCCCCGACGATCTCCACGACGTTGGAGACGCCGACGAAGACGGCGTGGTCCTCGATCTGCGCGAAGCTGCGGTGCTCGGGGGTCAGCAGGATGCGGCCCTGGGCGTCGACCTCCACCTCACGGGCGCCGGCGTAGAGGTGGCGCATGTACAGGCGCTCGTCGGCCGAGCTGGTTGCCGTCAGCCTGAAGTGCTGCTCGTGCTCCTGCCATTCCTGGGCGGGCCGGATCACGAGGCGGTTCTCAGCGCCGGGCGCGACCACCGCGCCGGCGAGGTCGCGGCGGAACTGCGCAGGGAGGGCGACACGACCCTTGGAGTCGACGGCATGGCGGAAGCTCCCGTAGAACACGTCTCAGGTCCGCCGGTCACATCGCTGCCGTCGGTCGCGCACATTCGTTGCCCTTTGCCCCACTTTTCACCACTTCGCCCCACCGGTGGCCGGAAAGGTATCAGTCCGAACTCAACGCGTCAATGCGAACAGATGTGCTTTTACATCTGTTCACAGCATTCGCGCCTAGAATCGGCGGGCAAGCCGGCCGGACGGCCGCGGGCGCTTGTCGTCCGAGGAAAGTCCGGGCTCCACAGAGCAGGGCGCTGGGCAACACCCAGTCGGGGTGACCCGAAGGAGAGTGCCACAGAAATGACACAGCCGGGGCGAGAGCCGCGGCAACGGTGAAATGGTGGGGTAAGAGCCCACCGGCGGCCGGGTGACCGGCCGGCCAGGTAAACCCCGTCCGGAGCAAGGCCGAACAGGGACGGGCGGCTCGCCGCCCAGGGGCTGCTCGCTCCATGTCCCGGGTCAGGCCGCTGGAGGCGCCGGGCAATCGGCGTCGTAGATGGATGGCCGTCCCCCGCCGCCGGGGAGCGGCGACCCGCGGGTCGTCAAAGAGGCGGCGGGGACAGAACCCGGCTTACAGGCCGGCTTGCACGCTCCCCGCCACGGTGCCGGCTCACTCCAATGGCAGGTCCGCCTGGCCCGGCTCCAGCACGGGTGCGTTGGCCAGCTGACGCGCCACCGCCGCGACGGCGAGCTCGTCGACGCGCTC
>DATBEL010000090.1:0-12257 GCA_036276135.1 Candidatus Dormiibacterota bacterium
GCGGCGACCGTCTGCACCGTGACGGCCAGGCGGGAACCGTCCGGGCTGACGTGGAGGTTGGCCAGGCGCGGCATCGCCAGGAACGTGTCGAGGTCGAACACAGCCGCAGGCACGGTGGGCAACCCTACTGGAGTGCGACGATCGACGGCATGGAGAGGTTGTGGTCGCCGTGGCGCGGCGCGTACGTGACCAACGCCGGGTCCCCGGGCGGCTGCTTCTTCTGCGCGGCGGCCAGCGGTGAGGACACGAAGCTCCTGGTGGCGCAGGACAGCGCCACGGTCACCGTGCTCAACCGGTTCCCCTACAACCCCGGCCACGTGATGGTGGCGCCGCGAGCGCACGTCCCCGACCTGCTCGCCGCCGGTGACGACATCGCCGCCGCGA
Source organism: Candidatus Dormiibacterota bacterium (assembly GCA_036276135.1). Classification (GTDB taxonomy): domain Bacteria; phylum Chloroflexota; class Dormibacteria; order Aeolococcales; family Aeolococcaceae; genus Aeolococcus. The sequence goes on from DATBEL010000090.1 coordinate 385, forward strand.
TGATGCTGGCGGCGCGGCGCGCCCTGCGGGCGCTGGAACGCGCCATGCAGCCCAACGGCTTCAACCTCGGGGTGAACCAGGGAGACGTCGCCGGCGCCAGCATCGAACACGTCCACATGCACGTGGTGCCCCGCTGGGGAGGGGACACCAACTTCATGCCCACCATCGGAGAAACCAAGGTGCTGCCGGAATCCCTGGACCAGTCAGCAGAGAAGCTGCGCTCTGCCTTCGCGGCGTTGTGAGAGAGCGGCGCCAAGAGAGAATTTGGAAAGGCGGTGACGTCCGCCTTTCCGAGAGGGAGGGATCTGCCCTCCCTGTTAAAAAAGGGCGGCTCTGAGCGGCGAATCCGCTATAGTCCCGGCCTCGTGGGTTCTGTCATCAAGAAGCGGCGCAAGAAGATGCGCAAGCACAAGCATAAGAAGATGCTGAAGAAGACCCGCTGGGCGCGTCGCGGCTAGAGGGCGATCAGGCCGGCGGACCCGTTCCGAGCGTCACCTGCGCCGTGTGAGAGTGGCCGCCGGTATCCGTCCAGGTCACTGATATCGACGTACCGGGGTTGTGCTGCACGATCGCGTTGCGCAGCGCGGCGTTGCTGCTGATCGAGGTGCCGTTGAGCGCGGTGATGGTCGAGCCGACCGTGATCCCGGCGTTCGCGGCCGCGCTGCCGCTCTGCACGGTGATCACCTGCACGCCGCCCCCGCCGGTCTGGCCGCCCACCCCGAGGAGGGCGCGGGTGTTGCCGACGTGCACGTTGGCGGTGTCCTGTCCGGACTGGATCTGCTTGACGATGCTGAGCGCCTTGTTGATGGGGATGGCGTACGCGACGGTCGAGCCCTGCTGGTTGAACTGGCCGGCGGTCTGGGCGGCCGTGTCCATGCCGATGACCGTGCCACTGGCCGTGGCCAGCGGACCGCCGGAGTCACCGGGCTGGATCTCGGCGTCGGCCTGGATGAGGCCGGTGACGGTCTCGGGATCGCCGCCGGCCTGGTCGCTGGCGGTGATGGTGCGGTCGAGCGCGGTGACCTGGCCGGTGGTGACGCTCGGCGCGCCGTTGCGGCCGAGGGCGTTGCCGAGGGCAACGACCGCGTCGCCGACGTTCACCGAGGAGGAGTTGCCGACGCTGACGGTGGTGAAGCTGCCCCCGCCATCGATCTGGACCAGGGCGACGTCCTCGGTGAGGTCGTAGCCGAGAACGTGGGCTGAGTACGACTTGCCGGTGCTCGGCAGCTCCACGGTCACGCTGGTCTCGCCGTCGATGACGTGGTTGTTGGTCAGCACCTCTCCGGTGGAGGTGATCACCATCCCGGTGCCGGCGGCGGCGCCGTTGGTGCCCAGGGTGACGTTGATGTTGACGATGCCCGGGGTGACCTTGGCGGCCACCGCGTTGGGATCGAGCGCGGTGCCGGACGAGCCGCTGCCGCCGGTGCCGTTGCCCGTCGATGGGTTGTTGGCGACGCTCGAGCCCAGGGGGGCGTTGTCGTTGGTGAGCCTTGCGACGGCGACGCCGGACCCGATGCCGACGACGAAGATCGCCGCCAGGGTCCCGGCGAACACACGACGACCGCGCCGGCGAGGCTCGACCGGGGGCTGGTGCCACTGCCAGCCGCCGGGCGCGTAGCCGGGCGGGGGCGGGGGTGGTGGCGGCACCTGGTCAGAGGCGGGCTGCCAGGACACGGGGGGAGGCGATGCGGGCGCCCACGGCTGGTCGCCGGTCGGGCGCTGAGGGTCGGGGAAGTTGCTGTACGTCATGTCCTGCTGCTCATCCTGTTGTCGGTGATGAAGCACATGGTGACGCACCGTGTCTTGCAGGAATCTGACGACCCGCTGTGAGCTTGCTGTGGACTGGTCGGCGCCGAGCCAACCCGCCCTGGCTCACTCCGCGGCAGCGCCGAAGTGGTCGAGCAGCGCCCGCGAGTAGTAGTCCTCCCAGGTGCCCGGCTGCGGCGCGGCGGTGTACTCCTTGTCGAGCTTGACCAGCATGTAGACCAGCTCGCTGCGCACCGGGGCGTCGCCGAGCAGGTCGGGGAGCTCGGACAGGTCCACCAGCCAGTCCGCGTACCACGACGCCCAGTCGGCATCGTCGCCGTCGACGATGCGGAACACCCGGTGATGCGTTTCAGCGGCTTCGTGGAGCAACTCGCAGATCTGCGTCACCGTCTCGGTCATCGACGGCACCTCCGAGGCAAGCAAGGGGAGTCGAGAGCCGGCGGGCCGGCCCTCGCCGATCACTGCAGATCCTACCCACAAGGGGGGGCGGGGTTGGACCGGCGGCTAGAATCGCCGCTCATGCCCGAGCTCATCGCCCCGATCGACGGCGTCCTGGTCGATCGCCGCCGGCCATCTTCCAGCTTCGACGGCGCGCTGACGGCGCCCGGGGCCGCCTCGCTGCGTGTGTCCGACGCGGTGGTGGCCGACCTGGAGATGCTGGCCGATGGCGCGTATTCGCCGCTGACCGGCTTCATGACGAGCGACGACTACCACTCCGTCGTCGAGCATTCCCGGCTCGCGTCCGGCACGCCGTGGACGCTGCCGATCACGCTCCCGGTCCGGGCGGACCAGGCGCGTGGACTGTCCGCCGGTGACGTCGTCGCACTGCGCGACGAGCGTGGTGAGTTCCGCGGCACCATCGCCGTGCGCGATGTCTACAGCCGCGACGCGCGCGTCGAGGCACGCGAGGTCTATCGCACCGACGACGTCGCCCACCCCGGGGTGCGCGCGCTCCTCGCGCAGGGCGGCCTCCTCGTCGGCGGCGACGTCGAGGTGGTGCAGGCGGCCGCCGCCGCTGACGTGCTCACCCCCGCCCAGACCCGTGCGGAGTTCAGCCGTCGCGGCTGGTCGACGGTGGTGGCCTTCCAGACGCGCAACCCGATCCACCGTGCCCACGAGTACCTGACCAAGGTCGCCCTGGAGCAGATCGACGGGCTGCTGCTGCACCCGCTGTCGGGCGCGACCAAGGACGATGACGTGCCGCTGGACGTGAGGGTGCGCTGCTACCGCGTGCTGCTCGAGCGGTACTACCCGCAGGACCGCACGCTGTTGAGCCTGTTCCCGGCCACGATGCGCTACGCCGGCCCGCGGGAGGCGATCTACCACGGCCTGGTGCGGCGCAACTACGGCTGCTCACATTTCATCATCGGCCGCGATGCCGCCGGCGTCGGCAACTACTACGGCACGTACGACGCCCAGGCTCTCTACGACGAGCTGGGTGGTGCGGAGCGTCTCGGCTTCACCGCGCTGAAGTTCGAACACTCCTTCTACTGCAACGCCTGCCGCGGGATGGCGAGCACGCGCACGTGTCCCCACGGCAGCGAGGATCGCCTGGTGTTGAGCGGCACGCGGGTGCGCGAGATGCTGAGCCGCGGCGAGGAGCTGCCGGCGGAGTTCACCCGGCCCGAGGTGGCCGACGTGCTGCGCGAGGCGTACGCGGTCGGGGTATAGCTCTCAGGCCGCCAGGCGGCGCCGGACCTGGACGTGCCCGGCGACGCGGCTCACGGCCCAGCCCGTTGCGATCGCGACCAGCGCGATGAGCAGCGCGACGCCGAGGCCCACCGTGGGAACGTTCACCAGCTTCAACCCCGACAGCAGGAGCACGGTGCACAGGGCAGCGCGGAGCAGGCGGGTGCCGCTGCGCGCGGAGATCGACGAGCCCACCAGCACGCCGGGGATGCTGCCGATGACGATCGACAGCGTCAGGCCGAGCTTGAAGTCGCCGAAGAGGATGTGGGCGAGCGCCGCCGCTCCCACCATCGGCACAGCCTGGGTCAGGTCGGTGCCGACCGTCTGCGAGCCGCGCAGCTGCGGGTACAGCAGCAGCAGCGCGACGATGATCAGCGTGCCCGAGCCCGTCGAGGTGATGCCGACGATGAAGCCGACGCTCGCGCCGATCAGCAATGTGGGCAGGGGACGCGCGCGCGAGATGGTGCCGGCATCGGCCGCGGCTGTGCGCGGACGGCCGCGCTCGAGCGCCCATCGGATGCCGACCGCGGCCACTGACACCAGCAGCACGATGCCCAGGGCCAGCTGCACCGCGTTCTGGACAGCGGTGCCTCTGCCGAGCTGATGGAGGAGGAAGACCCCGGCGAATGCGCCGGGCACCGAGCCGGTGCTCAGCCAGCGCACCAGCGTCCAGTTGACGGTGCGCTCGTGAAGGTGGACGGCCGCGCCGAACGGCTTCATGATCAGGGAGGCGACGAGGTCGCTCGAGACGGCGGCGATCGGCTGCACGCTGAAGAGCAGGATGAGGATCGGGGTCATCAGCGAGCCGCCGCCCATGCCGGTGAGGCCGACGGCGAAGCCGACGATCAATCCGGCCAGCGCCACGTAGAGGTCGATATGCACCCGCCGCCTGCGCCTCCACCTGGTCGCTGTGCCGATCCGTTGTTGCACGACTCTGGCGGGTTGCCGACCAATTGAGCAAGCGGTTTGATTCAATAGTTTCCATCGTGTTGTACGAAGGATCGGTGCGGCCGCGCCGAGGCGACCGATGACGCGCGCCTCCCACACCTCGCGCCGCCGGCCGAGGCCGCGGATCACCCTCGACCAGCTGCACACCTTCCTGGCCGTGGCCGACGTCGAGCACGTCACCGGGGCGGCGGAGCTGCTGCGAATGTCGCAGGGCTCGGTCAGCGCGGCGGTGCAACGCCTGGAGGAGTCGCTGGGCCTGCCTTTGCTGAACCGGGTGGGGCGCAATGTGCGCCTCACCGACGTCGGCCGGGCGGTGCGCCAGCTGGCGATCCGCACCCTGGACGACGTCGCCCAGATCGAGGAGCTGACCGCCGGCTACCTCGCGTTCGAGACGGGGGCGGTGGCGATCGCCTCGGGGCGGGTGATCGGGGCGCACCGCCTGTCCAGATGGCTGGCGCCTTTCGTCAGCGCTCACCCCGGCGTCGACGTGCACATCTCGCTTGGACCGATGCAGAGCGTGCTGGCGCGCCTGGAGGATGGCAGCGCCGACATCGTGATCCTGGGCAGCGAGGTGCGACTGCCGGGCGTCGAGACCGTCGAGCTCGAGCGCACCGAGCTGGTGCTGGTGGTTGCGGCGGGGCATCCGCTGGCCGGCGAAGCCGACCCGATGCGCGCGCTGCGGCGGCACCGCCACCTGGCGCACGAGGCAGGGACGGCCACCCAGCTGAGCGCCGCGCGCGTGCTCGGGCGGTTCGCCGGCGAGGCGCGGACCATCGAGTTCGAGGAGGGGGCGCTGCTGGCGGCGCTCCTCGCCGGGATCGGCTACGCGGTGATGCCGCGGTCCGTGGTGGAGGAGGCCATCGACGACGGCCGCCTGGTGGTGCTGCGCCGTCCCGGGCCTCGGGTGCCGCAGCGCTTCACGGCGGCGCGGCGGGAGGCGCTGCACACCCCGGCGGTGCAGGCGTTCTGGGCCCACCTGCAGGGGATCTCTCCGGCGTCGGGCTAGGCCCGCGCAGGGCCGATGAAGCCTCGGTCGAGCGAGCGCGCCGAGCCGGCGCCGCTGAGGATCAGCGCATTGCGCAGCTCCTCGAGAAAGAGCTCGAGCACCCGCTGAGCACCGTCGGCGCCGCCGACGGCCAGGCCCCAGTACAGGGGGCGGCCGATCATCACCGCGTTGGCGCCCAGGGCGAGCGCGCGGAGGACGTCAGCCCCACGTCGAATGCCGCCGTCCACCAGCACGTCGCCGCGGCCCGCGACGGCGTCGACGATTCCCGGGAGGACCGTGGCCGTCCCCGGCGTGCCGTCGAGCTGGCGGCCGCCGTGGTTGGAGACGACGATGCCGGCCGCGCCGTGCGCGAATGCCCGCACTGCGTCGTCTGCGCTGAGGATGCCCTTGACCAGCACGGGGACCTGCCAGCGGGCGGCGATGTCGCCGATGTCCTTCCAGGTCAGCTGCGCGTGGGTGGCGTGCTGCGCGCGGTGGGGCTCGAAGCCACTCTCGACGCCGGTCGCGGCCAGCGATGGGACGGCGCCGCTGACGCTGAAGCCGGAGCGAAGGTCGCGCTCTCGGATGCCGGACACCGGGAAGTCGACGGTGACGACGAGCGCCTCGTAACCGGCCGCCAGCGCCGCCTCGATCAGGCTGTCGGTGATGGCGCGGTCGGCGAAGACGTAGACCTGGTACCAGCTCCGTGGATTCGGCACAGCCGCGACGACGTCCGGGGCGGCCACGTGGGACAGCGTCGAGATGCAGAAGATGGTCGACGTCGCCGCCGCCGCACGGGCCAGTGCGACCTCGCCGTCGGCGGTGGCGATGCGTTGATACGCCATCGGGGCTGCCACCAGCGGATGCGGCTGCACTCTGCCCAGGACGGTGACGCTGGTGTCGGGCTCGCCGGTGCCGGCCAGCACGCGCGGCACGATCGTCAGCCGGCGCCACGCCGCGACGTTCTCCGCGAGCGTCCACTCGTCGGTGGCGCCACCGCTGATGTAGTCGTAGGCGTCGGGGTCCAGCGCCGCGCCCGCGGCGACGGCGAACTCCGGCAGCGTCCGGGGCAGCGGCGTCGTCATGGAACGAGGCGAGGACCGGCCCCGGCTGCGCGGGTCAGCCGCTGGTGCGCACCAGCATCTTGCCGATGTTGTCGCCGCGGAGCAGCCCGATGAAGGCGTCGGGGGCGTGCTCGATCCCGTCGACGATGGTCTCTCGCGTGGTGATCTTCCCCTGTGCGATCCACGGTCCCACCTCGCTGATGAAGTCGCCGACGCGATCCTGGTGGTCGACGATGATGAACCCGCGCAGGGTCAACCGCTTGCTCACGCACAGCGGGAGATTGCGCGGGCCCGGCGCCGGGGTGGACGCGTTGTACTGCGAGATCATCCCGCACAGGGCGGCGCGGCCATGCGGGTGCAACGAGGCGATGGCCGCCTCGAGATGCTCACCGCCGACGTTGTCGAAGTACACGTCGATGCCGTCGGGCGCTGCCTCGCGCAGCTGCGCGCCGACGGGGCCGTTCCTGTAGTTGAACGCGGCGTCCAGGCCGAGGTCGCCGACCAGCCAGCGCACCTTCTCGTCCGACCCGGCGCTGCCGACCACGCGCGACGCTCCGCGAAGCTTGGCGATCTGCGCCGCCATGCTGCCGACCGCCCCCGCGGCGCCGGACACGAACACCACGTCGCCCTCCTTCATCTGCGCGATGTCGACCAGGCCGACCCAGGCGGTGAGGCCGATCATGCTCAGCGCGCTCAGGTACGCCGTGGCGGGGATGGAGGTGGTGTCGACGCGGCGGAAGTCGCTCGCCTTGGATGTTGCGTACTCGCGCCAGCCGAAGCTGTGGGTGACGATGTCGCCGACGTCGAGGTCTGCGCTGCGCGACTCGATGACCTCACCCAGGGCACCCCCATCGAGCACCTCACCGACCTGGAACGGAGGCACGTACGACCTGGCGTCGTTCATGCGGCCGCGCATGTACGGGTCCACAGAGATGTGGGAGTTGCGCACCACCACCTCGCCGTCGTCGGGTGGGCGCACCTCGGTCTCGGTGAGGCGAAAGTTGTCCAGCGTGCACTCGCCGTCGGGACGGCTCGCCAGGTGGATCTGCCGGTTGCGCAGGCCGGTTGTCGTCATCGCAGAATCATCGCAGGGGCGCGCCGGGGACCGCCGTCAGCCGCCCCTCTCGCATGACCGCGTCAGCCAGCTCCCACGCGCATTCCAACCACGACCCCAGCTCGTCTGCGGTGGGCGCCAGCTCGTAGACGCGCACATGGCACGCGCGCGACAGGCCGTTCCAGGTGAGGCTCACCCGGCCGGCCAGCTCGGCGTCGTGGATGAAGTCGCCCAGACAGAGCAGCTGACACTTCGTCGACGTCTGCGCCATGGCGGGGCTCCTGAGGTCCCAGAGGGTGGCCAGCGACTCCTCGACGGCCTGCCGGCAGAGCATGGCGGCGGCGCGGGGCCAGAGGCCGGCGGTGCGGCTGTCGTCGACGCGGATGAGGTCGCGCGCCGCGGCCACGAGGTCGTGGGCATCGGCTGTGAGCTCAGCCGCCACCGCCGCGCCCCTCGCGAATCCGCTTGCACAGCTGTTCGGCGCTCCGCACCAGGGCGACCAGGTCGCCGCTGATGTCGGTGTGTGAGCCCCTGTTGGCCAGGTGGACGATGGTGGTCGCGCCGGGGAGGTTCTTCTCGAGCCAGCCATGCACGTCGCCGGAGCGGTTGGCGTCCTTGAGCAGGGCCATCGCCATCCACATCCGCAGCGTCGTCGGCATGTTCAGGGCCGCGGCGATCGCCTCGTCGGACCTGCCCTCGTGGACCATGCGCCGGGTCACCGCCTCCGAACACGCCGCCTCGAGCGCCAGCCGGCAGAAGCCGGGCACCACGCGTCGCGCCTCTGCGGGCAGCCCCGCCGTCTGTGCGACGGCCATCGCATCATCGATGTGGCGCGTCACCGGGTCAGCGATCGTGTGCAGCGAGACCACGGAGTTCTCGCGACGGTTGACCTCGATGATGGTGGCGTCCATCTTCAGCCGCCGCACGGCAGCCGGCAGCCGGTCGTCGTGAGTCAGCACGATCAGCTGTCGATCCATCGCGACGCGCGCCAGCACACGCGCCAGCCCCTCGACCTTGACCGGGTCCATCGCCTGCACCGGGTCGTCGATGACGATGAAGCGAAAGGGTGACTCCGGCATCGACGCGCGGGGCAGGAACAGGCTCAGGGCGAGACAGTTCAACTCCCCCTGGCTCATCACGCCGAGCGCGCTGCCGGCTTCGCCGTCGATGCTGACGTCGAGCGTCAGGCGACGCTGGGTGGACGTGCTCGTGCCCGACAGGCGCAGCTCGCCGAGATGGACGCTGCTCGTCTGGCGCAGCTCGGCCCAGTTGCGCTGCACCTCGACGGCGATGGGCTCGAACCGCTGCGCGCGCAGCGCCTCGTGCGCGTCCTTGATCCAGCTCTCGGCGGCGCGGAGGGTCGGCAGCGTCGCGCGCAAGGTCATCGCCTCGTCCGCCCCTGGCAGCCACGCGATCAGCTGCTGGGCCACGGGCCGCCAGCGATCCTCACGCCGCTCCAGCTCAGCACCCGCCGCGGCGCGCACGCCGGCGACGGCGGCGATGAGGTCGGGGGCGACGGTGTCCAGGTGAGTCGCCAGCGCGGGCAGGTCGTCCGCCGCGGGGGTGCACCATCGCTGCCACTGCTCCAGCGCCGCGACCGCATCGACGCCGACGTCGGAGGCTTCGAGCAATGCCGCGGGCGCCGGCACCAGGAGCCGGCGGGCGACGGCGCGAACCTCGGCGGCGCGGCGGTGAACCTCCTCGACGGACGCGGCCAGCTCACGCAGCTCCTTGATGCGCTCGGTGGTCTTCAGACGCCACTCGTAGGTGAGCACGCCGGCCGCGCCGCAGACCGGGCAGTCCAGGCCCTCGTGCGGTGCGTGAACCCTGAGCGCCTGCTCGAGGAGCAGCGCCGTCTCCCGCGCCGCCGCCGCGTCGCTGCCGCCGATGCGGCCGAGCTCCTCGTTCATCTCACGCAGTCGTGTGGTCGTGCGGTGCACCAGCTCGCGGTCGACGACATCGAGCGTGCTCAGGTCGCGCAGCGTTCGCAGCGCGGTGCGTTCCTCGACGGCGGCGACGCCACCGGCAACCACCTTGCGGATGGCGCCGACGTCCCATGCCCTGGCGCTCAGGGCGCTGATGGCGGTGGCCGCGCGCTCGTCGTCGAGCCCGGCCAGCTGTTCGGTGATGCGCTCCGCCTCGCGTTGGGTGCGCTTGATGGCGGTGTCGGCCTCGAGCCGCGCAGTGCGCAGCAGCGACTCGGCGGCGGCGATGTCGCCAAGACCGAGAATCGACGCCAGCGCGTCGTAGAGCTCGGTGGGTTTGCCCTCGAGGATGCGACCCAGCTCGTTCTGGGACAGCAGCGGTGGATAGCCACGCAGCGCGTTGTCCCAGCCGGTCTCCTCCATGCTGCGGCGCTTGCCGTCCATCTCGAGGATGGAGCCGCCCGCGTCGGCGCCGGCCGCCCACGTGCGGGTGACCTTCATCGGCGCCGATCGCCCGGCGACCGCGAACGTCGCGGTGATCCGCGGAGGGCCGTGATGCAGGTTGCGCCACCCCTCGGTCCACACCTTGGGACGCTCGAACCAGCGACGGTTGGAGCCGGTCAGCAGCATCTCCAGCGCCTCGGCGATGGACGACTTGCCGGAGCCGTTGCGGCCCACCACCAGCGTCAGGCCGGGACCGGGCCGCAGCTCGAGGATGGCCGTGGGACCGACACCGCGGAATCCCTCGACCTCGAGCCGCGTTAGGGTCACCCTCGGCAGCGCGGCGCCGGGCTTGGACACGCGCGATGCCGCCCGCGGGCCGTCATCGGACGTCAGCGCCGCGGTCAGCGCGTCCGAGCCCTCGAAGGCGGCGAGCACCAGCTCGTCGGCGCCCTCGATTGCGGGAGGGCTTGCGACCAGGCGGTCTACTGCGAGGCTGAGGAGGGTGGAGTCAGGCATGGGTAGAACGGTGATCATGCCGGGCAGTGGGTGCGGCGAAGCCGGGGGCGGGGGTGACGCGCTTCGGTCGCTGTCCTCGCTGATCGCTGCGGAGCCCCTCGGCTGACGCCGAGTCGGTCTCCGCGCGGCTGCGGATGCTCCCTGCGCGTGTCACCCCCGCCCCCTCATGTCCGGTTCCACCAGGACGCCAATGCTTGAGCACGATCCAGTGGCTTTACGACGTCGGTGGTACTGGTCGATTCGCGCCTAACGCTTCGTTCGCGCCACACGTGGGAGTACATTCGAGGTATCACTAGTGTTGATAAGGAAGGCGATGGCTGGGTCGGGCCGGCTAGGCCCGCCGCAGTTCAGGAGGTCTGAGCATGGCAACCGAAGCAGCGCAGGTGCGGGACGCGCAGGGCGCAGCCCCAACCAATGGCGCCCGTCCGGCGGCACCGGTGGCCGGGTCGCGGCGGCGATTCACGCCGGGACGTACCGCGTCGACGATGACCGGCGGCCTGGCCAGCCTGGTGTGGCTGGCGGTTGCCGTCGTCGACGCCATCCTCGCGCTCGACTTTGTCTTCCGGCTCATCGGAGCCAGTGACCAGGGCGTCGTGCATGCCATCTATGTCATCGGCTCCACGCTGGCTTCGCCGTTCAACGGCATCTTCACCAGCGTCGCGCACCAGTTCCCGTACACCCTCACCTGGAGCGACCTGGTCGCGCTGGTTCTCTGCACGATCGCCGGTGGGATCGTGGTCAGGCTCATCCGCATGGCGAGCCCGCGTCGCCGCCAGGCGGTGTGAATCCAGGCAGTTGAACTGCAGCCGCGGGGTCTTCGGGCCCCGCGGTCGCCGGCCTGCTTATCAGCGTTCTGGGGTTGCTCACGCCCCTGGGAACCGCTCGCTGCATGACGGTGCGGCTTATTGCGGGTTAGTAAGCCTTTGTGCTTGAATATGCGGAATGCTGACCGCCGAGCGCCGCCAGGTGATCCTCGAGCAGTTGCGCCGTGACGGCAAGGTGGTTGCCGTCGAGCTGTCCGCGGCGCTCGCCGTCTCTCCGGACACCGTCCGGCGCGACCTCCAGGAGCTCGCCGAAACCGGGTTGCTCCGACGCGTCCACGGCGGCGCGCTGCCTCCGGCATCGGGTGCTCGTCCCTACGCGGCGCGGCGTGAGCAGGCCCCGGCGGCCAAGGAGGCGATTGCTCGCGCGACCTGTCGCCTGCTCCGCCCCGGACAGGTCATCCTGCTGGACGCGGGAACGACAACCCTCGAGGTGGCGCGGCACCTGCCGGCCGACCTGCGCGCCACGGTGGTGACCAACAGCCCACCAATCGCCGTCGTGCTGGCGGAGCACCCCACCATCGAGGTCACAGTGCTCGGCGGACGGCTCGACAAGGAGGCACGTGCCACGGTTGGGGCCGCAACCATCGAGGCATTGCGCGCCATCCGCGCCGACATCCTGGTGCTCGGAGTCTGCAGCCTGCATCCCGACATCGGGAT
>DATBEL010000091.1:0-24240 GCA_036276135.1 Candidatus Dormiibacterota bacterium
GCGGGAATCCTCATCAAGCACGACACCGGAGTACTCTGCGCACCGACGGCGTTCGGGAAAACAGTCATTGGCGCGTGGCTGATCGCCCAGCGACGTACCAACACCCTCGTCCTCGTTCACCGGCGCCATCTGCTGGACCAATGGCGCGAGCGGCTGGCCTTCTTCCTGAATCTTCCGATCGAGACGATCGGCCAGATCGGCGCTGGACGACGGCGGCCGACGGGGGTCATTGACGTCGGCCTGCTGGCAAGCATCACCCGGAAGGGGGAGGTCGACGACAGCGTCGCAGACTATGGCCAGGTGATCGTCGACGAATGCCATCACATTCCCGCTTTCAGCTTTGAACGCGTTCTCTCGGAGGTTCGGGCCCGATTCGTTACCGGCCTGACGGCCACGCCGATCCGTAAGGACGGTCACCACCCCATTGTGGTGATGCAGTGCGGTCCGATACGCCATAAGGTCGATGCTCGCCTCCAGGCAGCGGCGCGTTCGTTCGATCATGTCGTCATCGAGAGGCAAACGTCTTTTGTACCCACGTCCTCAGTCGGAGGCGTCGCCATACAGGCGCTCTATTCCGAGCTCGCCGCCGATGAATCTCGGACGAACGAAATCGTTTCCGACATCATCGCCGCGGTGGCTCGGGGCCGATCGCCGCTTGTCCTGACTGAGCGGACTGATCATCTAGCGACGCTCGCCGGGATGGTGAAGGCCCGGATTCCCCATACCATTGTCCTCCGCGGAGGCATGGGCGCAAAGCAACGTGAGGCCGCGATGGTTCACCTGACCTCTGTGCCTGATCAGGAACCACGCGTCATCGTAGCTACCGGTCGCTACATCGGAGAGGGATTCGATGACTCACGGTTGGACACCCTCTTCTTGGCGATGCCTGTCGCATGGCGAGGGACGATTCAACAATACGCTGGTCGCCTGCACCGCGATCATGCCAACAAGCGTGTGGTGCAGATCTACGATTACGTTGATGCTCAGGTACCGGTTCTTGCTCGGATGTTTGAGAAGCGCCTGCAGGGCTATTCGGCGATCGGGTACAGCATCGGTAACGACGAATGGACTCAGCGGGAGACGAGCCTCGAACTCGCGATATCGACCTTGGAAGGGTCGCGCTCTACCAACTGAGCTACTCCCGGTCGATTGGGCTCCTCATCTTGGAAGTAACCCGCTGGTATCTGAGTTCAGGGTGGCGAAAAACCCTTGTAGGAGCATCAGATTCGGCATTTTCGGAGTCGCCCGCAACACGCCCGCGACCGTGATCGACCACGGATGATCGTCGCGTCGCCATCAACACGTTAACGCTCATTCTGTCGCCTTGGGATGGCCCGTGACCGCATCTGTCAGCCACGCGGTACGGTGTTCGTCGTCGATGCAGTACCAGAGTCGCCCGGCGCCGGTAACCTCGTACTGCCATTGCTCCATCGGCGCGCCGTTGACCGTCCGGCTCCCAAGGCTGCCTCGAAGCGGATGCTGCCGGGCGTCGCGCTGGCGTGGATCGGTCGTGATCCGCTCCCACGCCGTTCGGGCATTCCCAGGCGCCACAGCGCACACCTTCACCCACCCGGTTACCGCGTCGCTCGTCGCGTATCGGAAGTCCCACCCTCCCGCTCGGGGCGGCGGCGCGACGCGCTCCCGTCGCTTCGACACGCGCTACGCAGCGGGTGGCGTGATTCGGGCGCCATCAGCATCAGTCATTCGGCGAAGGCGCCGGGCCAGTGCCGGGTCCGCGTGGATCTCGGCGGTCGCCCGCCATTCCCGCACGAGCTGGCTCATTGGCCCATAGGTGTCGAGCTCGGCCGCAGCGGCGGCCACGCGGGAAAACTCCTCGACGAAGGCGCGCCGATCCCCACCAGGCAGAAACTCGAGCCAAGGAAAGGCATCGCCAAGCGCCTCCCCGAGTGCCTTGGGGTTGTGGACCGCCAGGTTGCGCAATGTGCGGCCGAATGCCGCGAACGCTGCGGCCCGCTCAGCCTCGCGGTCGGCCCGGGTCAGCCGGAGGTCTGGCTCGTCGCGGCGCCGGAGTACAACATCCCCCTCCTCGACCTCAATGGTCACGTCTTTCGGGTGCCTGAGGAGGTCAGAGAACGGCCGCTCGATTACTCTCATGGGCTCATGCTATCAGAAGTACCTCTGAAGTATGGGGCGTCACCCAGTTTGGGCCGGTAGATCTGCGACGGGCGGCCAGGTAGCGAACGGACGCTGCGCGAACTCGCGGGATGACTGGCCGGCTTGTCACCGGGTTCGTTGCTCAAGAGGGGCACGCTGGCAGCCGGCGATCATCGCCGACAACATCCAGTTCCTGACCCAAGCCGGCACTCCGCCCAACGCGGTCGCTGGCTGACGCGTGGGGGGGCGGACGCCGCCCTCGCCCGGCCGGGGCTCCGTCTCCCTCTATGGAACAATCCCACTCGTGACAGATATCGAGCGCATACCAATGACGCCCGATGAGCAAGGCGCCTTCCTGAAATCAATCGAACATGTCAGACGAATAGTCAACGCTCACGACACGTTCGTCCGCTACGTAGCTGAACCGCCGAAGGCCGACTCCGCGATTGCCCGCGCTTACGAAACCCATCGCCGAGACGCGTTCGATCTGGCAGAACTACTTCTATTTGCTGCCGGCGATCACCTCCGCACCGTTGTCGCTGTCGCAGATACCGGGACCGTCCCTTCATTTGCGCTGTTCACTCTTCTTCGTTCAGCTGCGGAAGCCGCAGTTCGCGTGCGGCATCTCCTCGAGCCTCAAGTAGACGATCCGGCCCGGCTTGCGCGAAGCCTCAATGAGCGCCTCAGCAATCTGCTCGAGCAGGGCAAGGTGGTCCTCGACGACGAACACCTCATGGAGCGCGTTCGCCATCTTGAGCAGCGTGCCCAACAGCTACAAATCGAGGTTAGGCCCAACAAGCAAGGCAAGACGGATAGCTTCGGCGAGCCGCGGGAGTCAATGGTCGCGCTCTTCGAGCGGTACCTGAAAGGTGGCGCTACTGGCTATCGGGTCCTCTCGGCCTATGCACACTCAATGCAATGGATGCTAGTCCGTCCCTCCCGCGCCAAACCCAGCGCCGAACCTGACGTCGTCTTGGTTAGCACCCAAGTCAACACGGGTGAGCTCCTGGCATTGATGGATGACATCGTGGATCTGTTTGATGCTGACTGCGGTTTCTGGGTCGTGCTAGCCGGCCAACCACTCGATGTGTGGTCCCTAGCCAAGCAGGGAAACGCGGCTCCGACCTCCGCAGCCTGATGGTCGGGGTCTCCTGGCCCATCCGGTTGATGCCTCCTACGCTGAGACCCCTCGATCAACATTGCGCATGACATCCTTCCACCACACTCCGACAGCCTCGACATCAGCCACCACCTCCGGGCGAACCACTTTGGCGACGAGCGGGAAGCACATGAGGAGCGTATCGATCGCCCAGCGGACGACGAGTCCGACCTCGGCCCCGGGGAGTTCCAAATGGTGCCCATCCTCGCGACTGTGACGCTGAGGCACTAACTGGTGGACGTCCGCTGAGCAGCCAACCCATAGCGCGAACAGATTTACCTCGTCGGTCGTCGCACTTGCCTTCGTTGCCTGCTGTTTTAGCCAGGTGGGCACCTGCGTCTCATTGCGACCCCTTCCACCACATTGCTTGCACGAACTGCCATGAGTCTCCTGGACGTGCCGCACGACTTCCTCGGCCGCGTTCAAGTTCTTCTCCATCTGCTCGCGAGTGTCGGGATCGAGCAGAGCGGCTCGGTGCACTGCGAGTACCTTCACCCGGTTGTGTGCGTCTGCCTTTGCTTGTCCGAGTTCGATACAGAGCGCCCGCTGTTGAGTTGCTTCCGGCTTGGCAACTAGCCATGTCAGATGGGAAGCCGCCTCACACATGGTTCGAAGACAGTCGTACATCGCGGCCTGTGCGGGGCCGGTGTCGGCCAGGACGCCGACGGCCGATGCGCGTGACAAGAGGCCGAGTCGCAATCTCATCGCCACATGCTGGGCCCGGTCGGCTGCCTCAAATTTCGCGTCGCCGCCGCTGAGCGCCTCCTCCAGCCGGCCGGCCAACTCACCCACAAGACCGAAATAGGTCGACACCGTTTCAGGCGGCATCTACGCGCCCATCAAAAGGCGTTCGCAGCGGCCAGCTGCGTTTAGCGCGATCAGGTCTGAACGAGTCGCCATGATTGTCTTTAGACCCCTCACGGCAACGTCGAGAGCCTCGTTCGCCACAGTATCCAACCCAACCTTCTCCGTACCTTTCGCCAATCGCCACTTCCACTGGCCCATGTCCCTGCCAAGTCGCCCGTGTACAACGTCGCTCCTCGCCCCGTAAATCGCAGCCAGTCGACGCTGCAAAGTAATTCGGCTCGCTGGTTCCTGTTCCAGCAAGCACGCCATCGCGGCGCTCGTCCGGAACGTGGTCTCTGGTGCCCCTCCGACCAGGTTCTCCCAGGCGATAACAGCGTCGACCAGTACATCGTCGAGGGCCGAACGGGTACTCGTCGCCGAAACGATTCGCCGCCCTACAAAGGCAAGCTCATCGTGCTGATGGTCGTCAACCAGCTTCGCCCAGAGCTCGATATCAGCCAGGTCAGAGGGCTCAAGAGGGCGGACTCTCTGTCGCAAGTTATACGGAAACGTCCAAGACGACCAGCTCCTTCCCGCCGTCCAAGGCATAACCGGCATCTGCCACAAAGGCACCGGCCGCAGAGGATCATCCCCGGCGGTCGCCAGAATCAAGGAAAGCGGAACGAGTTCGAGGGCTATTCTCTGACTCCGCTCCACCTCGGGCATGATCTCTTCTAGCGACGGCATTGTTGGCTGCCGCTCATGGGACACGGATAGGCGCTCCCTCGATGTGGCCACAAGCACGGCGGTGGCTTGGGCCCGCACGCCAGCCAAGCCAAAACCCACTGGAGTAGGAGACTCCGGTAGCAACCACCCGGGAGCACTGATCGGCCGAATCTGGCCCCATGGTGTCTGTACCGTCTGTCCGGCAGCTAGCGATACGCCCCCGTAGCCGACAAGGCTGACCACATTGACCGACTCACCGGCGATAGCACGTCGGACCAGCGCGAGGTTTGCCAACGCGGCATCCCGAAGAGTGTCAGCCGTAAGCCCTTCACTCGAAAAGGACGCCTCCGTCGCAGCGGCGCTGATAAATCGCAAGAGGAAGCGAGTCGGCACCCATGCGGCTACCGCCCTTGCTTGACATGAGGAAAGGTTGCATGCCAGCGGCGTCGGCCGCGAGAATTCTCAGCTGCGTATCCGCGCTTATGGCGGAAAGACAGGCTTGATGGGACGGATGATTCGTGATGGCCTCGTAGACTTGGCGCTGTGGTCCGGTGGACAACTCCATCTGCAGTTGTATGGCTAAGGAGCGCAGGTCCGCTCGGCCTTCCGTCGTCGTCGCAATCGCCGGGAAGGCATCTGACGCGATCGCGCCCAGAGCGTCCTCGATCGGATCCCCGCCCATCTACGTGCAGCGACCTGTACTCATCACTGCCAAGTGTCGGCAAGCGCTTCAGCCTGCTCGAGAACGAGCTGTGCTGCTGCCTGCTGCTGGTCCGGCGGGTACTTGTATTTCCGCAATAAGCGCTTCACATCAACGCGCAATTGTGCCTCGACTGATTCCTTCACAGCCCAGTCAACCGTGACGGAGTGCGGCAAAGGGAACACTTGCCTGTTGTTCCAAGCCGCGCAGGCCTAAGATGGTGAGTGAAGACAGATTGGTCACAACGGTTGCAGCAAGGTTACCCGCTCAACCTTCTTCAAAGAAGTCCAGGTCGATGCGCGGCACGACGTAGGTGCGATCAGCCGCCACACCCACCCCATGTTCGATCATCAGCTCAGCCAAAGTTGGCCCGTCAATGAGCACGATTCGCTTCTCGATCTGGTTAACGTAGCTCTTGGCGTCGGGCGTGAATGATGATGTTGTAATCACGACGCCTTTGCGTGCTCGTGCTCCCTCTAGGCTTCCGGCGAATGCTTGGACCACCGGCCGCCCCACCACGCTCTGCCACCGCTTTGCCTGGACGTAGAGCGCGTCGAGTCCGAGTCGATCTTCCTTGATGATGCCATCGATCCCTTCGTCGCCACTCTTGCCCACGACCGACGCCGCGTCTGCGTAGGAACCTCCGTAACCCATTGCAACCAATAGGCGAACCACCAATTCCTCGAAGAACCGCGGTGAGGCTGTCCGGACCTTCTCGAGTACGTCCACCGCTACCTGTGTACGCAACTCGCGCCAGGTCCGCTCAAGCGTTTCGTCAGGGGTCTCCGCCGCAGGCGGAACGGCCGGGTCGTCGGCACCTCCGAGTGCCATGGCTCCGGTCGGAGCTGGCGCCTTGGTTCGGCTCTCGAAATCGACGAACGCGGGATACTTCCTCAGGAAGGCGAGATCGATTCGCTGCGGGTTGGCCGAGATGACCTGGCGCCCCTCATCAGACAGATGGATGTAACCCCTTTTCGGAGAGGTCAGCAGCCCCGCCTGGTACATGTACGTGCGAGCCCACTGGTCGCGGCTGTAGAGGACCGTCGCCCTCCCGCTGGGAACCAGGGCCGCGCGCTCCTCCTCGGAAAGCCCGAACTCGTCCGCCAACCTGGGGAGCAACTCGCTCGTCCTATGGGTCTCGCCATCGCCGACCGCCCGAAGCAGCGGCAGCATGAAAGTTTGGTAGTCCGGGATCATTGCTGGCGCAGGATAGTCGCCGACGCCCAGCTCCTTGGTGGCGATAGCAAGCTGATTGGCTGACTCTATCCGCCTACCGGCCGCTCTCCTTCACACAGCCCCGGGTTCGAAGCCGCGACGGCGGACAGCCTGTCGAGGTGCAACGCCGGGCGCCACAGCCAGGTGTTCTGGAATGCGATAGGGCGTACGTCGCCCAAAACCAGGTCGCGCGAGCGGAGCCTCAATCACGCCCGCAGCGACCAAGACTTGGAGGGACTGCCAGACCTTCCCCGGTCCCGTCGACAGAAGCTTGCCGAGCTCGGGCTGGGTGATGTCCGCGCGCCCCGCGGAGTCGAGCCTCGCCAGCAGGGCGAGGAAGACTGCCAGGGGAAGCCCCGAGAGGCGCAGGGCTGCCACCCGCTCGAGGGCCTCTGCGGACAGATGGATGCGGTGCTGGTCGCCGTTCATACACCGATTAAAACCTACTCCCACCAGGGAGGTGCCACTGTGTGGAAGGGGTCAGGCGCGAGGCAGGGTGCGATGAATGGGGCGGAGACGCTCAAGCATGCTGGGAGAGTGACAGCCACCCGCAGGTGCGCGCGAAGTGCCATGAGGTACGGCGGCCGGCGGTACTGTGGGGTGCCATGGCCGTGATGTTGGGCGAGCTCCGCTCGCGACGCACCGAGATCCTCCTGCTCGCCGCTCGCCACGGTGCAAACCAGCTGCGAGTAGTCGGCTCCGTCGCCCGCCACACGTCCGACGAGGCGAGCGACCTCGACCTACTCGTGGACCTCGAACCGGGACGCACCTTGCTCGACCTCGTGGCCCTGGAGCGAGACATGATGGCCCTCCTCGGCTGCCGGGTCGAGGTCGGTACCCGCCTCCGCCCTTGGCTTCACCGACGGGTCGAGCATGAGGTTGTCGAGCTCTGAGGTCAGCAGGGTCACACCTGATCCGGGCTGATCCGGGCAGCTGTGTCCACGACGTGTCCCTCGGCGGTTCATCCGGTGCAGCTGCTCTGCGGGCAAGGCGCACAGCGTGTTCACGGGGACCACGGGGACCATCGATGCCTGTCCATCACGCGTTCATCGCGAGTCCATGCCGGCCGTAATGCTGCTTCGATGGTCACGCGCATCGCCTTCGACGACGAGTTCGCCCACGCGCTCCGCGTCCGTGGGCTGACGCTGACGGGCCTGGCGAGGCGCGCGCGGGTCACGCTGGCTACCGCCTCCGCCGCCGTTCACGGCCGGCCGCTCAACGTCGCGACGGCGACGCGCCTGGCACGGGCGCTCGCTGCGGTGCCAGTGGTGTCCGAGCTCGAGGCCTGGGCGCGTGCGCCCGATGCTCGTCCGACGCAGGTCGAGCGGCCTGCCCCGGTCGCCCTCGCTGCCCTACCACCGACGCTCGGCCGGCGAAACTCGCGGCGCGCGGGCGAGGTCGCGGCAGCGGACGAGATCGAGCTGCCGCTCGACGTCGCCTGAGCCGAGCTCAATCCGTCCGCTTCTTCCAGGCCTCTAGGAGATCACCCTTCTGGTAGTGGACGTAGCGGCTGACCATCGCCAGGGTCGTGTGCCCCAGTACGCGCTGCAGCGCCATCACATCCACTCCGGCGCTCAGCGCCCGCGTGGCGAAGGTGTGCCGGAACTTGTGCGGGTGGACTCGGATCCCGGTTTCCATGCTGATGCGGCGCATCACCAGCTGCACCGCCCGGCCGGTCAGCGGTTCGTAGACACCGTCCCGCGACCGCCGCGACAGAAACAGCGCGGACGACCCGCCGTCGGCCGGACGGACGTGCCGGATGTAGTCGCGGAGCTTCTTGCTCAGCCGCACCCGCCCGGTGTCGAGCGGCACCACCCGGTCCTTTGCGCCCTTCCCCTGACGCACCAGCAGATAGGCACCCTCGGGCCCGTCGACCACGTCGTCGATCGAGAGGTTGGCCACCTCCTCCAGCCGAAGGCCGGTGCGCATCAGCACCTCGACCAGCAGGCGGTCCCGCGGCGAGCGGGCGGCGGCCATGATCCGCCGCTCGTCCTCGGCGCTGTACGTCTCCGGCTCCCGGTGCGGCTGCCTCGGTGCCTTCACAGCCAGCACGTCCGGGTCGGCACCGTATCCCCGGCGGATGCAGAACCCGGCGAAGTTCTTCCACACGCGATGGAAGGCGTGGACCAGGGCAGGGCTCGTCCCCGCGGCGAGCAGCTCCGCCTGGAGCGCCTCGAGCGTCTCGCCGTCGAGTTGCCGGGGCGAGACGATCTCGTGGTCGGCGAGGAAGATCTTCGCCCGAGACCCGCGCAGGTGCCACTCGTAGTTCTCGAGCGTCGCCGGACTCAGGTTCTCCGCCCGCTTGCTGGCCAGGAACAGGTCGACCGCCTCGTCCCAGGAGAGCCCTCGGGACGCGCCCGAACGTAGCGTCGACGGGCGTCGCTGGGTCCGGACGGCGGGCTGAGGCACGCCCCCGATGGTAGCCAAATTAGGAGCGTGTTCGTGTAGGAGCCTACACCGTAGGAGCGCTTTATTCGGGGTTTTTGGGCCGAATTAGCTATTTGCTCTACCAAACACGAAAGCGCGCCAACCTGAGATCAAAATGACCAACAAAGCTGGGCGTGGAGCGGGAGACGAGACTCGAACTCGCGACATCCAGCTTGGAAGGCTAGCGCTCTACCAACTGAGCTACTCCCGCTCGTTGTGAACTGGTCGGATGCGCCCTGGCCACCACGCTTGGCGACCAGCAGCGCGCCGTCCGAATTCGCCGCCAGTATAGGGGCGTGCCCCGGGCCGGCCTTGGCAACGAGCCCCACCCCCGGTCGCGCCCTGAATTTCTCAGATGGCAGATCGAACACGAATCGGTAGCAGACGGCCGACGCTGCCTCGGCACCCGTATAGGGTGAGCGGGATGCCCGCCACCAAGCCGCATGCCGTGACGGCGCCCGCCCCGCACACGCCGCCCCGGGCGGACGAGACGTCCCCGTCGAATCCCCCCACCGGATCAACAACCCCAACCGACGCGACGCCCCAGGGCGGCCGGGGCTGGATCCAGGGCATGCGCAAACCGGGCATGCTGGCGCTGGTCTGTGTGGCCATCCTCGGGATGAGCTTCACGGTGCGACCCCAGTTCGATCCCGACTTCTGGTGGCATGTGCTCGTCGGTGACCGCATCCTCGGCGGCACCTTCCCGCGCACGGACCCATTCACGTTCACGGCGATGGGACACGCGTTCATCCCCCAGGAGTGGGGCAGCGAGGTGATCTACTCCCTTCTCCTCCACCTGGGTATGTGGGCGGTGATCTGCCTCATGGCCGCGGTGACGGTCGCGGGCCTTGCCGTCGCCATCAACCGGGCGCGTCCGTACACGAGGTCGCCGGCGGTGCTCGCGGTCGTGGCCGCGCTGGGGCTGGCGGTGGCCCTCTCCACCTTCGGGCCGCGGTCGCAGATGTTCACCTTCGCCTTCTGCGCGCTGCTGCTCGCCATCCTCGACCGCCACCGCCGAGTCGGTGGGCGGGTGATCTGGTGGTGCGTTCCCCTCTTCGGCCTGTGGGGCAACCTGCACGGCGGCTTCAGCATCGGGCTCGGCATCTTCGTGGTGGTCATGGTGGCCGAGTGGATCGAGCGCCGCGCCGCCACGCGGCGGGTCCCGGGGCCACCGAGGATCAGGATCCTGGCCCTGGTGCTGGGCGCCTCAGTGGCCGCGATCGGCATCAACCCCAACGGCTACGGCATCCTCAGCTACGCGGGCGGCCTGCTCGCCAACCCCGTGGCCCAGGCCAACCTCGACGAATGGCGCTCGCCGAGCTTCCACGACCCCACGTTCCTGCCCCTCGCTCTGCTGATCGTCCTTCTGGTGGTTTGTGGCTCGAGGGCCCGTCGGGTGCCCCTCTCAGATGTGCTCCTGGCCGCCGCCGGCGTGATCCTGACGCTCTACGCGGTGCGCAACCTGTCGCTCCTGGTGGTGCTGACCGCGCCCCTCCTCGTCGACGGGCTGGACGCCTGGGCGGAGGAGCTCGGTCTGCTTCGGCGCCGCGCCGCGTCACTGGCCCTGCCGTTCTGCGTGCTGGCTCTGGCCGTCGCCACCGCGGTGAGCGGGGTGGTGATCGCCCAGAAGCTCACCGATCCGCTCAACACGCCCCGGAGCAACGCCTACCCCGTCGCCGTCGCAAACGCCCTCTGCGCCACGCCGCCGTCCAACGTGCTCCAACCCTACGGAAGCGCGGGATGGCTCCTCTTCGAGATGGTGCGCGGAGCGCCCCGCTCCTGCGCATACCACCGGCTCTTCATCTGGGGCGACGCCAACACCATGGGCCCGCGGATCTTCCAGGAGTACCTCGACGCCGTGGCGGCGCGGCCCAACACGCTGGCCATCCTCGATGCGGAGCACGTGCAGACCGTGTGGCAGGCGAAGGGCGACCCCCTGCCCTCGCTGCTGCAGCGCACCACGGGGTGGACGTGCGTCTACGGCGCGGCAGGCCAGGTGATCTACACCCGAAGCGGGCTGGCCGAAGCCTGGCACGCCGATCGCAGCGCTTGTCGGTGAGCCGTGGGTCGGAGCGGTTCAGGCGCTGAGACCGCCCCCGCTGCCCACCGCACGCAGCGTCAGCAGGAGCAGCGCGAACCAGGCGACGGCGAGGATCGCCGATGCGGCTCGATCAGATCGCCCGCCCAGCAACCGTCGCGCCACGGGCAGGACGAACAGCGTCAGCGGGCCCACCACGAAGTGGGTGGCGCCGTCGGCCGGCCGGAAGCCGGTGAGCGCGAGCAGGATGCCGAACACCGCCTGCAGCCCGATCACGGCGGACATCGCCACCGTGAACGTCAGCAGCCGGGGATGGATCGCGCCGCGTCGCAACCAGTCGTGGACAGCCCAGAGGGTGCCCGCCAGAGAGAGCAGGACGACGATCAGCGCGAGGGTGCGGTGGACGGCCAGCACGGCCGTTCCCTCCCCCGCCGGTCAGCGCGTCAGTGCGAGCAGGCCTTGGCCTCGCCGGCGCTGTCGGCGGTCTGGAAGCTGTGTCCGCAGCCGCAGGTCTTGACCGCATTGGGGTTGTTGATGGTGAAGCCGCCGCCCATGATGGCGTCGACGAAGTCGATCTCGGCCCCCTCCAGGTACTGCGCCGAGTAGGAATCGACGTACACCCGCAGGCCGCTGATGTCCACCACCTGGTCGTCTTCCTTGGGTGGGTTCTCATCGATGCCCATCCCGTAGGAGAAGCCGGAGCAGCCACCCGACTGGATGTAGACGCGCAGACCCACCGACTGCTCAGGCGCCTGCTCGGAGAAGAGGGACTGGAGCTGGCCTAGGGCGGTGTCACTGACGCTGATCATTCGGGGGCTCCCTGCCTCGCGGTTGACCGGATTGAGGCCACCACATCGGTGGCACCACGATCATACCGTACGTTCAGGCTGCGACCGCCAGACGGGAACGTCCCAATCGTCACACCTTACGGAACTCGGGGACCCACGAGCCGTCGTCCTCGCGCCTGAAGTCCTGAAAGACGCCGGGCGCCTCCTCCACCATGATCTCGCCGAGCCGGCCGAAGATGAGGCGCAGCTCCTCCTCCGCCCCGGGGGCGGTGCGCATCTCGATGACGTGGCGCAGTGTGCGCAGGTTCATGGTCATGATCAGGTCGGTGCTGACGCCGATGGGAGCCAGCCGGCGCAGCGCGGAGGTCACTTCCTTCTTGACGTGGAAGGGAATGCCCGCCTCGTCGATCTTCAGCGCCTCCGCGGCAGAGATCTGGAACTCCTCGAGGCGCTCCACCAGCTCCACACATTCTCGGCGGAGCGGCTCGAGCGCCGGGGGCACCCGGAAACCGATGTCGACAAGCCGGACATAGCGCAGGCTCTCCTGGCTGTAGGCGGCGCCGGCGCGATGGCGGACGATCTCGTGGGTGGCCACGCGACTGACGTTGCGCAGGGCGAACGAGTAGTTGGCGTGTTCGAGAACGCTGCCGTGAGCGCTCTTGAGGATGTTTCTCAGGTACTCGCGCTGGTCGGTGCGCACCTTGGTGACGTTGGCGTTCAGCCCCGGCTCCCAGCTTCGGTAGCAGGCCCGTCCCGCGAACTCAACGAGCAGCTCGCCCGGGTTGGATGTCGAGTCGGCCTCGAGACGGCGGTCGAGCCACGAGGTTCCCCCCACATCGTCGAGATAGGCGCGCATGCCGCCGAGGTCGACGGCGGGGCGCGTGATCACGTGGATGGACGGGGTGGTCTCGTGCGCCATGGCGACCTCGATGCTGGGACGGACGGAAGAGCCCAAGGGCCGCCGCACAGCATGGCGGGTGCCCTTTTGCGCCGTCAACGCGGGCTCAGGAGGGCGCGCCCCGCCCCGTACAATTCCGCCGGTGACCGACCTCGCCGTCCCCCCGCGCTTCCTCGAGGACGTCTACCAAGCCGCCAGCGAGTGCAACAAGTGCTCGCTCTGCCAGGCGGTCTGCCCCACCTATGTCACCAACCCCGTGGAGTGGGAGACGGCCCGGGGCCGGGTATCGCTGATCCGCGATGCCATCGAGGGCCGGCTGGAGCTTCGTGACATCGCCGACGGTCCTCTCTCCACCTGCCTGACCTGCGACAACTGCGTGGCCGCCTGTGCGCCGCGTGTCCCCACCGCGCTGATCGTCAGCCGCGCACGCATGGAGCTGCACGAGCAGGATGGCCATCCCTGGGGACAGTCGTTCGCCTTCCGCTCCATCCTCCCGCGCCCTGGCGCCCTGCGCTTTCTGCACGGCCTGTCGCGCGCCGCCCAGGTCACCGGGCTGCACGCGCTGGCGCGGCGGACGGGGTTGAGCCGCTGGCTGGGGACCGGCGGCGCGCTCATGGAGCACGTCGGACCCCTGCCGCGGCAGACCGCGTACCGGCGAGCCAGGGACCTACCGGCGGCGACCGCCCCGGTGCGCGGCCGGCTCGGCTTCCTGATGTGCTGCTATCAGAACATGGCCATGCCCCAGGCCACCGAGGCGACCATGCGCGTCCTGCTCGCCAACGGGTTCGAGGTGGTGGTCCCGCGCCTGGCCTGCAGCGGCCTCCCCGCCAAGTCGCTCGGCGACCGCGAGGCCATGACGGACATGGCCGCCGCCAACGTGGACGTTCTGCGAGAGCTGAAGGTCGACCTGCTGGTCGGGGACGTGGCCTCCTGCACCGCGCACTACAAGCAGTACGACACGGTGCTGGCCGGTGACGCGCAGCACGCCGTCGACGCGCAGCGGGTGGCGCAACGCACCGTCCTGGCCACCGAGCTTCTCGCCGACGCCGGCCAGCGCGCCACGCTCGGTCCGCTGCGCTGGCGCGTGGCCATGGACGAGCCGTGCTCGCTGCCCATCGACTCGCCGGCGCGGTCGGCGGCGCGCCGCCTGCTCTCCGAGGTGCCTCGCCTCGAGCTGGTTCCCCTCGAGGAGGCGGCGATGTGCTGCGGCGGCCCCGGGATGTACTTCCGTGACCAGCCGGAGCGCAGTGAGGCGATCCTGGAGCGCAAGTTCGAGCACGTCCTGGCCAGCGGGGCGGAGGTTCTGGTCACGGAGAACGTCTCCTGCCTGCTCCAGCTGCGCAAGGGCGCGGTGCGCTACGCGCCGGGCGTGCGCGTCATGCACGTCTTCGAGGTGCTCGACGAGTCGCTCCAGGCAGCCCGGCGACGCGGGGCCGTCATCCCCGAGTAGGCGGCGCCGTCGGGGTGGCGCCTGCTCAGCCGACGCCGGAGAGAGCGTCCTCGGGGGTCATCAGCATGCAGGTGAACGACGGCACGTCGCGAACCGTGTGCATGGACGCCTCACTCTCGCGCATCGCCTGGACCAGGTCGAGGAAGTCGGCCACCGAGTCACTCTCGAAGGCGACCACGAACTCCTGGTCATCGAGGCCGAACGAGTACGTGGTGTTGATCTTGACGCCGGGGTAGCGGTGGCCCATGGCGATGTGCTCACTCATCTGACGCTGACGCTCTTCGCGGGGCAACCGGTACCAGGCGCGCGTCTTCACGAACGGGTACACGAAGAGATACCTGCGATTGGTCGGGGCGATCACCAGCCGGTTGCTTCTCCCCTCCTGGTTGGGGTGCTGGTGCTTGTCGACATACATGCTCTGCTTGGTCATGGCGAAGTAGCTGTACGGCGACTCCAGAAACGCGCCCATGGCGGTTCGATTGAGCCGCGAGGAGAACTCGTGGAGATCCTCGACTCGATCGCTGACCAGCCAGACCATGAGGTCGGCGTCGCCGCGTGTGCCCACCAGGCTGTAGGTGCGCACCAGGACGTTGTCACGGCGGTCGAGGTCCCTGATCAACTCCACCACCTCGGCCCGGTCGGCGGCGCGCTGCTCGGCGCTGCGCAGGCGCCAGTCGGGGCGGACGTGGTAGAAGGCGAAGCGGATGTGCTGGCGCGCCGTGGGCGGCGAGGCGCTCGCGTCACGGACCGTGAGAGGCGCGGCCAGGTCGGTCATGGCAATCACTCTAACCCAACGCTCGGTCTCGCGATCCGCTCTTTCGCCCGATGCTGCCCCGACCGGTCAGGACCGATCGCGCTCCTTGCCGAGCCCGGCCTCCTCCAGAGCCCGCTTGCGGATGAGGCGCTGCTCGCGGCGGACGCGCGCCTGCTGCTGCCGCCGTTTCTCCTCGCCGGTCACGGCGATCACCGGGGGGACGGCGGTGGGGCGGCCGTCGCCATCGAGAGCAACGAAGACGAGATGGGCGCTGGCCACGTAGCGCCATTCCTCGGTGGCGATGTTCTCGACGTCGACACGTACGCCCACCTCCATCGAGGTTCGATGGGCGTCGTTGACCATGGCCCGCACCGTCACCAGGTCGCCGATGTAGACGGGGGCGAGGAAGCTCATGTCGTCCATCGAGGCGGTGACCACGCGGCGGCGGGCATGGCGCACGGCCGCGATACCGGCGGCCTCATCGACCATCCGCATGATCGTTCCACCATGCACGTTGCCGTCATTGTTGGCCTGGGCGATCTGCATCACCGACGAGATCTCGGTGCGCGAGGCGGCGGCGGGTCGCGGGCTCAGATCCGGCGGCTGACCGTCGCTCGGCAGCGGCGCACCACGGAACCGCGCCCAGGGGTCGCTCATCGCAGCACCTCGAGAGCCGCGCGCACCAGCGTGGCCACGCCGATGGGCAGGCTGCGCTCGTCGATGTCGAAGTCAGCGCTGTGGTGCGGAGCCACCGGGCCCTTGGCGACATCGCCCGCCCCGACCAGGAAGTAGCACCCCTTGCCGGCAGCGTTGATGAGGCAGGCGACGTCGTCACCGACGGTGATCGTCTGAGGGGTCACCACGCTGTCCTGGCCAACGGCGGCGACCGCCGCGCCGCGCACGATCTCCACAGATTCCGGGTCGCTGATCACGGGCGGGCAGCCCGCGCCCCGCTGGAACCCGGCGCCGGCCCCGAAGGCGGAGGCGATGGCCGACGCCACCTCCTCAACCCGTCGGAGCAGGCGCTCCCGGACCTCGGGCTCCACAGCGCGCACCGTCCCGCGCAGAAGCACCTCGTCGGCGATGACATTGAAGGCGCGCCCCCCGCTGACCTGGCCCACGGTGATCACCGCCGGTGAGAACGGTGAGGTCTCGCGGCTGACGATGCTCTGCAGCGCCACCACCACCTGGGCGGCGGCGACCACCGGGTCGATGCTGGTGTGAGGCATGCCGCCGTGGCCGCCGCGACCGCGCACCGTGACGGCGAACTCGTCGGCGCTCCCGAAGATCGGGCCATCCTTGACACCAACCTGCCCGACCTGGAGAGGGGCCCAGAGGTGAATGCCCAGCACCCGGTCGACGCCGGCGAGGACGCCGTCCTCGATCATCGGCATCGCGCCCGACGCGATCTCCTCGGCCGGCTGGAAGCAGAGACGCAGCCGCCCCCGCCACGAGTCGCGCAGCGAAGCCAGCACCGCCCCCGCGCCGAGAGTCATGGCCACATGGCCGTCGTGCCCGCAGGCGTGCATCGCCCCCTCGACCTCGGAGGTCACGACACGATCGGCGCCCCTCTCCGTGATGGGAAGCGCGTCCATGTCGGCGCGGAGCATCAGCGTCACCGTCCCGTGCTGGCCGGCGTCGCCGCCCTCGCCGGCCAGGTCTGCGATGACCCCGGTGCCGCCGACGCCACTGCGCACCGTGTAGCCGAGCTCGGCGGCGCGCCGGCCCGCCACCTCCGCGGTGCGGTGCTCCTGCAAGGACAGCTCCGGGTGCCGATGCAGGTCGCGCCGGGTCTCCACCACCTCCTCGCCGACCCGATCGAGCTCGGCGAGGACGCGGCCGGACAGGTCAGTCACGGGCCGTGACGCCGAGGAGACGCAGCGCCGCCTCCTGGAGGGCGCCGTTGGTGACCACCTGGTCGGCGCCGCTCTCCATGGCGCGGATGCGCACCTCACGTTCGTCGTGCTGGCAGAACCCGATGATCCGGCGGCTCCCCGCCGATCTCAGGGACGCGATCAACTCGATGCGCGAGTCGGCGTCAGCGTTGAGGTCGACGAACACCACCTCGGCGGGCGGGATGTCGCTGCCCGCCACCACCGACACCGTGGCGGTGCCGGCCAGCGCCGCGCGCAGCCGGCTGCCCAGGAGAAGGTCACTGCTCACCAGGACGATGTTGGGGCTGGCCATCGCCGCCATCATAGGAGGGCGCTCACGGCGGCTCGCCGGCCGGCCGGCACACTGGGGCCGCGCGCCGTCCACCCTGGAGGCAGACATGGAGATCACCACCGTCGGCATCGTCGGCGCCGGCCTGATGGGCTCGGGCATCGCCGAGGTCTGTGCCCGCAACGGGCTTCGCACTCGGGTTGCCGAGGTCAGCGAGGATGCGCTCTCCGCCGGTCGCAGGCGCGTCGAACGTTCCCTCGAGCGGGGCCGCCAGGGAGGCAAGCTCAGCGAGGAGGCGGTGGAGCGGATCACCAGCCAGCTGAGCTTCAGCAATGACCTCGAGGAGCTGGCCGACTGCGACCTCGTCGTGGAGGCCATCGTCGAACGCCTTCCCGAGAAGGTGGATCTCTTCGGCCGGCTCGACCGGATCGTCGGGGAGCAGGCGATCCTGTCCAGCAACACCTCGTCCCTGCCGATCATCGAGCTCGCCCGCGCCACCCACCGTCCGGATCGGGTGATCGGCACCCATTTCTTCAACCCCGCTCCGGTGATGAAGCTCCTCGAGGTGGTGCGCACCATCGCCACCAGCGACGAGACGCTCGAGGAGACCCGCGCGCTCGGCCAGCGGCTCGGCAAACGGGTCATCGTCGCCCAGGATCGCGGCGGATTCATCGTCAACCTGCTGCTCATCCCCTTCCTGAACAACGCGGTGCGGCTCTACGAGTCCGGCTTCGCCACCAAGGACGACATCGACGAGGGGATGAAGCTGGGCTGCGGCCATCCCATGGGCCCGCTCCAACTCCTCGACTACATCGGCCTGGACACCGCGCTCTTCGTCTGCGACGCGCTCTATGAGGAGTACGCCATCCGCGATTACGCGGCCCCACCGCTGCTCAAGCGCATGGTCGCCGCCGGCTATCTGGGCCGCAAGAGCGGCCGCGGCTTCTACGAGTACGAGGGCACCCAGCAGCAGTGAACGGCTAGGCCGGAGGCGGGCTGCCCGGTGCCGCGAGCGGGCGCTGCTGCTCGAGGACGTGGAGCCGGACCGCGCTCAGCAGGGTGCTCTCCCGCCAGAACTCGACGGCGTACTCGCCCGGCTCGCCGAGCGTGGGCTGAAGGACGGTGACGGTCGACACGCTGACCTCACCGGCACCGGTCGGGGGCGGTCCCGCCGATTCGAAGCGCATCGAGGTCGGGGGCAGCACCAGCTTGCCCAGGGTGTCGACAAAGCGGAGCTCGATGACGTGGACCTGGCCGGCGTCGGCCACGCCGAAGCGGAAGCCGGCGACGACTGCGAAGCTTGCCATCCCCGGCAGCTGGGGCAGGGCCAGAGCGCTGAAGCCGCCACCGAGCGCGTAGAACTTGCCGTCGGGTGGCACCGCGGCGGCGTCAGCGAAGAACGCGAAGCTCATCTCCACCGGGCGACTCTGACGGACCGCCATGTCCGCTCGCAGAGCGCGCCGTGGACGCCCGCTGCGTCACCATCGGCTGCGATGGAACCCGGAACCGACCTCCGTCCCCTGCATGTCTTCGTCTGCACCACGGTGGGCCGCCACCACTGTGGGGGGATGGGCAGCGAGCGGATCCTGCTCCGCCTCCGCGACGAGCTGGAGCGGCGCGGCCTGACCCATGTCCGCACCACCCGGATGGGCTGCAACCAGCAGCACCATCAGGGTCCGATCCTGATCGTCTATCCCGACGGTGTCTGGTACGGCAACCTCAGGGTCGAGGACGTCGACGAGATCATCGACGAGCACCTGGTCGGAGGTCGCCCGGTCGAGCACCTCAGGATCACCCCGGACGGCGAGTGGGCTTCGACGGCACTCACGTAGTAGGGTGGTCTGCGCCAACGGCACCAGTGAGGAGAGAGACATGGGTTACGTGCGCGGCTTCGTCCACGGCAGCGTCGTCGGAGCGGTCGTCGGCATCTGCATCGCCCCTCAGCCGGGGGACAGGACCCGGCAGCAGCTGGCCGCCTTCGGCGCCGCCGCCCGGGACGGGTACCAGGTGGCCGAACGCACCGTCCGCCGGGTCGCCCCCTTCGCCAGCGCTGCGGCCGGCGTGGCCCGCCATCAGGTGGACAAGGTCATCCGTGACGACGACGCCCTCTCGGTCGAGGGATCCGTGCGCATCCACAACGAGACCAACGGCCGCCACTGATCGAGCGGCCGATCAGCCTCGCAAGACCGAGCGTGGCGCCGGCGCCGGGTCCTCCACGGTACCGAGGGCGGCCAGGATGGCGAGAACCCCGACCACGAGATCGAGCAGGTTAAGCGCCGTGGTGAAGTGCAGCCCCAGGAAGCCGCGGGTGGCCGCGGCGTCGTCGCCGACCACGAACCCGGCGATCGCCAGAGCCAGGAGCACGATCCCGGCGGCTCCCACCAGCAACCTGCCCTGCCGTAGCGGAGCGACGAAGCCGACATAGGCGAAGACTGCCAGCAGCCCGATGTCGAGGATGTCGCGAGCCCAGGTGAGATGGAGGACCAGGCCGCCGATATTGCCTCCGCCGTTGGCGGCCGGTGGGCCGGCGCTACCGGCCGCGAGCCCGCCGACGCCGACGAGCAGGAAGAGGAGCGCGCAGATCTGTGCGTAGAGACGTGCCATGGGCGCGAGTCTGCCCGATCGTCAGCCGGCTGCGCGCGGCGCCGGCGGGACGTCAGTGGGCGAGCAGGCCGGCCTCGGGCGGGCTGCTGGTCGCCGGCGCGGGCATGCGGTGGGCCGCTCGAGCGGCGGCCAGGCACACGGGCGAACAGTAGCGACCGCGCAGCTCCATCGCCTTGAAGCCGTCATACCCAGCCCCGCAATGAGCGCAGATCTTGACACCGCGAAGGTGCTGGCTGCGAGGCATGGTTGATCTCCTGAGTGCGGCCGCGGGGTGGGATTGGTGACTGAACGGCTCAGACAGTGATTCGGTAACGGCCTCCCGTGATCGTGCCACGAATTCGGCGGCCGTGCGCAGTCGGCGCGGGATCTGGCTCAGGCGGGGAGCCGCAGAGCGACGAGGGTGACATTGTCAGTCGCCCCGGCATCGAGCGCGGCCTGTGCGGCCCGCTCCACGACTGCAGTCAGCGGCCCCGGTGTGTCCAGCAATGCGGCGATGTCGTCGTCGCTCAGGGGCTCCCAGAACCCATCGCTGCAGAGCATCAGGACGTCGCCGGGGAGCAGCTCGACAGACAGCACCTCGGGCTCCAGCGCATCGCCCATCACCGCCCGGGTGATGACGTTGCGCCGGGGGTGACGGCGCTCCGAGCCGGGGTCGAGCGCGCCGGCACGGACCTGCTCGCCCACCCAGGAGTGGTCGCTGGTCAGGGCCGACGCGGTGGCGGCGCGAACCAGGTAGGCGCGGCTGTCACCAGCGTGGCCGATCACCGCCTCACGGCCGCTGACCGCCGCGATGGTCAGCGTGGTGCCCGGCTGCCCCCCGATCTCGGACCGCACGGCGCCCACCGCCCGATTGGCCGCTTCGACAGCCGCAACCAGGGTGGCGCGTTCAGCTGTCCCGGCGGCGAGCACCTCGAGCGCAGCCGCGACCGCCGCGGTCGCCGCCTCGAGGCCCCCGGGCAGGCCGCCCATGCCGTCGGCCACGATCAGCGCGACGCCGCCATCGCTCAGCGGGGTCGCCGCCAGGGCGTCCTGGTTCTCCTTGCGCACCGGCCCGATGTGGCTGGCGGCGGCGATCTGGGGAGAGCCGGTGGACGCTGTCGACAGGTCCGTGACGGTGATCGCGGTGGAGTTGGTCACCGCCCGGCGCCGGCTGATTCGGGCTCGGCGGCGGCGGGACGGCCGAGCAGCAGCTCCACCACCTGATCGGCGATGACCACCGGGTCATCGCATTGGATGGTGGTCATCCCCAGCTCCGTGGCCGCGTCGACGTTGCAGCGCAGGTCGTCCACGAAGAGGCAGTCCTCGGGGGCCAGGCCGAGACGGTCGCAGGTGAGCCGGAAGATGGCTGGATCGGGCTTGCGCAACCGCACCTGCGACGAGTCCACGATGACGTCGAACAGCTCCTCGACGGGCAGGAGCGACCGCCACACCGATTCGCCGCTGCGCGAGATGTTGGTGAGCAGCGCCGTGCGATAGCCGGCGCCCTTGACCTGGCGGACGGCGTCGATCATGGCGCCGCAGGCCGCCATGCCCCGGCCGAAGACGACGCGCTGGGCGATGCGCGCGTCGACGCCCGCGTGACCCCCCTGGGCGACGTAGCGCACGGTCATGCGGTCGAAGAACTCGTCGTCGGAGATTGCCCCGGTCTCCAGCAGGTGGAGGTCGTGCGCGCCGGTGGGCAGGTGGTAGACATCTCTGAACTCGTTCAGGAAGAAGCGGAGCAGGTCGAGCTGGACGGGGTCGACGATCTTGTCGCGGTGCCTCCCCAGCGGCTCGGTCATGACCCCGCCGAGATCGAAGATGGCGCCCTTGAGGGCGCGCTGCTGAGCTGGCTCGTTCACTCGACCATTGTGCCCGATCCCCGCCGCCGGCCCGCCCGCGTCTGGGGCTCCGCCGACTGCCGGACAGGGCTGGATCAGCTCGCGGAGCGGATCCTCTTCAGCCTGCGCAGTGTCTCGGCCAGGGCCCGCACCAGCTCCTCGCGGTGCGCGTCGTCGCCGAGCTCGGGCGCAGCCTCCTGCGGCGGCAGGTTGGGGATGGGATGGCCGGCAGCCGGCCCGGCGCCGCGCAGGAAGGCTTCATCGGCAGGGCGCAAGCGGGCCCGCCGAAATCGTGAGGCCAACGCGGCCTGGGGACGGCGCAGCCGCTTCTCCAGGCGCGGCACGGCGTCTTCCCGGAACACCGGGGCGGTGGCAAACTGCTCGACGGCGGCGAGCGCGACGTCGAGCAGGGCGGTGCCCCCGGCGATGGTGACGTTGGGCAGTCCGGCGTAGGCCTCAGCGTCCTCGGGCGTGGCGACGCCGACGATGAATCGCCCATCCAGGCCGGGCAGCCATTGCGCGATCCCCTCCTCGTCGATGAGCAGATACACGGGCACGCTCTGCTCGGGGATGGCGTGGGCCCACCAGCGGTCGAGCTTGGGCTGCCGGTCACCGTCGGCGAAGAAGGCCACACCGCGCACCGGCGGGACGGCGATGACGGCGAGCGGGCCGTCGCTGCGGCGGACCTCGTCGAGAGCAGCGGCGAGGCGCTGCGCGTCCTCGACATCCGGCACCAGCACGGTCAGCGCAAATTGCTGCGCAGAGCCCGCGGAGAGAGTGCTCATGCTTCGACCGATGACGTGGCTGCGGACGTACGGTGCGACTTTTGCAAAACTTGTGTCGCGATGATACCAACGGGGGTGGGGGTGGCTGCAATGCCCGCAGTGGACAGGCGCCGCGAATGGCGAATCTGGACGCATTGCTGGCATCGCTCTTTTTGAGCGCGTTTGCAATCACGCCGACTGACGACGCTCCTGGTGACAATATTCCTGACTACGCGGTCACACCGGGCGACCGACGCCGATCGGGTTGGGGTACGGCAGTCCGCCGGGACCCTCGAGCTCCACGGCGAGGTCGCGCAGCAGCGAGAGCAGACGCTCGCGGCGCGATTCGGGCAGCGCCACCCACGGACCCTCCGCGAGCCGGTCGGTCGCCTCCTCCACCGCGCTGCGCACGGATCTGCCCTCTCCCGTGAGTGAGTCCTGCTCATCGAGGAGGCCGCGTTCACGAAGCCGGTGCTGAGCATCCGCCCACTCCTCGTCGGTCCAGCCCCGAAACCGGCGCAGCGTGGCGCCGTCGACACCGGTGCCCGCGGCCACCGCGGTGACCAGCGCTTCATCGCCCGCGATGCCGTGCACCGTCAAGGCGGCGACGTGACCGTCAAAACGGTGCTCTCGAAGCAGGGTGCACGCGTGCCAGAGCGCAAGGTGTGCAACCGCGGGCACGTCCAGCCCGGCGTGGGCAGCGTAGAGGGGCCGCCCGTCACCCCGCAGCCGGCTGGCAACGTCGAGCGCGAGCTCGGCGGCCTCCGCGACCAGCGCCGAGTCCGTCTTGTCTCCCCACAGCCGCCGCAGCGCGGCGTCGACCGCATCGAGTCGTGCGGCCAGCACGCGCTCCGGCGTGGAGTAGCGCCACGCGTCGGGGATGGCCCGGCGCACCATCGCCGGCTGGAAGTTGTGGAAGACGGCGGTGACGACATTCGCGCCCACCGGCCCCATCGGCGCCGAGCGAGACGCGAAGTAGCCCATCCACCCGCCCTTCAACCCGGCGGCCTGGTATCGCTCCCCCGACTCCGGACAGAAGTAGATGATCGCGTGCACGGGCTCGAAGAGCGTCCAGGCACGGCGCGAAAGGCTCTGCTCCATGGCCCCGACATTCTCACCGCCCGGTGCGGTGGCGCGCACAGCGCAGAGATGGTCGGGGCGACTGGATTCGAACCAGCGACCCCCTGCTCCCAAAGCAGGTGCGCTACCGGGCTGCGCCACGCCCCGACGCGCCTAGAGCATAGGCCGTGGGAGCGCAACCGCCGCGGCTGACGCCACACTGTCGCCCGTGGATCTGCTCGATGCCGTGATCATCCTTCTGGTCGCGTCGGCCCTCTTCTCGGGATACCGGCGGGGGATCACCTGGGTGGGACCGTCGCTGATCGGGCTGATCGTGGGCATCGTCGCCGGAGCCGCCGCGGCGCCTCCTCTGGCCGCCATCTTCAGCAAGCAGCCCACCGTCGAGCCGCTGATCACGACTGCCGTGTTCCTGGGGATCGTGCTCGTCATCCAGGGCATCGGGACCACCATCGGGTTCCGAGCGCGCATCCACAGCCTGCGCACCCGCTTCGCCCAGGTGGACAGCGCGCTGGGGGCCCTGCTGGCGGTGGCGGGCGTGCTGGCGGGCTCGTGGTATCTCGGCCTGACCTTCTCCCAGAGCCCCTGGACCGCCCTCGACACCCAGATCAACGGGTCGGCCATCGAAAGGTCGCTCGACGCCATCGCGCCACGGCCGCCAGGCTTCCTGGCCACCCTGGAGAACGCCCTGCGCAACAGCAGCTTTCCCAATCCCTTCTCGGCGATCAACCCCATCGCCCCTCCCCCCGCCTCCAT
>DATBEL010000092.1:0-7619 GCA_036276135.1 Candidatus Dormiibacterota bacterium
CACGAGGTCGATGTCTCGACATCGTGCGGGCTGGGACGGCGCACACGGCCCGCGGCGGAGGCGGCGCTCGAGCGTACCGCGGCCCTCAGCACCGACTGACAGCGCCGCGACCAGCGGGCGCCGTCCGCCAAACTGAACCGGACCCCAAGAACACCTCGAGGAGAGCAGCCATGCGCGTCGGCCTGCAGGTCCCCAGCTTCACATGGCCCGGCGGCCCGGCCCGCCTCGGCCACACCTTCGGGCTCATCGCCGAGCGTGCCGAACAGGCCGGGTTCACCAGCTTCTGGGTGATGGATCACTACTTCCAGATCGGCATGGTGGGGCCGCCGGAGAACGAGATGCTCGAAGGCTGGTCGGCACTGGCCTTCGCCGCCGCGCGGACGAGCCGCATCCGACTCGGGACCATGGTCACGGGAGTGACCTACCGTCACCCCGGCATCCTGGTCAAGACGGCCACCACCCTCGACGTCCTCTCCGGCGGACGCGCCTACCTGGGAATCGGCGCCGCGTGGAACGGGAGGAGCACCGCGGGCTGGGTGTTCCGTTCCCGCCACTGGCGGAGCGTTTCGAGCGCCTCGAGGAGACGCTCCAGATCGCGCTGCAGATGTGGTCGGGCGACGAGTCGCCGTACCGCGGAAAGCACTACCGGCTGGAGCGACCGCTCAACTCACCGCAATCGCTGCAGCGCCCGCACCCGCCCATCCTCATCGGTGGCGGTGGCGAGCGCAAGACCCTGCGACTGGTCGCCAGGTACGCTGATGCCTGCAACCTCTTTGCCTACGACATGTCGGTGATCGCCCACAAGCTCGATGTCCTGCGCGCGCACTGCGATGCTGTGGGGCGCCCCTACGCCGAGATCGAGAAGACCTCCCTGGGACAGTTGCACGTCACCCGGGACGGCGCCGGCGATTCGCGCACCCCAGCAGCTGCGGTGGAGTATTTCTCGGGACTCGCCGACCTGGGCATCGAGCACGCCATCGTCGGCCTCCGCAACGTCCATGACGACGAGGTGTTCGACCTCCTCGGCAGTGAGGTGATCCCCGCGGTTGAGAAGCTTCCCGTGGCGGGCCGCTGAAGGACGGCTTCGGGGGGCCGGGCCCACCAATGCCTCAGCGCGTTGGCATCGCCTCAGGCATGCGGTCGTTCCTGGGCTTGCTGAAGAGTGACTGGAGCAAGGGACGGAACTCCTCGAGGGCCAGGCTCCGATAGGCGGGGTCGAAGGAGTTCTGGTCGAATTCGGCACAGAACTCGGCGGTGCGCTGGAAACAAGGATGGTCGCGATGGGCGTCGCGGGCGTCGCGGTTCATGCCCAGGAAGTGGAAGTAGTGGTAGCCCTGAAAGATGGTGTGCTTCTCGACCATCCACAGGTTCTCGGGCGACACGAACGGCTTGAGGATGGCGACGGCGGCGTCAGCGTGGTTGTAGGTGCACAGTGTGTCGCCGATGTCGTGGAGGAGCGCGCAGGCGACGTACTCGTCGTCGCGGTTGGCGCGCGCCGCCCGGGTCGCCGTCTGCAGGGAGTGCTCGAGACGGCTCACGGCGAAGCCGCCGTGGTCGTCGCCGAGGAGCCGCATATGGTCGAGCACGCGGTCACAGAGATGGGTGGCGTACTCGAGGGAGCTCGCCAGGATGGGCTTCCAATCGGCGACGGTGCTCTCCGCCATGCTGCTGAAGGAAGCGCGGCCGGTGGTCGTGGCGGCGGTCTCGGTCATCGTCTGGCATCCTACTGCCGTGGGCAGACGGCAGGGCGCACCGACTGACGACGACCCCGCCGTGGGCACCGCCCTCGCCGGCCTGGCGGGCCGGCTCGACGCTCTCCAGGATGTGCAGCGGTCGATGGGCCTGGCGCTGGAGGGCTTGGCACGGCGACTGGACGCGCTCGAAGCGGGCGCCATCACGGTCGGCCCCACTGTCGCCGGCCTGTCGGAGCGGATCGATGCTCTGGAGGCGGCGCCGACCTACGCCGCGGCGCTTCGTGGCATGTCCACACGGGTCGACTCCGTCGAGGCGGCGGCGGCCGTCGAGGCGGTCACGCGATGGGTAGCGCATTCGACGCACCCGGCCGCAGAGCGGATCTCCGTCGTCACGCCCACGCACAACCGCCCCGACCAGCTCCGCCGCGCAATCGCGTCTGTGCGCGCCCAGAGCTATGGCAGCTGGGAGATGATCGTGATCGACGATGGCGGGGAGCTCGACAGCGCGGCCGTCGTGACCGATGCCGGGGACCCGCGCATCCGGCGCAGCCGCATCGACAACAGCGGTGTCTGTGCCGCACGCAACCGTGCACTGAGCATGGCGACAGGATCGATCGTGGCATACCTCGATGACGACAACGTCATGGATCCAAGCTGGCTCCAGGCGGTCGCCTGGGCCTTCGCCGAGCGTCCCGACGTCGACGTCGTCTACGGCGGCTTGGTGATCGACGATCTGCGCCGCGCCGAGGGCAGCGGCTCAGGTGCACTCCCTCAGCTCTACCTGCGCAGCTACGACCGCTATGCGCTCCTCACCGAGAACCTCACCGACATGAACGCGATCGCCCACCGCGCCGGGCTCCCCGAGGCGCACTTCGACGAGACGATCGACCCTCTCGGTGACTGGGACCTGCTGATCCGCCTGACGACGCGCAAGCCGCCTCTGGTGCTCCCTGTGATCGCGTGCTATTACTCGACGGCAGCAGCGGATCGACTGTCACTGAGAACAGCCGACTTGGCCCGTTCCCGCGAAGGCATCCTCGCCGCCCATGCCATCGAGCGCCGCCTCGGCAGAGAGGAGCTGTGACAGAGCCGGCGCGGGTGATGGTGCTCGGCTTCGATGCCATGGACCCAGCCACGGTGCGCTCGCTCGCCGAGGATGGGACGCTTCCCACCTTCAGACGGGTTCTGTCGTGCGCCGCAGTGGCTCGGATCGACAATCCCTACGGCGTCTTCGTCGGCAACACCTGGACTTCGTTCTTCAGTGGCTGGTCCGCGGCTCGGACCGGTTACCACAGCACCGACGAGATCACGCCCGGCACATACCTCCATCGGAAGACCCCATTCGACCGCCTGCGGGGCAGGCCCTTCTGGCGAGAGCTCGACCGCAGCGGCCGCCGCGTCGCGGCCGTCGACGTCCCGCACACCGTCGCCATCCAGCCCACCGGTGACGGCGTGGAGGTATCGGAGTGGGGCGTGCACGACCGTCACAAGGGCACACGATCCTTCCCCACCCCAGCCTGCGGCGACCTGCTCGACCGTTTCGGATACCACCCCGTGTTCGGCGTCGAGCCCGACCTGGCC
This sequence comes from Candidatus Dormiibacterota bacterium, assembly GCA_036276135.1. GTDB lineage: Bacteria > Chloroflexota > Dormibacteria > Aeolococcales > Aeolococcaceae > Aeolococcus. The sequence continues at coordinate 3,276 of DATBEL010000092.1, forward strand.
CGCGATTTCTCGCCCGACGACTACGTCCACCGCGACGGTGACCTGCGCACCCACGCGGAGGAGGCCGCCCTGCTCGCCGATTTCGAGACCGGTGCGGCCCTGAAGACGGCGCTGTCGACACACGTTCTCAGCAGCGCCCGTTGGGATCTGTTCGTCAGCGTGGCGGGTGAGTCGCACGCGGTCGGTCACCAGCACTGGTACCTGCACGACCCCGACCATCCGCGCCACGACGCGCCTCTGACACGCGCCATCGGTGATCCTGTTGCGGGGATCTACTCGCGACTCGACCGGTCGCTGGCAGCCCACCTGGAACTCGCCGGGAAGGACACTCTCGTCCTGGTCATGCTGAGCCACGGCATGGGTCCGCACTACGACGGCGGCGCCGTGCTCACCGAGGTGCTTCGCCGCCTCGACGCGGTGCGCACCGGCGCCGCGGGGCCGTTCCACGCCCGACCCGCGCGGCTCCACGCCAGCGAGGGCGACCGTCGCCGCCAGCGGTTCTTCCGGATGCCCAACAACGATCACATCGGCGGTGTCCGCCTCAACGTTCGGGGCCGGGAGCCCGATGGACGCGTCGACCCCGATGAGCTGGCCGCCGACATGGAGTGGCTACGTGCGGAGTTGCTCGACCTGGTCAACGTCGACACCGGCGCGCCGGCGATTCGGGCCGTCGAACGCGTCGAGGATCATCATCCCCGCTCTCTCGATGACGCGTTCCCTGACCTGTTCATCGAATGGAACTGCGAGGCTCCGATCACGACCGTGTCGTCGGCGAGCATCGGAGTGGTCCAGCTCGAGGCTTCCGGCTGGCGAAGCGGCGACCATCGCCCCCACGGCCTGCTCCTCGCCACGGGCGCGCACCTCGGCCGCAGCGCGGTGATGCCGCCCGTGGCCATGCTCGACCTGGCACCGACCATCCTCGCGGCGTTGGGCATGGAGGAGGGCGACCTGGACGGCTCACCCATCCCCTGGCTGTCGGCGCTCCTGCCGGGGACGTGACCGGACCCTGGCGGTCGTCATATCCGTCGGTGGGTCCTCAGAGATCGAGGCGCGTGAGGCAACCAGGTCGTCGAGCAGGCGAGCGATCGCGGCCACATGCCGGGATGAGTCGTGGTCGCGGCGGACGCGCTCGCGGGCGTGCCGGCCCATGCGGCGCAGGTCGGCGTCGGAGGCCGCCAGCGCGCGGTCCAGGCCGCCGGCCAGGGCATCGACGTCGCGCGCAGCGACCAGCCAGCCGGTGGCGCCGTCGTCGACGAGCTCGGAGAGCCCGTAGACGTCGGCCGCCAGCACCGGCGTTTCGAAGAACATCGCCTCGATGGCCGAGCGCGGCGTTGACTCGACGTCGGACGCGCTCACCAGGACATCGGCGGCCACGTACCAGGGCAGGATGTCGGGCCCGACGGGGACAATTCGAATGCGCCCACCCAGGCCTGTGGCCTCGGCGAGGCGATGCACGTGGCCGGCGTAGTCGCTGCCGTTGTCCCCCACCAGGACGAGGCTGGCGTCGGGGTGCCGATCGGCCACGTCTGAGAACGCCCGGATGAGGACCGTCTGGGACTTGCGCATCTCGAATGTCCCCATGCAGAGGAGAAGACGCGCTCGCTGCGGAACCCCGAGCCGGCGCCGGGCGAGCGTCCTGTCGAGGCTGGCGGTCGCCGCGTCGAGGCTGGCGAGCTCGACTCCGTACGGGACCAGCAGGCAGCGATCCTCACCGGCCGCGGACACATAGAGCTGGCGCGTCGACTCCGCTTCGAAGAGGAGGCGGTCGGCCTGGGTCAGGGCATCGCGAGCGGCGGCGATCACGCGGGCGTCGGCGCCGTCGCCCAGGAGCGCGTGCCACAGGATGGGAATCGGGTAGCTCTCATGAATGGCCCACAACGTCGGGATTCCCAGCCGGGCGGCCACCCGGACCGCCGGAAACCCGATCACGGTGTTCACCAGGACCGCGTCGACCTGCTGTTCGCGCACCCATGTGCAGAGCTCATCCAGGCGGCTCTCGAGGGTGACAGCGCTGGCCTGCGGCCAGCGCCCGAGGAGATGGACGCCGATCCCGAGCTCCTCCAGCTCGGAACGCAGCGGCCCGTCGGAGTTGCTCGCCACCGTGAGGTCGAATCGGCCGGTGCGCGCCAGGCCGCGCAGGAGGTCTTGAAGATAGAGCTGCCCGCCACCGAGATCGAGCTGGTGGGTCACCGCCAGGACGTGGGTGCGACCGCCTCCGCGGCCCGGCCGAAGGCCTGACGCGGCCGGCACCCCGGGGAGCGAGAGTGATTCGAGGTTCCTCTCCGCACGGCGAGCGACCCCGACGGTGGGCCCGTCGATGACCAGGCGCGCGCCGCCGCCGAAGTGAGCGACGGCGGAGATGACGTGGCGCGTTCCGTCAGCGCCCGGCAGCGCTGCCTGGAACTCGAAGCCCGATGCCGTGGCCTCGGGTCCGAGCGCGGCGAGGTCGGACCGGCCCAGCCCGAGGCGCGCCCGGCCGGCGGGCACTCCATCGAGGCGGATGTCCACCGACGACGCCATCTGTCCTTCGCACATCGCCCAGCCGATGATCTGCACCACCTCCCCCGAGACGGTGGCTCCCTGCGTGGGGACGTCGAAGCCGCCATGCGCGATCCCCCTCGCGGCGGCAGCCGGGGCGAGCACGAGCCGCCGGCCGCTGCGCATCACCCGCGCTCGCAGCGAGAGGGGCAGCCAGCGCCGCGCCGCCTCCCGAGCACGGGACACGCCGGGGCTGCGGGGGATCACCGACCCTCGGCCGCTGAGGCATCCTCGGTGTCGAGCGGGCGCGCCGCCCACGTCGCGGTCAGGCCCTGCTCGAGCGTCATGGGTGCGTACGCGATCAACGACGAGAGCCGTCGCGTCGACAGCGCGATGTGGTCGACGTCATAGGCGCGGCCGGGATGCATCTCCAGCCGGAGCGTGGCGCCCGTCACCCGCTCGACCGCGGCGGCGGCAGCCAGCACGGTCTGAGCCACGCCGGTACCGACATTCAGGATCTCCGGCGCGCCCACAGGCGCGGGCAGCCGGTGCACGACATCTGCGACATCGTCGACATGGACGTAGTCTCGCGCGATCCGCCCGTCCCCCCAGATCTCCACCGGCGCCCCGGTGTGCGCAGCGGAGAACAGAGCGGTGACGAGGCCTTGGCGGCGCCCGTCCGGCTGGCCGGGGCCGTAGACGTTGCCGAGGCGAAGGATGCGTGCCGGGAGCCCGTGGAGAGTGGCGTAGACCGAGATGTAGCCCTCGGCGGCGAGGCGGCTCACGCCGTAGGGCACCAGCGGATGGCAGGGATGATCCTCATCGACCGGGATCGTCGATGGACGGCCGTACACCGTCCCGCCCGACGAGAGCATCGTGAGCCGGCAGCCCGGGTGGGCTCGCATGGCTTCGAGGACGGACAGGAGTGGCGCCAGGGTCCCGACAGCGTCTCCAGCAGGATCGTCGATCGAGGTGGTGGGCAGCCGCCCCCCCACACAGAAGACGACGTGGGCCGGACGCCTGACCAGCTCCTGCACCGCATCAGCATCCGCGGCGTCGCCGACGACGACGCGGCAACCCGAGGCGATGAGGGCCGGCGCGGTGGCGGATCGCCGGGTGAGCACGACCGTCCGTCGCCCGAGACCAACCGCGCGCGCCGCGATCCCAGATCCGAGGAAGCCCCCGCCGATGACGACGACCCGCTCACCCGCCAGGTCGAGGTGCGAGACGGCAGCGCCGGCGGACCGCTCGACGCCTGCTCTTACCATCTCGCGGGTGACACTCCAAGCCTTTGCGCGCAGTCGGAGTCTACGTGCTGGCTGCGGTCAACGCCGCTCCCACCCGGTCGAGTGATCAGCGCCGCTCCGGGGCCGCAGCTCATCGCCGCCGCTGCCATGGCGCAGAAAGGGGTGACCTCGCGAGGCCACCCCTTGTCCTGTGGTGTACAGAGCGCCCGCTACGGGGCTGGGATCGTCCAGACGCCGCGCCCGTGGGTGGCGGCGACGAGGTTGCCGTTGGGGTCCAGGGTGAGCTGGTCGACGACGACGTTGGGGAGGTTGGTGCCGTAGCGCGACCAGGTCGCCCCGTTGTCGGAGGAGGTGAAGACACCGAAGTCGGTGGCCACGACCAGCGTGCTGCCGCCCAGGTACACGACGTCGTCCATGGGGACATCGGGCAGGTTGCCGGAGATGTCGCTCCAGGCCTGACCGCCGTTCGTCGTCTGGTACACGTGTCCCACACCGGGATCATCGGGACCGATCATCCACTTCCGCGAGAAGCCGGAGAGCGCCACGTAGGCGTGGGTCGGGTCGGCCTTGTCGATGCGGACACCGGCGATGTAGCGAAGCGGCAGGCCCGAGCCTGCGC
>DATBEL010000093.1:0-5189 GCA_036276135.1 Candidatus Dormiibacterota bacterium
CTGGCAGCACACGGGTCTGCAACGTCTGCCGATCCGCTGATGCTCGAGGCCGCCGGCACGTTGCGATCCTCTGTCACAGACCTGCGCACGCTGATGATCGAGATCGCCCCGCCGGACCTCGCCGTCAACGGGATCGACAGCGCGCTGCGCAAGCTGCTCGAACCGCTTCCCGCAAAGGGCATCGCGGTGGAGGTCGACGCGGCGTCCGCGACGCACCTTCCGGCGGACAAGACGAGCCTGGTCTTCCGCGTCGCCCAGGAGGCGATCCGCAACGTCGTCAACCACAGCCAGGCGACCAAGGTGATCACCACGCTGCGTTACGCGGACGGAAAGCTCACCCTGCAGGTCGAGGACAACGGCAAGGGATTCTCCGCAGCAGACCGTTCGCGACGGCGTGACGAGGGTCACGTCGGCCTGAGCCTGCTCAACAACGCCGTCGAGGCATCGAGCGGCAGCCTCTCCCTGGAAAGTGAGCCGGGGCGCGGAACCTCACTTATGCTGGAGTTGCCATGCTAGAGGCCGACGCAACCGTGATCCGGGTGCTGATCGTCGACGACCATCCGCTGATGCGCAAGGGTCTCACCGACATCCTCGCGGGTGTCGAGGGCATCGAGGTGGTCGGCGCCGCGGAGGACGGCGCCGCGGCGCTCGCGCTGGCGCACGCGGTCAAGCCCGACATCATCCTGATGGACATCTCCATGCCAGGTATGGACGGGATCGAGGCAACGCGACGGCTCGGCGAGATGGACAGCAACGCCCGCGTGGTCATGCTCACCTCGTACTCCGAGCGAGAGAAGATCACGCAGGCTCTGGAGGCCGGCGCGGTCAGCTACCTGACCAAGGACTCCCCTCCAGACGGGGTCATCCGGGCCATCCGCGCGGCAGCCATGACCTCAAACCGTCGTCAGGCTGATTGAGGCGGGTGACGCCGGCCGCCTGACGGGAAGAGTGGCCGCCGCGCCGCGCAGGGCCCTTCCGCCCCCACGCGCGTCGCAGGCGGCCGTCCCTTCCCGTCAGACCGAGCGCTGCACGGCTGGGGGGCCGGCCACAGGCCTGTTGGCCTTTCCATAGAAGACAACGTTGCGGTGCTCACGAACCTTGCACACCTGACGTCCGGCCGTGCCGTCGCGAGTTGACGAGCCCGCCGTCAGCGATCTCTCAGGAGACTGACAGGTTGACGTGGCAGGATATGCTTGGCAATCCAAGGAGGGCGACGCCGGTGGCGCGGCATGGGTTCCGCTCGATGGTCCTGGCGGTCACGGTGGCCGCCACGGTCGGCGCGTACGCGGTCACCTTCGCCACTCCTGCGTCGGCGGCCTCGGGGACCGGCCGTTCGATCGCTGCCACTCCGCCTTGTCCGACCGACACCGATGGATCGCTCGTCAATCCCCTCAACGGCACCGCCGCGTGCGCGGGCGGCCCGACCAGCGTCGAGCAGCGCTACGAGGCAGCGATCGCCGGCGCTGGTCTGCTGGCCTTCATCGGGGCCACGGTCATCTACCGTCGGCGCCGCCCGCGCGGTCCACGCGGCGTGGGACCCCGAGCTCCACAGGGCTGACCTCCGCGCCGTGGGCGCGACCGGCGTTTATGCGGTTGCGAGTTGCGAGCGCAGGTACTTGGCCGGGTCTGTCAGCAGGCCCGCGACGTGCAGCTCGAAGTGAAGGTGCGGACCGGTCGAGTTGCCGGTCGATCCCTCGAGCCCGATCACCTGGCCGGCATGGACGACCTGGCCGACTTGGACCAGCAGCTGGTCGAGGTGGCCGTAGAGCGTGATCATCCGGCCCCCGTGGGCGATGACGATGTAGTTGCCATAGCCCACCGCGTGTCCCTGGTTGTCGACCTCGGTGCCGGCGATCGCCACCACCCCGTCGGCCGCGGCGCGGATGGGTGCGTCGAGTGGGCCCGCGATGTCGATGCCGGTGTGGAAGTGCGGGTAGGTGATGCCGTTGAAGGTCACGGCCGGCTCGAACGCCAGCCCTGAGGGCCCGAACGGATTCGAGATGGGCCCGTTGAGCGGAGCGAGCAGGCCCCCCGGCGCACTCACGGTGGTGCCGGGCGCGGCCTGGGCCGCCTGGGTGATCGCCGCCTCCTGGGCGAGCTGCGCCTCGACGGCCTGCACGTTGTACGACACCGCATCGCGAACCGCGGCCGGCTTGCTGGCGGCGGCGGCGTCGAGCCCCTGCGCCTGCGCCGGACTGCGAGCAGTGTTCAGGTAGAAGGTGTATTCCTGCTGCAGGGTCCACTCGAGCGAGGACGCCACCGCGCGCATCGTCGTCGTCGGACCGCTGTCGTCGACGGCAGAGGTGCGCTGGGAGCGGCCGCTCAGCTGGTCGGGCTGGTTCTGCGCCTGGACTGCGAGAGCCTGGATCTGTGCCTCATCGCCGGCCACCTGCGTCTCGAATGCCGTCACCCGGGCGAGCAGCGCCTGGCCGGGCGTGATCGCCGCGCTGGCCTCCTGCACCGGCGCCAGCAGCGGTACCCGCGCGACCTCGACCGCCGGGACCGCCTGCGCCGCCGACCCGGCACCCACCAACCGATGCGGCATCAGCGCCGTGGCGCTCGGCGGCGACGACGCCACGGCGCCGAGGATGATGGCGAGGAGGAACGGCGCCGACGCGATCTGCGCGCCGTGAGCAATTCGCGTGTGGCCGGTGCGGCGTCCGACGATGGCGACGCCGAGCGCCGCAAGCAGGCCGAGCACCAGCGCCAGCCAGAGTTGCGATGGCATGTGGACCGGGGCGGCTGCCAGTGCGTTGTGCTGTGCTGCGGACGGGGAGGTCGCGGTGGTCACGGCGCTGCCGTTGCCGGAGCCGGTCCCGAAGTGCTCGAGGTTCGGCGCCTCGACGCCGACGTTGGGCGGTGTGCCGAGCAGCCCGAGGAGTTGGAGCAGGCTCCCCTGCTGCAGGGACGCCAATGGGAGCCCGCCGGCGGACAGGGCGCCTGGAACGGTCGCGGAACCGGGCGCAACGCCGGCTGCGACGGGACCCGACGACGGCGGCGGCGGCGAGGACGGCGGGGGCGGGCTCACGCCCGGTTTGGCCGGGGCCACGATGGCGGGGCAGCCGGTCGGGGTCGGCAGGATCGGCAGCGGCAGCCCGGTGGGGCATGTTGTCGGCGGCGGCAGAGACGGCGTGGGCGTGGGGATGGGGAGCTGCGCGAGCGTTGGCAGTGGCGCAAGGGACGGCGTCGGCAGCGGCAGAGCTGGCGCGCTCGTCGCGCTTGCGCCGTTGGCGCTCCATGAGGCGATCACCAGCGACAGCGAGATGCCGGCCAGCCCCGCCAGCGCGCGTCGCTGGCCCCGAACGCCTCGGCGTCGCTTCAACGAGATGCGTCCCATGCCTTCTTAAAACGACCCTGGGACGCGAAACCCGTCGGCCGGAGGGCATCGCGTCACCCCCACGGAGTCATCCCCGAATGGGGCGGAACTCGGCGCGGGCATCGCGGATGCGAGAGTCGCGCTGTCATGCAAGCGCAAGGTGGAGTGGGGAGCATCTCCGCCGTGCCATGGCGAACGCGGGCCTGGTCGGGGCTCCATCGCAACCGGGTGCGCGTGCTGCTGGTCCTGCCGCTGATCCTGAGCGGTGTGCTGAGCATGCGCGCCGACGTGGTCAAGGCACAGGCGCCGCCGGCACCTCAGGTCGGCTTCACGTTCCGTCCCTACACCGCGGCCGGCCTCGGCCTCGATCCGCAGGCGGCCCTCGCCCAGCTCCTCGTCGAGATCCGGCCCGACGTGGTGCGGCTGCCGGTCTACTGGTCGGATGTCGCCCCCTCCCCCGCCGGCCTCGACTTCGAGGTGCCCGATGACATGATCGCCACCGTTGCGTCGTATGACGCGCACACACCGGCGCGGCGCGCGACCATCGTCCTCGTCGTCGGGATGCGCAACGTCGGCGCCCCCGAGCTGTACGCCCCGCTGTGGGCGCTCGACGCCGCCGGCGGCAAGTACGCCGCCAAGCTCGCGGCCCTTCCCGGCTTCGACGCATACGTCGAGGCCACGGTGCATCGCTACGCCACCAACCCGCTGTTGCAGCGCTGGCAGGTGGAGAACGAGCCGCTCGATGACAGCGTCCCCGCCATCGAGGGCGACACCTCGCGCACCGCCGCGGACATCAGCGCCGAGGTGGCCGACGTCCGCGCCATCGACCCGGGACACCCCGTGATGACCACGACGTTCACGTCCTCAGTGCTCGACCTCGACCAGGAGGAGATCGCCCAGGCCGACGAGGCCATCCCGCCGCCGCCCGGCCCACAACCGGGCGGTCACCCCGAGGAGACGCTGGCCCTGGGCAACACGCTGGGACTGGACCTGTACGTCGTCTACGCGGGCGTGGATCTCAGCGATGCCGACGCGCCCACCCGCATCATCTGGAAGCGCAACAGCCTCGGCTTCTGGGTGCAGCGGGCCGCGCAGCGCAACAAGAACGTGTGGATCGCCGAGATGCAGGCGGCGCCGTGGCAGCACGTCGGCGGGTTCTCCACCGACGACCTGGTGATGAGCGCCGAGCAGTACCGCGGCCAGGGTGCGTCGGCCGTGCTCCTCTGGGGCGTGGAGCAGTGGTTGACCTCTCCGGCGTGGCTGGCGGCCGGGAAGCAGGCGGTGGCGGTGCTGCGCTCCTGACGCTGCGCGACGCTGCGCGGCGATCGCCAGGGCGCGGTTCAGGCGCCGGGCGTCTGGCTCTGGTGGGCCTTCTTGGCCGCCTCGCGCCGCGCCGCCTTGGCCGTTGACGGAGCCTTGGGTTTCTTCTGCTGCTTCTTGGGTGCGCCTCGCGTCTTCTCGCTCGCCATCCCGCGTGCCTCCGTCGTGGTTGCCGTTCCGCTGCGCACGCTACACCACGCAACGAGAGTGTGGGCAATCGCCGTCGGCAAACGGCTGTTAACCGGACAACGCCCGCTCGAGGATGCTCACCACGGTGTCAACCGCGCGAGGCGGCACCGAATGCCTGTCGTCGAAGACCAGCCAGCGCATGCCCACGAAATCCCCCACCCCCATCAGGGCGTACGCGAGCGTCTCCACGTCCTCGACGCCGGCGATCTCGCCCGCGGCGATGGCCGCGCGCAGGGCGGCGGCGTATCCGTCGGCGAGCTGCCGGTACCAACCGCGGTAGAGGTCATCGTCGACGTACTCCGCCTGGCGGACCACGCGGTACAGCGAACGATGGCGCGCCATCCAGGCGAAGAACGCGACGAAC
>DATBEL010000094.1:0-19112 GCA_036276135.1 Candidatus Dormiibacterota bacterium
GGCTCGGCCCCGCGCTGCCTCAAACCCACGACGATCCAGATGATCAGGCCGGCGATGGCCGCAGGGATCACGATGGCCAGGACCAACACGGCAGCTTCCTCCTCGCGGCGCAACGCCGCCACGGTGGCCGCAGTCTACGTCGGCACGGGCGCGAGCGCCCGCCGTTGTCAGCCGGCGCGCTGCTGCTGCTGCTGCATGTTCAACTGCTGCTGCAGCAGCTGACGACGATCGGGGAACAGCTGCGCCAGGCGCGGCGGCAGCGGCACACCCATGTCGAACAGCCTGTCGATGATCTTCGGACGGATGCCGGTGGGGTTGAACTCACCGACGATCTTGCCGGTGGCGGGATCGGCGCCCTTGGACTCGAACTTGAAGATCTCCTGCATGGTGACCGTGTCACCCTCCATGCCGATCACCTCGCTGATCGCGGTGACCTTGCGCGAACCGTCCTTGAGCCGGCTCAGCTGGATGACGAGGTTGATGGCGCCCGCGATCTGCTGGCGAATGGCCTTGAGCGGCAGGTCCATTCCCGCCATCAGCACCAGCGTCTCGAGGCGCGACAGCGACTCGCGCGGGCTGTTGGCGTGGACGGTGGTCAACGAGCCGTCATGGCCGGTGTTCATGGCCTGGAGCATGTCCAGCGCCTCGCCACCGCGGCACTCGCCGACGACGATGCGGTCAGGTCGCATGCGCAGGGAGTTGGCAACCAGGTCGCGGATGGTGATGCGGCCGTCGCCGTTGACGTCGGACGGGCGCGACTCCATGCGACACACGTGCTCCTGGTGGAGCTGCAGCTCCGCGGCGTCCTCGATGGTGACGATGCGCTCGTCGATCGGGATGAAGCTCGAGCACACGTTGAGCAGCGTTGTCTTACCGGTGCCGGTTCCGCCGCTGACCACGATGTTGGCCCGGGCGAGGACGCATGCCTGGACGAAGGCCGCGCTCTCCACCGACAGCGTGCCAAACCCGATCAGGTCGTTGACCTGGTACGGATCCTTGCTGAACTTACGGATGGTGAGGATGGGGCCGTCCAGCGCCACCGGCGCGATGGCGGCGTTGACACGCGAGCCGTCGAGCAGGCGGGCGTCACACAACGGTGAGCGCTGGTCGATGCGCCGCCCCACCGACGAGACGATGGTGTCGATGACGCGCAGGAGATGCTCCTCGCTGTCGAAGCGGATGTCGGTCAGCAGGATCTTGCCCTTGCGCTCCACGTAGACCATCTCGGGTCCGTTGACCATGATCTCGGTGAGGCTGTCGTCGTCGATGAGGGGACGCAGCGGTCCGAGCGCCTCGAGGTAGCGTGGGTCGATGCCCTTGGCGGCTGTTGCGGTGCTCACGCTGTGGCGACTCCTTGATACGGGGACGGGACGACGAGTTGCGCCCTGGCAGGATTCTCCCCCGTGGCGAGCCGATCGCCACTCATAGAAACCGCTTCGCGACATGATCTTTTCCGGCCGTGTTCGGGACCCGCGCCTGCCGGGACGTACGATGAGCTCTCACAGCCCACCCTGGAGAGCGATTGATGCCGACCGATGCGCCCGCCGGCACTCCGCCCGACGGCGGTGCACCGGAGCCGGCGGACGACGACCCGCTGGTCTTCGCCCCTCACCATCTCGGTCGTGATCGGTCCCTCCCACCACCACGCCCCGATGAGGACGCCGGCTTCCTGGCGGCGCCGCGGCCGGGGGACCTGGCATCCCCGCCGCCGGCCAGGCCACCTGCCCCTCCCGCGCCTCCTCCCGGCGGCACGCCCGCCGCTCACGGGTTCCTGATCCGCGACCTCGTCGATACGGCCGTCCCGCGGGCGCCGGTCGACGCGCTCGTGGTCAATGACTCACCGCCCCGTCCTGCGCCGGGCGCGATCGCGCCCCAGGCAGGTTTCCGCATCCATTCCACCCCGACGACACCACTCGCGGGCAGTGACTCCGCGCTGCCGTGGACCGTTCGCCATCCCGGACCGCGAAGGGCCGGCGTACCCGGGACGTGGACAGCTCGCGAAGGCCGGCTGGCCGAGCGCTCAGCCAGGGACATGATGCGGCGACTGCGCGACGATGCGGTTGATGTCGCCTGGAACGCCGCGTGGATCGCGGTCAAATCCGCTGATTCGCGCCGGTTCAGGCGGCGGTCGCGTTAGGGCCGCTCAGCGTCGCTTGCCGCTGGGCGTGCGGCCCTGCATGCTGGCGTAGACAGCATCGAGCGTTGGCCGCTCGCCGCTGCGCAGGATCTCGACAACCACGTCGGGGTCGATGCCGCCCGGCGCCGCGAGCGCAGCCGCTCGGGCTGCGTCCTCAGCGGCGGCCTGCGCGATGTGCAGGCGGTCCCGCAGCCGCTCGATCCGCGCCAGCAACGCGGCGCAGAGCAGCGCCAGGACGACGGTCAGGGTCCCGAGCAAGATTGCCGGCTGGGTGCGGAGGGTGTCGAGGAAGTGGGTCACGTCAGCCCTGCCGCCGAGAGGGCGCGCAGCATCGTGGCCTGGGACGAACTTGCCATGAGATCGATTGTCGGGGCGCCCCCATCACGCCAGCGTCACCGGGAAGTGGCGTGGTAACGACGGTTTGGCGCGTGTGACGTCCGATCGCGCCGGATCGGTGACCCCGGACGGCCCCGTTACTCGGGTGTGACCCCTCGTCCGACGGATGGTCCAGTTGGTGGGGTCGATAATCCCTCCCATGGACGCACCAAACGCAGCGAACGACTCGACCGGTTCCAACCTCGCGCCGGAGAGACGCGCCCGGCTGGTGCGTGATCGCAGCCTCCTCGACCGATTCGGCCTGCGCATCGGCGAGATGTACCGGGTGGCCTATGCGGCCGGCGGGGCCGAGGCCCGGCGCGTCAGCCGCAGCCTGGTGGTGTTCGACGGCGTCAGCCAGCGGCGACGCTGGGACGGCGAGGTGACCACGTGCCTCGACTTCGTGCTCCCCCAGGGTCGCGCGCTCTCGTTGCTCGGCAACCAGCTCGTTGATGTGCGCCCCGCCGAGCTCAATGAGCGCGGTCAATGGGTGTTGCTGGCCCAGGCGGCCGGTGAACGCCGGCGCCGGGCCTCGCGCCGCAACATCTCGCGGCAGGGCGCCTGACGGGCTACTGCCCGACCGCTTCGTCGATGGGGGAATCGGTGTCATCGTGCGAACGCGAGAGGCGATCGGTGAGGCCGCGACGCTCGAATCGGTAGCCGATGCCCGGCACCGCGTGGATGTAGGTGGGTCGCGGACCCTCCGGCTCGATCTTGCGACGCAGCCGGTAGACATGGGCGTCGACGCTGCGGAGGTCGAGGTCGGCCCCCTGCCCCCACACCTTCTGGATCATCTCGGTGCGGGAGATCACCCGCCCGGGTGAAGCGGAGAGGAGAGCGAGCAGGTCGAACTCGGTGGGCGTGAGCGTCACCGGCAGGCCGTCGCGGAGCACCTCATGGCGACCCACGTCGACGATCAGGCCGGGGAACTTGAGGCGGCCGGGACGCACCTGCGCCTGGCTGGTGCGCTGGCGGCGCAGCTTGGCGTTGATGCGAGCGGCGAGCTCGCGGATCTCGAACGGCTTGGTGACGTAGTCGTCGGCGCCGATCTCGAGGCCGACCACGATGTCGACGGGGTCGGAGCTGGCCGACACCATCACGATGGGGATCTCGATCCCGGCGGCGCGGATGCGCCGGCACACGTCGAAGCCGGTCAGGCCGGGGAGGTTGAGGTCGAGGACGATCAGGTCGACGTCGTTCTGCTCGGCGAGGCGCAGGCCGTCGATGCCGTCGTCGGCGAACTGGATGCCGAAGCCATGCTGGTTGCCGAGCACCGCGAGGATGTCGTGCATCGACGGGTCGTCGTCGATCACCAGGACCGTGGCCTCATGCCCCGTCGGCCGCCCCGGCGACGACATCGGGCTGAGCACGGGCTCGGTGTAGCTCTTCATGGACACGCGGCACCTCGAGCGGGGGGATGAGTGCGGGCAACGTAGCACGCGTTTGCACCCATACCCGGGGCGGTTACCCGAGTGTTGCCCACAGTCACGGCAATGGAACGACCGTTTCCTTGTTCGCGGATGGGATCGGTCACGAACCTGGTTCCTCGAGCGGCACCGCGATGAAGAACGAGTTCCCCCGCGCGGTGTGGTTGTCGAGCCAGATCCGGCCACCCATCCGCTCCACCAGCTGGCGCGCCAGGTAGAGGCCGACGCCGAAGCCACCGCGCTGGCGCAGCAGTGGGTTCTCCACCTGGTAGAAGGACGCGAAGACCCGCTCGACCTCGGAGTCGGGGATGCGCCGGCCGTTGTCACGCACCTCGATGTGCGCCTTGTTGACGACGCGCAGCGCGGTGATCTCCACCGGGTCGTTGTCCGGTGCGAATTTCAAGGCGTTGTCGATGAGGCAGGCGAGGACGAGCACAAGGCGCTCCTCGTCGACGAAGAGGCTGCCGAGGTTCTCGTCGATGTGCACGAGGAAGCGGCCACGGTCGGCCACCTCGACGAAGCGTGAGACCACCTGGCGGAGCACCGTGGTGAAGTCGACGGTGGTGGGACGCAGCCGGATCTCACCCGACTCGAGCTGAGCGATGCACAGCAGGTTGTCGGTGAGCCGGCCGAGGTGCTCGGTCTCCGTGCGCAGCTCGTGAAATCCCTCCTGGCGCGCCTGCGCGGGCAGGTGGTCGCCGGCGTCCTGCATCAGTGCCAGCCACGCCTTGATCTTGGTGAGCGGGGTGCGCAGCTCGTGCGAGGCGAGCATCATGAACTCGCTCTTGATGCGGTCGACCTCGCGCAGCTCGGCGAAGACGGCGTGCTCCAGCTCGGCGGTGTGGGCCATCTGCTGGGCGCGGGCCATCACCATCTCGCGGGCGAGCAGCGCGCTCGCCAGCGAGACCACGAAGAAGAGGAAGAGGCGCGACACCACCACGTTCGCCAGCTCGTGGTCCACCGGCCCGGAGACCGCCAGCCCGACGCCCACGTAGAGCGCGCTGATGGTGATCGCGCACAGCAGGCTGCCGAAGACTCCGAAGCGCAGGCTGCTGAGCCCGATGAGCACGTAGAACACCACCGCGAGGTTGCTGGTGAAGCCGCCGGTGAGGTACACGAGCGCGCTGGCCACGGCCAGGTCCATCGTCAGCATGGCGAGCTGGGTGTTGCGTCCAGGAAGGTGGTGGATGAGCAGTGCCAGCGTCGCGCTCAGGTTGAACAGGCACCACCCGCCGAGGATCAGGTTGACCGCGCTCGTCGTCGAGGTGTGCGCCTGGCCCGGGAAGTTGTTGCTCACCCCGGCGTACACCAGCACCGCCCAGCGGGCCAGCTCGATGACCCGCTCCACCCCGGCGCGCCGATCGCGGTCGAACTGGGCAGGATGGGTGGCGAACGGCTTGCGGGAGACCTGGGGCACAGCCGCCGCGGGGGCTGCCGGCATGTGCTGGGTGAGCTGCTGGGTCACAGCCGCGTCCAGCCCGCGACCGCGCAGGACGCGCAATCAGTCGCAGACCGCGTGCTCACACGACCAGCCTACCGACCGATTCCGGCGGCGGCGACAAGGACCGGTAACGAATACCCCGGTGACGGTGTAACAGGAATCGCCGCAGTCGTCAGGTCACGAGCACGATGGCGCCGCGCTCAGGGAGGCGACGCTGCCGTCGCCGCCCCCGGCGGACATGACCACGCTCGCCGACACGGGGTCGCGGCAGTCGACCGACCAGCCCAGGGTGAGCAGGGCCGCCGCCTCCTGGCCGCCGGCGGGGAGGATGGCGTCACGGATGCCGGCGTCGCCGATGACCTGCGCCCAGTCGGGCCGGAGGTCGTGGATGTCGAGGTACTGCTGCAGGGCAGCATCCCCGAACACCGCGGTCTCGTCGTAGAGGTAGACGACGCGTCCCACCGGGAAACGTCCGGCCAGGTACCCGGTCCAGGTGTCGATCGAGTAGATGCGATGGCCGGCGAGGTGCAGGGCGGCGTACTCAGCGGCCGCCCTGGGCTCGTGGGAGGCCTCGTAGGTCGACGCCGCGCTCGCGGTCAACTGCGGGGCGACGGTGGCGGCGGTGCCGGCGGCGACCACCGCCACCAGCGCCGCGGCGAACCACCGGGGCGGCCGTCGCCAGCTCCGGCCGGCCGGAGCGAACAGCGGGAGGCGGCCGAGCCTCGAGCGTTGTGCTGACCACGCATCCGCGCCATACATGGCCAGCTGGGGAGCTGCCACCAGGGCGAACAGCGAGACGTTGCGCTGCGCCTGCAGGCACGCGGCGAACACGGCGCCGGCGAGCACGAGGTCGACGAGGTCGCGGCGCCGGCTCACCGTCCAGGCCACGACCAGCAGAGCCGCCTCGACCTCGAAGAGTCGCAGCCAGATGCCGTGGAAATCCGGCGACTGCCACTCCGTGACCAGCCCTGTGAGCGTCGGGTTGGCGAAGGTGGTGCCCACGTACGCCCAGAGGCCGGGGCCGGCGGGGTTGACCAGCGTTGCCAGGGCAGCGGCGGCGATGGCCGCACCGAGAAGCAGCCGCGGCCGGCGGCCGGCGCCACGTGCGACCAGCAGGGCGACGATGGCGATGCCCAGCCCGATGATGAACCCGGCGTGCAGGTTGGCCCACCCCAGGAACAGCGGGGGCAGCACCAGCAGGATGCGCGTCGAGCCGCTGCGCCAGCGCATCACCACGTAGAGCACCACGGCGGCGCCGAAGAGGCTGATCACCTGGCCGCGGACGCCCACCAGCTGCGCGGCGACCAGCGCGCTGAGCATGAGCGCGGCGGCCATCCACGGCCCGGCGGGTCGCCGGTCCGGGGGGACCGACAGCACCGCGATGAGCAGCGCGGACGACGCCACCACGCCCATCACCAGCGACGCCAGGGGCGCCCCACCGAGGTCGACGACGCGAGCCAGGCCGACCTCGTACAGCCACTGCTGACCAACCCACGGGTTGGCCGCGTGCAGGAAGCTGAACGGCTCGACGGCGGGAATGCCGTGGGCGAGGATGTAGTGGCCCATGGCGAGATGCCACCAGACGTCGCTGTCGCGGAAGGGTTGCACGGTGAGCGCCAGGCTCAGCATCGCCGCGCCGATCACCCAGCCGTTGCGCCGCACGGTTCTCACCCGGGTGCCTGCTGGAGTTGCGCCGCCGGCGTCTGCACGAGCGCCGTGCAGGCGTCGCCCGGTGTGGTGTACGACGGTTGTGGCGGCAGGCGCAGGGCGGCGACGCGGTCGCGGGGCGCGAAAGCGACATTGTGCGGGTCGGAATACACCTGCACCCAGTCGGAGGCGTGCGCGATGACGTTGCTGAGCGGCGCGTTGGTGTCGAAGAGGACGATGTCTGTGCGCGCGTTGCGCAGGATGCTGTCCCATCGCGGTGTGACCGACTCGACGTTGCCGTACGTGTACAGCAGGGCATCGCCCATCAGCGCGGCGTCACCGAACACGAAGACGCGGTCGCCCTGGGCGGACAGCCGGTACGCCAGGTAGCCGCCCTCGCCGTACTGGTTGAAGATGCGCAGCGGCTGCGGGTCGGCGGCGAGCCACCGGGCCGCGCACACCGGGAAGTCCTGCGCGTAGAAGAGCGAATCCTCACGGGTGTGCATCGACGGCAGCAACCTCGCGCCCAGGTAGACCACCAGGAGGGCACCGCAGAGCAGCACCCAGCTGACCACGCGGATCGGAACGGGCGGCAGCGCAACCCGGCGGCGCGGACGGGAGCGCCGCCGCGCAACCAGCATGTCGGCCTGGTTGATCCACACCGGCGTCGACGCCGCGACGAAGAGCGCGATGTGCCGCACCGACTGCAGTGACAGCGCGACGGTGACCAGCACCAGCGCGGCATCGCGCAGCCGGATGCTGCGATTGGCCACGATCAACGCCACCAGGCTGAGCAGCATCAGGCCGAAGAAGCGCACCGACCAGTCGTGGAAGTCCGGTGAATGCCACTCGAGGATGAGCGACTGCTGCGCCGCCGAGCCCTGCGTTGCGAACGGGTAGAGGATGATCGACGGACCGTTGAGGTTGATCGCCGAGACAACCAGGCACCCCACGACCAGGAGCGCGAGGCCGCGCACGCGAGCGATGGGGGCCCGGCCCTGCAGGTGGAGCAGGTGGGCGCCAACCTCGGCGACGAGCACCACGGTCATGAACCCGAGCCCGATGATGAAGCCGGAATGCAGGTTGCTCCACACCAGGAAGAGGGGCAGCAGCAGCAGCGCCAGCCGGCCACCGCGACGCAGGTATCGCTCGGTGAGCAGCAGCGTCAGGCACGCCAGGGCGAAGGTGATCATCTGCGCGCGCGGACCCCAGATCGGATAGCCGGCGATGACCGCGAGAACCATGCCACCGCCCAGCGCGAAGGGACCGGGACGGTCCAACCGGGCGCGCATGACGATGCAGAGCACGCCGAGCCAGGTGACCACGCTGAGCACCGCGACGATCGCCGCCAGGCCGGCCCAGCGGTACAGCTCGGCGAAGAGGACCTCGGTGAGCCACTCGTGCATCGTCCAGACGTGGCTGCTGACCGTGTAGGTGAACGGGTCGGTGCGAAGCAGGCCGCCCGTCTGCAGGATCAGCTGGCCGCTGCGCAGGTGCCACCAGAAGTCCGGGTCACGGATGGCGTTGGTCACCGGGAACGCGGTGGCGATGATCACGGCGCTGAGGAACAGGCCGCCCGGGGAGGTCAGCCGGTCAATGAACGATTGGCGGGCCCCGTCGGCATGCTGTGGAGGGGTGGAGAGGGGCGCGGCCACCGGCGCCGTGCTGATCACGTCGCCGGCCATTGTCCCCCGCAATCGTGACGCGTGACCTCTCGCCGTGGTCACGCGCGATCAACGGATTCGTTCTGGCGCGCGCCGCGCGGAGGTGACGGCGTGGTCGCCGAGCGCGGCGCGCAGCGCGCTGCGCAGCGCCTCGGCGTCGAACGGCTTGCTCATGAACGTGATGCCGCCAAGCCGAACGACGGCCTCGATCTCGTCGTCGAAGTTCCGCGCGGTGAGCAGGATCACCGGGATCGCGGCCAGGCGCTGCGAGTCACGGATGGCGCGGCACAGGGAGAGCCCGGAGAGCCGCGGCATCATCACGTCGGCGACGACGAGGTCGGGCGTCCACTCCTCGAGCACGGCGAGCGCTTCAATGCCGTCCTCGGCGGTGCGCGCCGTGTAACCGTCGATGGTGAGGCGCATCTCCAAGAGGCGGCGCAATGACGCGTCGTCCTCGACGACGAGGATGCGGGCCGCGTCTGTTTTCGAGAGCGGACCCATAGCAGCTGGCTCCTTGTGAACTGACCCGTCGGTTATAGGTCCGCTCGGGTTTGCCTCAGAGCTGCGCAACCACCCTGTGACCCGGCTTCGACGGGTCCCGCACCCAGCGCGGCCGCCGCGTTCGCGGCCGCTGAATCGTGACCGGGATGTCGACTGGTCGCCGGTATCATGGCCGCATGATTCCCCGTCCCCGTTTGCGCGCGTCGTGAGCGTGCAGGGGCAGGCCCCGGCACCCGCCGTCAACCCGTCCGCACTGTCGGGGGTGCGTTTCCTGCTGACCCAGCGCATCGAGGACCTCGAGCAGGCGGCCGCCCGGCTCGACGCGCGGCTGGCCGACACCGCCGACGCGCGCGAGGAGCTGCGCCGCCGCACCGAGGAGAGCGAGAAGCGCTGGCGGGGCCTGCTCGACAACCTCCACGGCCTCGACCCCGATGAGCTCGACAACGGCTTCCGCAGCCTGGCCCGCTTCCGCGCCGACCTCGCCGCGGTCGACGAGCGCTTCCGCGACGTCAGCGCCCGGCTGATCGACCTGCGCGGCGAGCAGGAGGTGCTCCGCTCGGTGTACCGCAGCCTCGACGACCTGGCCGCCGCCGCCACGCCGCCCCCCGACAACTCCCGGGTGCGCGATGCCTCGCGCCAGGTCTTCCAGATCATCGAGGAGGAGCGCATGCGGATCGCCCGCGACATGCACGACGGGCCGGCCCAGTCGATGGCCAACCTCGTCCTGCAGGCCGAGATCCTCGAGCGCCTCATCCAGCGCGACCCGGCCCAGGTGGTCCAGGAGCTTGCCGACTTCAAGGATGGGGTCCGCGCCGTGCTCGAGGACACGCGCCGGCTGATCTTCGACCTCCGCCCGATGACGCTGGACGACCTCGGCCTGGTGCCGACCCTGCGCAAGTTCGTCAAGGACTACGGCGACAAGGCCAAGCTCAACGCGCAGCTGCGGGTGATGGGGGAGGAGGTGCGCCTGCCCGGCTCCTACGAGCCGTCGATCTTCCGGATCATCCAGGAGGCGCTCAACAACGCGCGCAAGCACGCCAAAGCGCGCAACGTCGAGGTGCTCATCAACTTCCAGGAGGACAGCATCACCGCGGTGGTGCGCGACGACGGTGTGGGCATGGACGTGGCCGCCATCGAGGGAACGATCGACGGCAACAAGCACCTCGGCCTGATCTCGATGCGCGAGCGGGCCGAGCTCGAGAAGGGCACCCTGGAGATCCGCTCCGAACTGGGCAAGGGCACCGAGGTGAGGGCCGGGCTGCCCCTGTGACGCGCGGCCCCGACCCGCAAAAGTGAGGGTGCGGGACAATACAGACAAATGCGGTTCTCTGTCCTCGCCTGCGATTACGACGGGACCATCGCATCTCAGGGGATCCTCGAGCCCGAGACGCTCGAGTCATTACGCAGCCTGCGCGAGAGCGGCCGCCGCGCCGTGCTCGTGACCGGCCGGATCCTCGACGAGCTCCTCGACATCTGCGATGACGTCGACGTGTTCGACCTCGCCGTCGTCGAGAACGGGGCGCTCATCTACAACCCGGCCACCGGCAAGCAGCGGCTGCTGGCCCCCACCCTGCCGCGCCGCTTCGTCGCGGCCCTCCAGGCCCAGGCGGTCACACCGCTGTCGGTCGGCCGCGCCATCCTCTCCACCTGGGAACCCTTCGAATCGGTGGTGGTGCACACCATCCACGAGATGGAGCTGGACCTTCAGATCGTGTTCAACAAGCAGTCCGTGATGGTGCTGCCCGCGAGCGTCAACAAGGCCACCGGGCTGACCGCCGCCCTGGAGATGCTCGGCGAGACCGCCGAGGCGACGGTGGCCGTCGGCGACGCGGAGAACGACCTGGTGATGCTCAGCATGGTGGGCTGTGGGGTGGCCGTCGGCAACGCGCTCGCCAGCGTCAAGGAACGCGCCGACCTGGTCATGGCCGGCCGCGCCGGAGAGGGCGTCCGGGAGTTGATCGAGCAGATCCTCGCCGACGACCTGGCCTCCGCGCTGGCCCGCGCCGTCCACCGCCGCGCCGGCTAGGTCAGTCCCTGCGCAGCGCCTGCGCCACCCGCTCGGCGAGCGGGGAGGCGAGGAGGTCGTCCAGCGGGGGCACCAGCGCCTGGCTCCAGTTCGGCCGGGCCACAGACGTTGTCCCCGGAACGTTGGGTCGCTCGGGGATGGCTGCGGCATCCTCGAGCGCGGCGGCCACCAGCATGGACGGCGAGGCGGCCAGTGCCCGGTGGGCGTTGACGATCACCGTCTCCACGGCCGAACCCGCGCCGCCGGCGACACGGGCAACCCGGCCGCGGACCTCGGCGACGGCAGCGTCGTTGACGGGCACCCCGATGGAGCGCACCTCGGTGCTGTCGGCGCCGCTCCAGAGCCCGGCCAGGGTGGGGAGATCGTGGGTGGTGACGGTGCTGAGCGCACGGCGCGGCAGGCCCGACGGGTCGGCGTCGGTGAAGTACAGGAGTACGGAGCCGAGGATGTCGCGGGCGGCCATCTCCTCGCGGACGCCGGGCTCCACGGTGCCCAGGTCCTCGCCGACCACCACCGCGCCGGCCCGGGCGCTCTCGAGCGCGAGGATGTCGAGGATCTCCGCAGACGGGTAGCGGACGTATACGCCGCGGCTTGGATCGGCGCCCCGGGGGATCCAGAAGAGCCGGAACAGGCCCATGACGTGGTCGATGCGCAGGCCCATCGCGTGCCGGAACCCGGCGCGGAGCACCGAGACCAGCGGGGCGTACCCCCGGGAGCGCAGCTCCCGTGGATTCCAGGGCGGCTGCGCCCAGTCCTGGCCCAGGGTGTTGAACTCGTCGGGGGGTGCTCCGACTGAGAAGTCGCGAGCGAAGAGCTGGGGGTCGGCCCACACATCGGCGCCCCCCGGGTCCACCCCGATGGGCAGGTCGGTGAGCAGCGGCAGCGCCGCCGCTGCCTGCGCCAGCTGCTGATCGATCAGCCACTGCAGCCAGGCATGGAACTCGACCCGCGCGGCGGCCCGGACCCGTACCGCGGTGGCCGCGGCGCCATCGCCGGCCTGCAGCTCCGCCGGCCACGCCCGGAAGTCACCGCCGTGGTCCTCGGCGATGACGCAGAAGGTGGCGTAGCGTTCGAGGTCATCCCCGGCGGCGGCGCGCCAGCCGGCGAAGCCGGCCGCCGGCGGGCCGGCGTCGTGGAGGCGCCGCAGCGCGCCGAGCTTGATGGCCGCAACCGCGTCGCGGTCGATGCGGCGGTTCCCGTTCAGGCGCCGGCCGGCCGCGGTGGCCTTCTCGAGGTCCGTCCCCAGTGCCGCGGCTGCGCCGGGCACCTCCTCGACCCTGAGGTACAGGGGGTTGCGCCAGCGCCGGCTGGTGGGCAGGTAGGGGCTGGGTTCGATCGGTGCTGTGGGCACGGCCGCGTTGATCGGGTTGATCAGCGCGAAGCCGGCGCCGCGCTGGGCGGCCCATTCGCCGAAGCGGCGCAGGTCGGCGAGGTCGCCGATGCCCCAGCTCGACCTCGATCGGGCGCTGTACACCTGCACCACCCAGCCGCCCAGCCGCAGGTCGGGCGGGAGGTGGCAGCGACCCGGGCTGACCACGAGGCGGCGCGGGCCCTCGGGGGCGTTCCAGGTGTGGTACCCGAGAGGCACCTCGGCGCCCACCGCGCCCTCGAGCAGCAACGAGCGGCCATCCTCGGTGACCACCTCGAGGGGGTGGTCGAGGTGGTCACCCGGGTGGACGACGAGAGGCCCGTCGAGGTCGTCGCCGTCTCCGAGGGTCGAGCGCGCCGCCTCGACGGCCTCGGCGGCGGCCGCGACCAGCTGATGGGTCGCGTCGTGGTACTCGGTCTGCACGCCCCAACGGTGGGCGTCGGTCAAGTAGCGGCCTCGAGCGCCGTCCCTGCCGGGTGCGTCGCGGCGGCACGCCGGGCGATGAGATGAAGCTCGGCGGCGGTGTCCACGACGTCATGGTAGTGACCCGTCCCCGACAGGGTGCGCATGAACGCGTCCACCACGTCACCGTCGAACTGGACACCGCGTTGGCGCACCAGCTCGGCCACCACCACCTCCAGGGGCCGCGCCGGCGCGTAGGAGCGACCCTCGGTCATCACGTCGAAGGCGTCGACCACGCTGACGATGCGAGCGCCGAGGGGGATGCCCGGCCCCTGGAGGCCGAGCGGGTAGCCGGCGCCGTTCCAGTGCTCGTGGTGGTGGCGCACGATCAGGCGCACGTCCTGCCAGGTGTCGATGTCCTCGAGGATGGCGGCGCCGATCTCCGGATGCAGCTGCATGACCTCGCGCTCGGCGGGGGTGAGCGGCCCGGGCTTGCGCAGCAGCGCCTCGGGGACACCGACCTTGCCGATGTCGTGGAGGCAGGCGCCCACGCGGATCGAGAAGCGGGTGTCGTCGTCGAGGCCGAGCTCGCGGGCCACCGCCTCGCTGTGCTCGACGAGCCTCTCGGCATGCTGCCCGGTGGCGCAGTCCTTGGACTCCAGGGTGTTGGCCAGGAGCATGGTGAACCGCTCCAGCATCGGCAGCAGCAGGGTGAGGCGGGTGGTGTCCGTCGCCATCTGGCGGCGTTCCAGCGCGCGGCCGGCGACGGTGAGGAGGTGCTCGGCCTTGAAGGGCTTGGGGATGAAACCGACCGCGCCGGCCTGCATGCCGCGCATGGCGAGGTCGAGGTCGTGGAAGGCCGTGACGATGATGCAGGGAAGGGTCGGGTCAACCCGCTGGGCATGGTTGATGACGTCGATGCCGGTGGCCCCGGGCATGCTGTAGTCGGTGATCACCAGGTCGAAGGCGCCCGCCTCGGTGATCGCGGTGATCGCCTCGGCCCCGTCGGCGGCGGCGCGGACGTGGTAGCCCGCCGTGGCCATCGCATCCTCGAGGAAGATGCGAACCATCCGGTCGTCGTCGGCGACGAGAACGCGGGGCATCGCTGCGATGGTAGTGCCGGACGGCCTCGATCCTCGAAACCATTTACCCGGCTGTTACACGTCCGTCACGACACCTGCGACAGAGGTTGCGAAAACGGGGTGATCGCCCCGCCGCTGCGGACCCATCCGGGAGGATCAGCGGGCGGTGGCGTCCTCGTGGACGGGGGCACGCGACACGGTGGAGCGGAGCGCGTTCTTCCAGTGAGCGCTGACCGCGCGCTGGATCTGCAGGTCGGACCACCACAGCGGCACGAAGGCGACCTGGTCACGCTGGATGGTGAGGCCCGTACACAGCAGGCGCCTGCGCACCGGCAGGCCGAAATCGGCGCGCCAGAAAAGCTTGTAGATCAGGTACGCGGCGATCCACCCCACCAGGAAGGCGAGGACGACGCCGAGGAGGGCGGTGTTGACGGGGTGGCCGATGACGTCGATGTCGCTGAAGAAGAGATGCACGGCCATAGGGTACGCGCACGCCGTCGACATTCCTGCAACGAAACGGCAAACAACACGAGAAAGGGCCCGTCAATGTGACGGGCCCCTCTCGCGGCGCCTGAGGACAGGCGGGCGTCAGGCGGTTGCGGTCGGGGCCACCTCGGGCAGCGGCTCGGAGTCGACCTGGTCGGCTGAGCCCTCGAGCTCCTCGTCTTCGTCTTCGTTGTCGGCCTGCAGAGCAGCGAGGGCCGCCGCAGCCTCCTCCTCCTCGTAGAGGCGCGCGGCCTCTTCGCGGAGCTTCTGGTAGTAGTCGAGGCCGGTCCCCGCGGGGATCAGCTTGCCGATGATGACGTTCTCCTTGAGACCGCGCAGCTTGTCGATCTTGCCGGAGATGGCCGCCTCGGTGAGGACGCGTGTTGTCTCCTGGAACGACGCCGCCGACAGCCACGACGCCGTGTTCAGCGCGGCCTTGATGAGACCGAGCAGGACGGTGCCGGCGATGGCGGGCTCGCCACCCTCGCTCAGCGCCTTGGCGTTGGCCTCCTCCCACTCGAACTGCGAGACGATCTCGCCCGGGAGCAGGTCGGTGTCACCGGCATTGTCGATGCGCACCTTGCGCATCATCTGGCGGACGATCACCTCGATGTGCTTGTCGTTGATGTCGACTCCCTGGCTGCGGTACACGGTCTGCACCTCGCGGACCAGGTAGTTCTGGACGTCCTCGCGGCCGCGCACGAGCAGCAGCTCCTGCGGGCTGATCGAGCCCTGGGTGATGCGGTCGCCGGCCACGACGCGGTCGCCGTCGCGCACGATCAGCTGCGCCGACGCCGGCACCGCGTACTCGCGGGTGTCCTCCTCGGTGGTGCGCACCAGCACCTCGTTCTTGGCAACCTTGACCGCGCCGGCGTACTTGGCGCGGACGGTGACGTCATTGCCGTTGTCGTCGGTGCCGTGGAGCAGCTCGGCGTTCTCGGCGACAACCTCTGCGCTCGCCACCAGCACGGTGAACTTGGGCGGGATCGGGTAGGTGGTATCGAAGACGTCCCGCGAGGTGACCTTCACCTTGAGCGCCTTGGCCTCGGTGCGGATGATCTCGACCTCACCGTCGGTCTCGCTGATCAGCGCCTTGCCCTTGGGCACGCGCGCCTCGAACAGCTCCTCGACGCGGGGCAGGCCCTGGGTGATGTCCGAACCACCGGTGGCGACACCGCCTGTGTGGAAGGTGCGCATGGTCAGCTGGGTGCCCGGCTCGCCGATCGACTGCGCCGCGATGACGCCGACCGCCTCGCCGATCTCCACCAGCCGGCCGGTGGCGAGGTTGCGTCCGTAACAGAGCCGGCAGACGCCCTCGCGCGCCTTGCAGGTCATGATGCTGCGCACCCGAACGCGGGGCACCGCCTCGCGCTGCGTGTACGCACGCCGCGCCGCCTCGTCGGTGATCTCCTCGCCCGCCGTGGCCACGGTGTCGCCGTCGACGACGACGTCCTGGGCGGCGATGCGGCCGGCGATACGCTCGATGGCGCGGTCGCCGAGCAGCGGGTCCTCGAGGTCGACCCAGATGCCGGCGGTGGTCTCACAGTCGTCAATGCGGACGATGACGTCCTGGGCGACGTCGACCAGGCGCCGGGTCAGGTACCCGGAGTCCGCGGTGCGCAGCGCGGTGTCGGCGAGACCCTTGCGGGCACCGTGTGTCGAGATGAAGTACTCGAGGACGTTGAGGCCCTCGGAGAAGTTGGCCTTGATGGGCAGGTCGATGATCCGTCCCGTCGGATCGGCCATGAGGCCGCGCATGCCCGCGATCTGACGGATCTGCTGGGTGGAGCCGCGTGCTCCCGACTGGGACATCATCAGCACGCTGTGGAAGCGGTCGAACGACTTCATGGTGACGTCGGTGACGTCGTCGGTGGTCTTGGTCCAGATCTCGACGGTCTTCAGGTAGCGCTCGTCGTCGGTGATCAGGCCGCGGCGGTACTGCAGGTCGACGTCCTCGACCTGCTTCTCGGCGATGGCGATCAGGCCCGCCTTGGCGCCCGGCGTCTTGATGTCCATGGCGCTGACGGTCACACCGGCGCGTGTCGCGTAGTGGAAGCCGAGGCGCTTGATGTCGTTGACGATGTACGCGGTGCGCTCGGACCCGTGCAGGTCGTAGCACTCCTTGACGAGCTGGCCCAGCTTGCGCAGGTCCATGACCTCGTTGCGGAAGGTGATCGAGCGCAGGTCGCTGTGGGTGCCCGATTCGCCGAGCGGGAGCACGGCGTTGAACAGGACGCGGCCGACCGTGGTGGTGACCAGCTTGTTGCCGTCGGGCGCCTCCTCCGACGCGCGGAAGGGGTCGACATGACGGCTCGGCATGCGCACGCGAACATGGTCGTGCAGGCCGACGCGGTCGTGCTCGTAGGCGAGCTCCGCCTCCTCTGCTGACGAGAAGGCCTGCAGCTGGCGGACAGCGTCGAGCTCGGTCGGCAGCGCTGTCATCTCCTGGGTGAGGTAGTAGGCGCCGAGCACGATGTCCTGGGACGGGGTGACCACAGGGCGGCCGTCCGAGGCGCTGAGGATGTTGTTCGACGACATCATCAGGTTCTTGGCCTCGGCCACAGCGCCGCTGAAGAGCGGCACGTGCACCGCCATCTGGTCGCCGTCGAAGTCGGCGTTGAAGGCCTTGCACACCAACGGGTGGATCTGGATCGCCTGGCCCTCGACGAGCACCGGCATGAACGCCTGGATGCCGAGCCTGTGCAGCGTGGGCGCGCGGTTGAGCAGCACGGGATGGTCGGTGATGACCTGGTCGAGCACGTCCCACACCTCGGGGCGCACGCGCTCCACCATGCGCTTGGCGCTCTTGATGTTCTGCGTGAAGTTCTGGCTGACCAGCTCGCGCATGACGAACGGCTTGAAGAGCTCGAGCGCCATCTTCTTGGGCAGGCCGCACTGGTGCAGCCTGAGCTCGGGGCCGACGACGATGACCGAGCGGCCGCTGTAGTCGACGCGCTTGCCGAGCAGGTTCTGGCGGAAGCGGCCCTGCTTGCCCTTGAGCATGTCGGAGAGCGACTTGAGCTTGCGGTTGCCAGTCCCGGTGATGGCCCGGCCGCGGCGGCCGTTGTCGATGAGCGCGTCCACCGCCTCCTGGAGCATCCGCTTCTCGTTGCGCACGATGATCTCCGGCGCGCCGAGCTCGAGCAGCCTCTTGAGGCGGTTGTTGCGGTTGATGACGCGGCGGTAGAGGTCGTTGAGGTCGCTGGTGGCGAACCGGCCGCCGTCGAGCTGAACCATCGGGCGCAGCTCCGGGGGGATGACCGGGAGCACGTCGAGCACCATCCAGGCCGGCGCGGTGTTCGACTTGCGGAAGGCCTCGACGACGCGCAGACGCTTGATCGCCTTCTGGCGACGCTGCCCGCTGGTCGACTTGGACTCCTCGCGCAGGCGCAGCGCCTCCTTGGCGAGGTCGATCTGGTTGAGCAGCTCACGCACCGCGGCCGCGCCGATGCCCGCCTTGAACACCTTGCCGTAGCGGTCGACGTACTCGCGGTACTGGGTGTCGGTGAGCAGGTCGCGCACCGTCAATGCCTCGAGCTCCTCGCGCTGCTTGACGATGTCAGCGCGCATGGTCTCGAGCTCGCTGCGCCCGCTGTCCTCGGCGCCGGCCCGGCCGGCCTCGGCCTCCTTGCGCCACGCGGCGATCTCGCCGCCGGCGGCGTCCTCGAGGTCGGTGAGCCGGTGCGCGAACTGCGCGGTCAGCTCCTCCTCGCGCTCGCCGGCGCGGCGCTGCACCTCGACGGCGACGTCCTCGTCGAGCGCGGTGCCCTTGGTGACGGCGGTCTCGGTGTCCTTGCCGTCGGTGAGCGTCATCGAGGCAACGGCCTTGCGACCCTTGGACTCCTGGATGCGCTCGTCCAGGTCACGGGCGGACTCGCGCAGCGCTCTGACACGCTGCTCGCGTTCGGCGTCCAGCGAGGTGCGCTCCTCGGCGAGGCGTGCCTCGCGGCCGGCGATGCGCGTGCGCAGATCGTCCTCCTGGCCGGTGTCGCCCGACTCGACCTTCTCGCGCAGCGCGACGACGCGGTCGTCGGTGTCGGGGTCGAGCTTGGCGATCAGCTCGGTGCGAGCCTTCTCGTCCACCGCGGTGACGATGTAGTTGGCGAAGTAGAGAACCTTCTCGAGGTTGCGCGGGCTCATGTCGAGCAGCAGCCCCATGCGCGAGGGGATGCCCTTGAAGTACCAGACGTGCGACACCGGCGAGGCCAGCTTGATGTGGCCCATGCGCTCACGGCGCACCTTGCTGCGGGTCACCTCGACGCCGCACTTGTCGCAGATGATGCCCTTGTACCGGTAGCGCTTGTACTTGCCGCAGTGACACTCCCAGTCCTTGGTGGGACCGAAGATCTTCTCGCAGAAGAGCCCGTCCCTCTCGGGCTTGAGGGTGCGGTCGTTGATGGTCTCCGGCTTGGTCACCTCGCCGTGCGACCAGGAGAGGATCATCTCCGGGCTGGCGATGGAGAGACGGAGCGCGTCGAAGTTCTCGAGTTTCAGCATGTGCTCTCTTTACCTAACGGTCTCGTCGATGTCGTCGCGCTCGTCGCGCTCCAGGTGG
>DATBEL010000095.1:0-3744 GCA_036276135.1 Candidatus Dormiibacterota bacterium
CGCACAACGGATGCCGCCCGCCCAAGCGGCGCCGGGTCTAGGACACAGAATGGCCAACCAAGCAGGACCCGTCTGCCGCCTCTGCCGCCGTGAGGGCACCAAGCTCTTCCTCAAGGGGAGCAAGTGCATGACCAACTGCACCTTCGACAAGCGCAACGCGCTTCTCCCGGGGCAGCACGGCCTGGCGCGCCGTCGCAAGACCAGCGACTACGGCATCCAGCTGCGTGCCAAGCAGCGGGCCCGCCGCCAGTACGGCGTGCTCGAGGCCCAGTTCCGCACCTACTTCGCTCGCGCCGAGCGCAGCACCGGGGTCACCGGCACCGTCCTGCTCCAGCAGCTCGAGCGGCGCATCGACAACGTCGTCTACCGGCTCGGCCTGGCCGCGTCGCGCCGCGAGGCGCGCCAGCTGGTGTCGCATCGCCACTTCACGCTCAATGGCAAGGTCATCAACGTGGCCTCCGCCCAGGTCCGGCCGGGGGATGTGGTCGAGGTGCGCGAGCGCAGCCGCAAGCTGTCACCGATCAGCAACGCCCGCGAGCTGGTGGCGGGACGCACCATCCCCGACTGGCTCACCCTCGACGAGGCGGCGCTCAAGGGCACCGTCGTCCGCCTGCCCGAGCGCCACGAGATGGAGCAGACGATTGATGAGCAGCTCGTCGTGGAATTCTACAGTCGATGAGTCTTTCCCGAATTCATCCCCGGAGCGACGGCTCCCAGTAACCCCAATGCATGGCGCTGCGGACGCGCGACGCCAGCACGCTTGTGAGGCACCCCCTTCCTATGGTTGACACAATCGCCGCCCCCGCCGTCCGTGAAGTCGAAAGCGGCACCGACTACGGCAAGTTCGAGATCGAGCCGCTCCAGCCCGGTTTCGGCACCACCCTGGGCAATTCGCTGCGCCGCGTCCTGCTCTCGTCGCTCAACGGCGCCGCGATCACGTCGGTCTCCATCGACGGTGTGGCCCACGAATTCTCCGCGATCCCCAACGTCAAAGAGGACGTCACCGAGATCCTCCTCAACATCAAGGAGATCAACGTGGTCTCGCACAGCGACGAGCCGGTGCGGATGACGCTCGACGTGCGCGGCCCCCGCGAGGTCACCGCGGGTGACATCACCACCACCAGCGACGTCGAGATCCGCAACCCCGACGTGCACATCTGCACGCTGGACGGGCCCAAGTCGCAGCTGCGCATGGACCTGACCGTGGAGCGCGGCAAGGGCTACGTCACCGCCGAGCGGAACAAGCGCGAGGGCCAGCCCATCGGGGTGATCCCGATCGACGCCATCTTCACCCCGGTGCGGCGCGCCAACTTCACCATCGAGAAGACCCGCGTCGGCCAGGAGACCGAGTGGGACAAGCTGGTCGTCGAGGTGTGGACCGACAGCACCCTGAGCCCGGTGGACGCGGTCAGCCAGGCGGCGGCGCTGTTCACCCAGCACCTCGACCTCTTCGTGCGGTTCGGCGACAACCTCGCCGTGCCCCCGCAGAGCCAGAAGCGCGGCAACGACCTGCCCAGCCGGCTCGCCGACACCCCGATCGAGGACCTCGAGCTCAGCGTTCGTGCGCTCAACTGCCTCAAGGCCAACGACGTCACCAAGGTCGGTCAGCTGGTGGCGATGCGCCAGGAGGACCTGCTCACCCTGCGCAACTTCGGCGCCAAGTCGCTCGACGAGATCAAGGAGAAGCTGGTCGAGCGCCAGATGGTGACCCCCGAGGAGCTGGAGACCCTGTTCCAGCCCGGCGGCCGGTAGGAGGCGATGCGTCACCGCCGCGCCGGGCGCAAGTTCGGCCGCACCGCCGCGCATCGCCAGGCGATGACCCGCAACCAGGTCACCGCGCTGCTCCGGCACGGTCGGATCCAGACCACCGAGGCGCGCGCCAAGGAGTTGCGTCGCTGGGTGGAGCGGGTGATCACCACCGCCAAGCCCGACGACCTGCATGCCCGGCGCCAGGTGGCGCTCTACGTGCGCGACCGCGAGGTGAGCGCCCGCCTGTTCACCACGCTGGTGCCCCGCTTCAAGGAGCGCCCCGGCGGTTACACACGGATCATCCACGTCGGCCCGCGCCCCGGCGACGCCGCGCCGATGGCGATCATCGAGCTGGTCGACTGACGAGATGACGATGATGCGGCTGGTGCTCGAGTACGACGGCACGGATTTCCACGGCTGGCAGTCGCAGCCGGCTGTCCGCACCGTCGAGGGCGTGCTGCGCGACGCCCTGCAGCGGGTCACCACCGAGACGCCCGCGCTCACCGCTGCCGGTCGCACCGACGCAGGCGCCCACTCGCACGGCCAGGTCGTGGGCGTGCAGCTGCACCGCGACTGGGAGCCCGCGCGCCTGTCGACAGCGCTCAACGCGGTGCTGCCAGACGACGTCGCGGTGCGCGAGGCGACGATCGCACCGGCGGCCTTCCACGCCCGGTTCGACGCGCTCAGCCGCACCTACCGGTACCTGGTGACGTCGCGCGCCCAGCGCAGCCCGCTGATGCGACGCTACGCGTGGCAGGTCAGCGGTGACCTCGACAGCGACGCCATGCGCCGCGCCGCATCGGTGCTGCGTGGCACGCACGACTTCGGCGCGTTCGGCCGCTCGCCGCGGCCCGGTGGCGGCACGGTGCGCACCATCGAGCGCATCTGCCTCTACCGCACCACGCTCCTCGATGACGACGGCACCCCGGTGCTGGGCATCGAGGTCAGCGCCGACGCCTTCCTCTACGGCATGATGCGCGGCATCGCCGGTGCGCTGGTGGCCGTCGGCCACGGGCGGATCAGCGTCGACGACCTCGCCGGGATGATCGCGGATCCGACTCGGGTGCGGACGGTGACCGCGGCCCCCGCGCGAGGCCTGCACCAGTGGACCGTCACCTACCCGGCGGCGCCAGCCGTGGAGACCAGCGCATGAGCCAGAGCCAGACCCAGACGAGCCAGCGGACCTACACGGCCAGGCCGGGCACCCTGTCCGACACGTGGTACCTGGTCGACGCCCGCGGCCAGACGCTGGGCCGCCTGGCCGTCAACATCGCGCGAATCCTGCGCGGCAAGCATCGCCCGCAGTTCACCCCTCACCTCAACACGGGTGAGCACGTGGTGGTGATCAACGCGCGCGACATCGTGGTCACCGGGCGCAAGCGCACGCGCAAGGTGTATGACAGGTACTCCGGTTACCCGAGCGGGCGTCATGAGCGGACCTACGAGGAGCAGATGGAGCGCGACCCCACGTACCCGCTGATGCACGCGGTGCGCGGCATGCTCCAGCACAACACCCTCGGCGCCGACATGCTCAAACGGCTGCGCGTCTACGCGGGAGCGGAGCACCACCACGCCGCCCAGAAGCCCCAGCCGATCAGCTTCGGCGAACTCGGAGAGATCAAGGTTGCCAGCAGCTAGCGAGCACTACTTCTACGCCACCGGCCGGCGCAAGACCTCGGTCGCGCGCGTTCGCCTGGCGCCCGGCGACGGCATCCTGGTCATCAACGGCCGTTCGCCCAGCGAGTACTTCGGCCGGCGTGACCTCGAGACGGTGGTCACGCAGCCGCTGCGCATCACCGACAACCTCGGTCGCTTCGTGGCCTCGATCAAGGTCGAGGGCGGCGGTGTGTCCGGCCAGGCCGGGGCGATCTGCCACGGCATCGCCAGGGCGCTGGTGGTGGCCGACGAGGAGCTGCGCCCCGCGCTCAAGAAGGCCGGCCTGCTGACCCGCGACCCGCGCGCCAAGGAACGCAAGAAGTACGGCCTGAAGCGCGC
>DATBEL010000096.1:0-67865 GCA_036276135.1 Candidatus Dormiibacterota bacterium
CATTTCAACTTCTTCAACATCTTCCTGCTCGACATGGGGAGCTACGTCCAGCTGAGCCCGACCACCTCGACCGGGTACACGCTCGGCCCAGGCGGCACCCAGCTGGCCCCGTTCCGCTACTGATGAGACCTGTCGCAGGACATCGTTGACAGGTCCAAGCGGGCTCCAACCACCGCGTGCTTGGCGCCCCGGGCCCGCAGCGTCAGCGGGGCTGATCGGCCCTGCGTGCGGGCCAGCCCGTCGATCTCGAGCTGCCACCGGCATCGGCCTGGCCGGCGTGGCCGCTTCCGGTGAGATCGACGATCGGCTGCACCAGGTCCATGGGCAACGGCACCACGACCACCGTCGCCTTGTCGTTGGTCATGTCGGTCAGGGCCTGGATGAGGCGCAGCTGCAGGGCATACGGCTGGCCCGCAAGGACCTCGGCGGCCGCGGCCAGCCGGCGCGCCGTGGCGATCTCAGCGTCGGCCTGGATCTGCTCGGTCTGGTGGCGGGCAACGACCTCCGCCTGGTCCTGCATCGCCCTCTGCATGGCAGAGGGAAGCTCGATGTCCCGCACGTCGATCTCGGTGATGCGAATCCCCCACGGCTCGGTGCGGGCATCGAGGAATGTCCCCAGGGCGTCGCGAACCGCCTCAGGCTCGACGAGCAGGGCGCGCAGGGTGGTGTGGCCCACGACCTCACGCAGCGACGCCTGGACGAGCCGCGATGTCGACCGGCGGTAGTCGATGACCCTGGTGACCGCGAGGATCGGGTTGAGCACCTGCAGGTGAACGGACGCACTCACCTGCACGGGCACTCCCTCGCTGGTGATCACCTCCAGGGCAGGAACCTCGAGGAGTGAGCTGCGCAGGTCCACCCTGATCAGCCTGTCGAGGCCCAACGGCAGGATGAAGCGCAGGCCGGGGTCGAGCAGCGGCCCGCGGCGTCCGAACCGCAGCACCACGCCGCGCTGGAACTCGGCGATGACGCGCAACCCACTCGCCAGAACGACGAGCACGACGACAGCCGCGACGATCGCCGCGATGATGCCCGGGTCCACGGCCCCCTCCCACCCCCTAAAGGTCGGGCCATTGTACTGTCACGTACGGCCCATTTGCATAGTACGACGCGTTTGAGACGATAGTACAGTCTCAGGGGGCAGCCGTGTACCGGCAATCTCGACGACAGCGCACGTGGCGGCGCTGCGGCCGCCGGGCTGTCAGCGCAGGGAGTACGTCGCCGGACGGTCCGCTGAGCGGCTCACGCGGTCCCCCGCACGCTCGAGCAGCCTGCGGACCTCCTGCCCGGTCGGCTGGCTGTCGATCCGCTCGCGGATGGCGGAGATGGCCAGCGGTCGCGTGCTGCCACGGAGCACGTCGAACACCTGGCGTTCGAGGGCGCCACCCACTCCAGCCACCGCCGACCGGCGGGCCCCGTTTCGCCCGCGCGCGGAGGCCGCGGGCGTGGCCGGCGGTGCGGACATCTTCGGATCGTCCTCATCTTGGGCCACGGGCGGTGCGTCAGTGACGGGAGGGGTGACCACGGCCGGCGAGACCGGCGGCGCCGGCATCGAGATCGCGGTGCGACCGGGAGCTTCGCCGCGGAGCCGGGCCATCAACGCCGGGAGGTCATCGAGAACCTGGCGGACGAATGCCGGGTTGCCGGTGACCTCGATCTCGCGATCGCCGTCTCGCAGCCGCACACGGTGATCCGGCGGCGGCAGGTCGCCGCCACGCGTGGGGGTGCGAACGAACGGACGCGGCGCGCCGAACCCGGGACGGTCCGGCGGCGGCGGACGATCGCCGCGCTCGGGGCCGGGCCCGGCGGGACGGTCGTTGCGGCCCCGGTCGAAGGGCGCGCCGCGAAACGGGCGGCGGTCGTCGGGGCTCACCAGGTCAGCTCGCGGCGCCTTCGCTCTTGGTCTGCGCGGATCCCGAGGCGACGCCATTGGAGTCGCCGCCGTCCGTGGCGGAGCTCTCCGACGCCGGCTCGGATTCGGTCGACGCCGCTGACGGCCCGGACGGCGCCGGGCCATGGGTCGTCGACGACGGCAGGGTGATCGACTCGGGGGCCTCGTCGTCGAAGTCGGGCGGAGCGCCGAA
The DNA here is from genome assembly GCA_036276135.1 of Candidatus Dormiibacterota bacterium. Lineage (GTDB taxonomy): Bacteria > Chloroflexota > Dormibacteria > Aeolococcales > Aeolococcaceae > Aeolococcus. The sequence goes on from DATBEL010000096.1 coordinate 2,085, forward strand.
GAGCCGGTCGGTCAGCTTGCCGCGCAGGGGGGACTTCACCAGGGCGACGATTCCACCGCCGGCAAGGACGACGACCAGAACGCGGCGAAAGCGGCGGCGCTTCTTGGGACGCACTGCCTGGGCGAGAGCCTCGGAGGCATCAGCCAGGCGCTGGCGCGCGGCGACTGCAGCGTTGCCGGCACGCTCCTCACCACTCTCGGCGAGGCGGTCGCCGACATCGGCGAGGACCACGGCGGCGCGCTCGGCCGCATGGCTCAGGGTTTCTGCCGACTTCTCGCCGGCTGTGCGGAGCACCGGCGTGGCCACCCGCTGTGCATTCTGCGCGGCCGCCACGGCGCGCTCGGCGAACACCGACGCCGCATCACCGACGACCTCGGCCGCACGCGATCCGGCACTCGAAAGGTCGCGTTCGACCACCGCTGACTTCGACCTGCGTCCCAACATCGCGCGTCCTCCGATAGCCCCCATCGCTGATTGGTGAACGACGATCATACGTGGGGCGGCGACTCGGGGCGAAATGCGCCGTGCTGACGGGAAGGACGTCAGGCCGCCCTCGCGCCCGCGACCGCGTGCAGGGACAGCCCGGTGTCGAGTGGCGCGTCGAGGAACCAGCGGATCCGCGATGCGACCACGGGACCGACGACCCGGACCAGTTGCTCCTCGCCCGCCGCGTAGACCGCGGCCAGCGAGGGGAAGGCCCGCGCCAGGCGCTGAGCCGATGGCGGGTCGATCCCGGCGACGGTCATCAGGTGCTGCCAGCGACGGGTGGTGAGCTCGTCGGGCACCGACGCGTCACCGAGCGGGAGGAGCAGTTCCATCGGGGTGGTGCTCATGGCTCCAATAGTAGCGAACAGATGTTCGTTTCGCAACTCGGGGCGCTCCCATCCCGGGAACGGGGCCGGGCGCGTGGTAGGCTCGCCGGATGCCTGTCTACGAATACCGCTGCAACGACTGCCGGACCACCTTCGAGGTGCTGCGGCGCATGGGCGACCGAGAGCTCTCCGCGTTGTGTCCGAGCTGTGAAAGCCGAGCCAGCATGCCGCTGATCAGCCAGGTCGCCGCGACGCATGGAGCCACGGCTGCCTCGGCGACCGCCGGCGCTCCGGCGACAGCATCGGGTGGGTGCTGCGGAGGAGGCTGCGGCTGCGGCTGAGGCTTCAGCGAGACACGCTGGACCTGCCCAACTGGCAGCCCAGCTTGCGGTAATGGCGGCCGAAATACACCAGCGGCTCGCCATCGGTCGCCGCGGCCGCGACGACGCGACCGACGATGATCGCGTGGTCGCCGTGCTCGGAGATGGACTCGACCTCGCAGTCGAACCATGCCAGCGCGCCGACGATCAGCGGCGCACCGGTGAGAGCCGTGGTGGTCGCCGCCTCGTCGACCATCGTCCGCGGACGGCGTCCGTCCGTCGAGGCGCGCCTGCCGATCGCCTCCTGTGACTCGGACAGCACGCTGAGCCCGACGCGGCCACTGTCGCGCACCAGCGCGAGGAGCTGGCCGGCGCGGTCAAGGGCGAGCAGTACCATGGGTGGATCGATCGACAGCGACGCGAACGCAGTGGCGGTGATGGCGTGGTGGAGACCGTCGTGCGCAGCAGCGGCCACGGTGACGCCGCTGGCGAACCGCGATGCGGCGTCGCGGAAAACCGTGGTGTCCACGGCGGGCCGCGGCGCCGACGTCACGCTTCTATGAGGTCGAACGAGAGGTCGAGCTGCAGCAGCCCGTCGATGAACACGTTGCGGTGCTCGGGGTGCGGGCCGTGGCTGATGATGGCGTTGCGGTGCTCGCGTGCGCCGTAGCCCTTGTTGCTTGCCCAGTTGTACTGCGGAGCGTGGTCGTGCATGGCGGTCATGATGGCGTCGCGATGCACCTTGGCGATGATCGACGCAGCCGATATCGCAGGCACCAGGTTGTCGCCCTTGACCAGGCAGTGGACGGTGCGAGTCGCGTCGATGCGCAGCCGTCCGTCGCAGCAATAGCCGTCCGCGTCGACGAGGTCGACGAGCCGGCGGAAGATCTCCACGTTGGCCCAGCCGAGGCCGCGCCGATTGATGTCGGCCGCCGATATCTCCGCGACCACCCAGGCCAGTGCACGCCGGCGGATGACGGCGCCGACGCTCTCGCGCTGGCGGGCGGTCAGCAGCTTGCTGTCACGCAGCAGCGGATGGCGGAACCGCGCCGGCAGCACCACCGCAGCGGCAACCAGCGGGCCCGCGTAGGAGCCGCGCCCCACCTCGTCCATCCCGCAGAGGCGGAAGCTCCGCAGATCGTCGACCCCGAAGGTGTCGCGCAGGTAGGTGGTGAGACGGAACCGGGGCATCGCGCGGGCTCAGTCTAGCCCTCTGCTAGGGTGACCGCCGATGGCTGAGGTCACCTGGACTGACGTGGCGCCGCGCGACGGTCTCCAGACCATCGCCGCGGCGGTCCCCACCGAGGTCAAGGTGCGCCTCATCGAAGGACTGCTGGCGGCAGGCGTCCCCCGGGTCGAGGCGACGTCGTTCGTGTCGCCGAGGTGGGTGCCCCAGCTGGCCGACGCCGCTGCCCTGCTCCGCGCGCTCGGACCGCAGCCGCTGGCGCGGCTGCGCGTGCTCATCCCCAACCGTCGCGGCCTCGAGCTCGCCCTGGAGCATGACGTGCGCAACGTCCTGTACACGATCGGCGCCACCGACACGTTCAACCGGCGCAACGTCAACCGCAGCGTCGCCGAATCGCTCGACGACCTCGACGCCGTGGTCGCCGACGCACGTTCGGCGGGCTGCGCCGTCGACGTGGCGGTGTCGGTCGCCTTCGGCTGTCCCTACGAGGGCTTCGTCGACCCGCAGCGCGTCGTGGACCTGTGTGCGGAGCTGGTCCGCCGCGGTGCATCGGAGGTCGGCGTCGCCGACACCATCGGTGTTGCCCACCCGGCCGCCGTTCGTGAGCTGTGCTCGCGAGCCGGCGCAGTCGTGCCGGAGCAGCGCCTGTCGCTGCACGTGCACGACACGCGCGGACTCGGCGTCGCCAACGTGCTGGTGGCGTACCAAGCCGGGGTGACCCGGTTTGACGGCAGCGCCGGGGGTCTCGGGGGCTGCCCGTTCGCGCCACGCTCGACAGGCAACGTGTGCAGCGAGGACGCGCTGCAGGCGGTGGCGAGTGTCGGCGGCGTGCACGGTTGCGACCTCGTCGCCTATTGCGCGGTGAGCAGCACGCTGGCCGCCGATCTCGGCATGGAGCTGCCTGGCAAGCTGTACCGCGCCGGCGTGTGGACCGCGACGGCGGTCGCGGAGCCGGTGGTGTGACCGACCTCGCGGCTTCGCCGGCGCACGACTCCTCCGACCTCGAGAAGCGTCTGCGCCGGGCGCGCAGCGGCGGCTCGGAGAAGGCGCGCGCCAAGCTCGCCGAGCACAACAAGCTGATGCCGCGCGAGCGCATCGCGCGGTTGTTCGACGAGCGAGCGGCCTTCGTCGAAGACGGCGTGCTGGCCAACAATCTCGCAGCCGACCTGCCCGCCGACGGCGTCATCACCGGCATCGGAACGCTGCACGGACACGCCTGCGCGGTGATGGCCAACGACCCGTCGGTCAAGGCGGGATCCTGGGGCGCGCGCACCGTGGAGAAGATCGTCCGCATCCTCGAGACGGCAGAGCGGCTGCAGATCCCCATGGTGTACCTGGTGGATTCGGCCGGGGCGCGCATCACCGACCAGGTGGCGATGTTCCCCGGACGCCGCCACGCCGGGCGCATCTTTCGCATGCAGGTACGTCTCTCCGGCCAGGTGCCGCAGCTCTGCGTGCTGTTCGGCCCGTCCGCCGCGGGTGGGGCCTACATCCCCGCCTTCTGCGACGCCGTCTTCATGGTCGAGGGCAACGCGTCCATGTACCTCGGCTCACCCCGCATGGCCGAGGTCGTGGTGGGGGAGAAGGTGTCACTGGAGGAGATGGGCGGGGCCCGGATGCACTGCACGGTCAGCGGCTGCGGCGACCTCCTCGCCGGCAGCGAGCCGGAGGCGATCGAGGCGGCGCGCCGTTACCTGTCGTACATGCCCCAATCGTGGCGCCAGCACGTCGCGGATGTTCCCGGCCTGGCGGTCGCCGCGGGGGTGCCCTCGATCGAGGAGACGATCCCGCTCGAGCCGGGCCGCGGCTACGACGTGCAGACGGTCATCGACGGTCTCGTCGACGCGGATTCATTCTTCGAGATCAAGCGTCTCTTCGCCAGGGAGCTGGTGACCGGCTTGGCGCGCATCGATGGGCGCGCCGTGGGCATCGTCGCCTCACAGCCGCGTTTCAAAGGCGGGGTGCTGTTCGTCGACTCAGCGGACAAGGCGACGCGTTTCATCACCTGCTGCGATGCCTTCAACATTCCGCTGCTCTTCCTCGCCGATGTCCCGGGCTTCATGATCGGCACCGCCGTGGAGCGCCAGGGCATCATCAGGCACGGCGCCAAGATGATCGCCGCGCTCTCGCAGGCTCAGGTCCCCAAGATCTGCGTGATCATGCGCAAGGCCTACGGCGCGGGCCTGTACGCGATGGCGGGGCCGGCGTTCGACCCGGACTGCACGCTGGCGCTCCCCTCCGCGCAGATCGCGGTGATGGGGCCAGAGGCGGCTGTCAACGCCGTGTATTACAACCGCATCCAGGAGCTACCCGAGGACGAGCGCGCCGGCTTCATCAAGAAGCTCCAGGACGAGTACCGTGCGGACATCGACATCTACCGGCTCGCGGATGAGCTGATCGTCGACGCGGTGATGGCGCCGGCCGACCTGCGCGCCGAGCTGGTGCTGCGCTTCGCGGCCTACGCCGGCCGCGTCAGGGACGACGCGCCGCGCCATCACGGGAGCTTCCCCACCTAGCCGGGTACCCTTGGCGCATGTGGCAGAACATCAAGACCGCTCTCCTCCTGGCTCTTCTCGACGCACTGTTCCTGGTCATCGGCGGCCTGGTGGCTCACCGCACCGGCCTGATCGTCGCCGCGGTCATCGCCCTGGCGATGAACGGCATCTCGTACTGGAAGAGCGACACCATCGCCGTCCGCGCCGCCCACGGCGTGGAGGTCTCCCCCGAGCAGGCTCCAGAGCTGCACCAGATCGTCGCCGAGCTGGCCGCCGCCGCCGGCATTCCCAAGCCGCGGGTGTACATCAGCGACGACCCCTCGCCCAACGCCTTCGCCACCGGCCGGAACCCGGCGCACGCGGCTGTCTGCTGCACGACCGGGATCCTCAACCTCTGCAGCGCCCGCGAGATTCGCGGTGTGCTGTCCCACGAGCTCAGCCACGTGCGCAACCGCGACATCCTCGTGGCCTCGACCGCGGCCACCGTCGCCCTGGGCATCTCCATCATCGCCCAGATCGCCCAGTTCTCGCTCTTCTTCATGGGCGGTGACGAGGAGGAGAGTGGCGCGCAGATCCTGGTCACGCTGCTCGTCGCGCTCCTGGCCGCGCCTGCCGCGGCGATCATCCAGCTCGCCATCAGCCGCGCCAGGGAGTACGAGGCCGACCACGACGGCGCCCTGCTGTCCGACGATCCCCTCGCGCTCGCCGATGCGCTCGGCAAGCTCGAGGCACGGACGGCGGTGGTGCCGATGCAGGTGGCCCCGGCGCTGGCACCCCTGTACATCGTCAACCCGTTCGGCAACCGGCGGGCCTCCCTTGCCGCGCTGTTCTCGACCCACCCTCCCATCGAGGAGCGGATCGCCCGGCTCCAGCGGATGGCCCGCGTCCAGCCCTGAGCCCACTGTGTCCACCCGGCCGGCGCGACGCCGCCCGCGCTGACGCGGTTCAGGCGCTCGGCGACACCAGGGTGGCGCGCCAGATGATGCGCAACGAGTCCACCCAGAAGGGGGTGCACGTGACCAGCGTCAGGTCGTGGCCGCTGGTCGGCACCAGCTGGGTGACCCTGCTCGGATCCAGCGTCCACTTGCCGGTCACCCTGTACGTATACGTGTGACAGGTGCGGTCCTGCACCGAGACGGTGTCGCCGACGTTGAGCTGGTCGATGTGCTCGTAGTCCGGCTCGCGGTGGAAGGCGATGATGGAGTTGCCCGGCTGGCCGGGGCCGGGCGTCCCGGCGTAGTGCACCATCGAGCGGTTGTTCAGCGAGTCCCAGGTACCGTCGGTGGCGACGCCGCCGTAATGCTCGGCGGCGGGAGCGCTGAACGTGACCAGCGCGTAGTCCGCGGGCGAGCCGGATCCGCACGTGGCCGTCTTGGCGGCGGCGGTGGGGCTGGTGGGCGCGCCGGCCAGCGCGTTCGAACCGCCCTTCTGCCACGTGCTCAGAGCGGTCTGGTCGACGCTGCCCCTCTGCCAGACGCCGAGGAGGGGAGCCACGATGAGACCCGCCCCGACCAGGATGGCCACCAGGCCGAGGGACACCAGCGCCATCCGCAGCGAGACACGTCCAGACGCGCGGGTGTGAGCCATCAGCAGAAGAATACGCCGGATGACGCGATCGGCCGCGGCCGTGATCGTGAAGTCACCGCTCCCGCGCGACCTCGTCGACGGTCAGCGACGGCGGGGATTGCGCGGGCGCTTGCGTCCGTAGGCGACGCCCTCGGCGACGGCGTCGAACGCCGCCACCGGGGCATTGCTGGCCAGCTGGATGCCGTCGCCCTGGACGAACACCTTCCGGGTGCCGACGTCGATCAGGTAGGAGACGGTCCTGCTGCCGTTGGCATCGGGCATGACCGATACGTCGGAGACGGTCCCCGTACGGCGGCTGCCGCCGTACGGGAACGTCACCCGACTACCGATCGCGATGGCGCCGTCGGGCGCGGCCTCCGTCAACGACCCGAGGGCCGGAAGCAATCGCTGCAGTAGACGGGCTTGTCGCCACGCGGCTGGAAGGGAACGCGCGCGATCCCGCCACAGCCGGCGCAGGTCACCTCGTACATCTGGCGTGGCCCACTGGAGCGGGCGCCGTAGCTGCCGCCACCGCCGCCACCACCACCGTAGCCGCCGCCGGAACCTCCACTGGCCGCGCGCCGCGCTGCGCGGCAGCTCGGGCAGCGGGATGGAGGGTTGGTCAGACCGCGGGAGGCGAAGAACTCCTGCTCTCCCTCGGTCCAAATGAAGTCAACGCCGCACTCGCGGCAACGCAGGGTCTGGTCTACCGGCACGCGCCAAGGTCCTCCGCCGGGACGTTTGGGCGCCCGGTCATAAGTGATACGTGCGGCAAACCATACACGGTCAGCCGTCAAGTCGCCACAGGTTCAGGGGTCCGCAGGGACGCCGCGCGGTGAGCCGCTGGTACGATCGGGCCGGCCCCGGACAGGAGCGGGCCAGGGCGCACAGGGCGTCGTGGTGGCCGCCGGTGGGGTCGGAGGACCCCATGAGCCGTACGCGCCGCCGCCTGTTCACCTCGGAGTCCGTCACCGAGGGACATCCCGACAAGATCGCCGATCAGATCAGCGACGCCGTCCTCGACGCCGTTCTCGAGAAGGACCCGCTCGGCCGCGTGGCATGCGAGACGGCTCTGACCACGGGCACTGCGCTGGTCTTCGGGGAGATCTCGACGGAGGCCTACATCGACATCGCCGGGGTGGTGCGCCGCACCATCAAGGACATCGGCTACATCCGCGCCAAGTACGGGTTCGACTACGAGACCTGCGGCGTCCTCGTCTGCATCGACGAGCAGTCGCCTGACATCGCGCAGGGCGTCAACACCGGCGGCGCCGGCGACCAGGGGATGATGTTCGGGTTCGCCTGCGACGAGACCCCCGAGCTGATGCCGGCGCCGATCCAGTTCGCCCACGGGCTGGCTCGGCGCCTCAGCCTGAAGCGACGTGACGGCACCCTGCGCTGGGCGCGCCCCGACGGCAAGACCCAGGTCACCGTCGAGTACGACGGGCAGGGCAGGCCGCGGCGGGTCGACAACGTCCTGGTGAGCATCCAGCACTCCGAGGACGCCTCCCACGAGCAGGTCTTCAGCGACATCCAGGAGCACGTCGTGGAGGCGGTGATCCCGGCCGAGTGGCTCGACTCCTCGACCATCCGGCACGTCAACCCCACCGGCCGCTTCGTGATCGGCGGACCGCAGGGGGACGCGGGGCTCACCGGCCGCAAGATCATCGTCGACACCTACGGTGGGTACGCGCGCCATGGTGGTGGCGCATTCAGCGGCAAGGACCCGACCAAGGTCGATCGCAGCGCCGCCTACGGCGCCCGCTGGGCGGCCAAGAACGTCGTCGCCGCCGGCATGGCGACGAAGTGCGAGATCCAGGTGGCGTACGCGATCGGCGTGGTCAAGCCGGTCTCCGTGCTGGTCGAGACCTTCGGCACGGAGACCATCCCGGTGGAGCGCATCGAGGAGCTGGTCGAGAAGTTCTTCGACCTCTCGCCGTTCGGGATCATCTCGGCACTCGAGCTGCGCCGGCCCATCTACCGGCAGGTGGCCGCGTTCGGCCACTTTGGGCGGAGCGACCTCGACCTTCCCTGGGAGCGCACCGATCGAGCCCTCGACCTCGCCGAGGCGGCGGGCACCCAGCCGATCCTGGCGGTGGCCGCCGGCTGACTCCCCGGGGGCGTGCTCGGGCATCATCCCGGCCGTGGCCTTCCACGTCCTCATCCTTGCCGGCGGCAGCGGGTCGCGGCTGTGGCCGCTGAGCCGTGCCACCGTGCCCAAGCACCTGCTGCCCCTCGGGCCGGGCGGCGTCACCCTGCTCCGGGCAACCGTCGACCGGGTGGCGCCGCTCGGAGGCCAGCTCCACGTGGTCACCGAGGCGGCCCAGGCAGCGGGTTGCCGGGAGGCGCTCGCGGGCCTGGCCGCTCCGGTGTCGGTGATCAGCGAGCCCTGCGCGCGGGGGACAGGCGCCGCGCTGGGCCTCGCCGTGCACCAGGTGGCCCGTTCCGATCCCGACGCCGTGATCGTCTCCGTCCACGCCGACCACCACGTGGGAGATGACGATGCGTACCGTGCGGCGGTGCTGGCCGCCGCGGGGTGGGCGGTGGCCACCGCCGGCCTGGCGACGGTCGGGCTGACGCCGGCGTCGCCGACAACCGGCTTCGGCTACCTCGCGCTGGGCGAAGCGCTGCCGCCTGGCCGCTGGACCGCGCCGCCCGGCACGGGGGCCGACGCCGTCCTGCTGGCGGCCGCGTCAGCCCTCCCGGCGTCGACCGCTGCGGGATTCGTCGAGAAGCCCGATCGCGAGCGCGCCGCGCAGTACGTGGCCGACCGGCGTCACCTCTGGAACCTCGGCCTCTTCGCCTGGACGGCTCCGGTGTTCCTCGCCGAGCTGGCCGCAGCCGATCCGACCATGGACGCGACCCTGCGCGAGATGGTCGTGGCGCGCGCGGCCGGCGATGAGGACGGCGCTGCCCGGCTCTATGCATCGCTGGCGCCGGTGGCGGTGGAGCCGCTGGTGTTCGAGCGCACCAGCAGGCTCACCGCGGTGCGGGCTGCGTTCGACTGGTCGGACCTCGGCACGTGGGCCGACCTGGCCTCGAGCCTGGCCGCGGCGGCGGACGCAGACGGCAACGTCAGCACCGGCGAGGCGCTGCTGCTCGAGTCGCAGGGCTGCTACGTGATGTCGGCAGGCGGTCGCACGGTGGTGCTGGTGGGCGTCGAGGGCCTGGCCGTGGTCGACACGGGCGACGCCGTGCTGGTTCTCCATCTGGGCGCGGAGCAACTGGTCAGGGACGTGGTGGAGAAGCTTCGCGCCTCGGGGAAGCCCGACCTCATCTAGGCCGGGGCCGCTGCGCTCAGGGTTGCGAAGGCTGCCCGCTCACCTCGAACACCGCCGAGGCGATCGTGCCCAGCGGGGTGGGGCCGCTGAGGTTGAGGGTGGTCTGCTGCCCGGGCTGAACCTTGACCTGGCCGCCGATGGCGTCGCCGACGAGGTTGTGGCGGGGGTCGTACAGCGAGGCGCGGACGCTGATGGAGATCAGCGACGTCGCGTGCGATGTCAGCGTGGCCCGGACCACCAGCGAGCGCGAGTCATCGAGCTTGAAGCTCACCGACCTGGCGTCGATGGTGGCCGCGGCGTCGCCCTGCTGGGTGATCGCCACGGTGCTCGTCGCGAACGGTGTGGCCGAGACCACCTGGGGGATCTTGGTGTCATCTCCGCAACCGGCCAGAGCCAGCAGGAGCAGCGCTGTCGCGCAGGCTGGGCGCGCCCGCGCTGTGAAGACGAGCATCGCAGGCATCGTAGCAAGTGGGTCCTCGCGCAACCAGAGTGAGCGGACGCGTGCCGCCCCCGGCCCCATACGCCAGAATCCTCATCCATGACAACCCCGATCCACTTCGGGACCGATGGTTGGCGTGCCATTGTCGGCGACGACTTCACGTACGCGAACGTCCGCGCCGTGGCCCAGGGTGTTGCGGCGTACCTCGATGGTGACGCGCGCCCGGTGGTGGTCGGACACGACGCGCGCTACTGCGCCGAGCTCTTCGCGCGCGAGGTTGCCCGCGTCCTCGCGGCCAACGGCCTGCACGTGATCCTCCTCGACCGCGTCATCCCCACCCCGGCGGTGTCGTGGACGGTTGTCGAGCGCAAGGCCGCCGGCGGCGTTGTGGTCACGGCGAGCCACAATCCGATGGAGTTCAACGGCCTCAAGTACAAGCCCGACTTCGGCGGTTCGGCGTCGCCGGAGGTGGTGGCCGACCTCGAGTCGAACACCGCGAAGGCGCTGTCGGACGGCGTGCGGACGACGGGGTTCGACGACGCGGTGAGGTCGGGCGCCGTCGAGCTCGTCGACCCGCTGCCGTCATATTTCGAGCAGCTCGGCCGCATGGTCGACATCGGTCGCCTGCGCGCCGCAGGGCTCAAGGTGATGCACGAGGCCATGTACGGCGCGGGCGCGGGCCTGCTGTCACGCCTGCTCGGGGGTGACGCAACCACCGTGACCGAGCTGCACGGCGAGCGCAACCCAGGGTTCGGGGGTATGCACCCAGAGCCGATCGACCGCTACATGCCGGAGGCGATGGAGCTGATGGCCAGAGGTGGGCACGACGTCGGGATTGCCAACGACGGCGACGCCGACCGCGTGGGGATCATCGACGAGACCGGACGGTACGTGAACCAGCTCGAGGTGATGGCGCTCTTCAGCATGTACCTGCTGGAAAAACGCGGCCTGCGCGGCGACATCGTGCGCTCCCTCACCACCACCAGCATGGTCGACGCGCTCGGGGAGCGGTTCGGCGTCACCGTGCACGAGATGCCGGTCGGCTTCAAGTACATCGGTGCGGTGATGATGGAGAAGGATGCGCTGCTCGGCGGCGAGGAGTCGGGGGGATTCGCGTTCCGCGGCCACATCCCCGAGCGCGACGGGATCCTGTCCGGGCTGATGATCGCCGACATGATCGTCGAGTACCAACTGCCACTCTCGCGCATCCTCGCGCATCTCTTCGAGCTGGTCGGGCCGCACGCTTACGACAGGCATGACATCCGCTTCGATCGCGACGGGTACGAGGAGCGCAAGAAGCAGACGTACCGGCGTCTCCAACAGGATGCGCCGACCGAGCTCGCGGGCAGCAGGGTGGTGCGCACCCGCGACGACGATGGATTCAAGTTCTACCTCGACGGCGGTTCGTGGGCCCTGGTGCGCATGAGCGGGACCGAGCCGCTCATGCGTGTCTACAGCGAGGCACCGACCAAGGATCGCGTCAACGAGCTGCTCGCGGCCCTCGAGGATCACCTCGGGGTGTCGCCCGCCACCGGCCGGCAGCCCTGACATGCGTGACGCGGGGCGGTCCGAGGTGAGCGATGCTGACGAAGCCCGTGTCACCAAGCCGTGGGGACACGAGGTCCGTTGGGCGGTGACCGACCGCTATCTCGGCAAGCTCATCCACATCAACAAGGGTGAGCAGCTGAGCCTGCAGTACCACGTCCAGAAGGACGAGTCGATCCTGATCATGTCCGGGCTGATGGACCTCGTCCTCGAGGACGAGCGCGGCGAGGTGCGCACGCACCGGATGTCACCGGGGATGACCGCGCGGGTCCGACCGGGGAGGCGACACCGCTTCGCCGCGGTCGAGGACTGCGACCTGGTGGAGGTCTCCTCCCCGGAGATCGACGACATCGTGCGCCTGGAGGACCGCTACGGACGCGAGGGCACCAGCACCGCCTGAGCCACAGCGCGGCAGCGATGGATAACCGTTCCAAGCACGACCGCCGTCGCGGCAATGCCTTCTACGCCGAAAGCGCACGGGCCGCGCTCGGGCTCGGCACCGAGGTGCATGCGCTGAGCGACGTACCGCTCCCGCTGGTGCACACGGCGCTGGGCATCGCCGTGTGTGCCGTGGCGTCGGCGCTGCGCCCCCAGGTGCTCGGCCTGCGCACCACGGTCATCGCCACCGGCTCGCTGGCGATCGCGACGGCGCTGACCCTGACCATCTATGACCGCCTCGTCTACGGGCGCAACCTCAGTCATGCGCTCGCCGCGACCTTTCTCCCGGTTGCCGCGATCGCTGCCTTCGTGGTGGTGCTCGGCAGCACCGGCGACCTGTCGCTGCGCATCCCCGCCGGGGCAGTCGCCGCGCTGGTCATCGGCGGGATCCCTCACCTCGGAGGCCTGCGCGCGGCCGGCCGCGAGGGCACCGTGACCCGGCTCATCCGCGATGGCGCCGGCATCGTCGTGCTGGCACCGCTGCTGCTCGCTTCATTCGGTGGCGGCCTGGCGACATCGAGCAGCCTGGCGCTGTGCGGCTGCGGGGTCCTGCTCGTGTCCGCGGACGCCCTGCTCACCGAGGAGCTCAACGGTTTCCTGGCTGTCGCCACCGCTGCGCTGATCGCGGCGATCCTCTGCGGGCTGCTCGTCATCCTTCCCGCCGCGGGGCGCGGCGCCATCCGTGCCGGCCTGCTGCTGGTGCTCTGGTATGGCCTGCGGGGGCTGGCGGCCGCGCTGCTCAGCCGCGGCCGCAGCCGGGGGATGGTCGTCGAGTACGTGGTGTTCGTCGTCGGCGCGGCGGCGGCGATCGCGGCCGGGGTGTGGCGGGGCTGGGGCGCCTAGATCGGTGCCGGTTCGACCGCGGCGCGGGCACGGCGGCCGGCGTACAGGGCGGCGTCCGCTCGCTCGACGAGCGCATCGACGCTGTCCCCGGCGATGAGCTCGGCGATGCCGACACTGATGCCGCCGCCAGTCCGCCGCGTCACGTGGTCGCGGAGGCTCGCGGCGGTAACCTCTCCCTCGGCGGCGCCGCTGTCGGTCAGCACGCAGAGGAACTCGTCGCCGCCGTACCTGACGACGAGGTCGTACGAGCGCAGCCTCTCGCGAATGGCGGCCACCGTCTCGCGCAGACGGTCGTCACCGGCGGCATGGCCGTCGCGGTCGTTGACCGCCTTGAGGCCGTCGACGTCGATGAAGATGACCACCAACCCCTTGCCGGGAGCGCGACGGCTGCGGTCCATCTCGCGTTGCAAGGCGGCCAGGCCTGCCCCGCGGCGGAGCGCGCCGGTCAGCTCGTCGACGGTCACCTGGCCGGCGAGACGGGTGCACTGGTCGACGAGCGCACGGAGCCTGTTCACGGCGCTGGCGGCGTCCTCATCGGGGAGGTGGGCGAGTCCTTCTTCCGGGACCGCCAGCGCGGCGGCGAGCACGCTCCGAGCCCGCCCGGGGACCAGCGGGAGTCGCGCGTGCGCACGGACCGCCGCCCAGCCGACGAGGTCGGCGGTGACCTCCGCGACATCGGGAAGGGAGGCGGCCAGCGCCTCCCTGCTCAATCCGTCGGCGTCGACGGTGCGCGGGAGCTGCTCCGGTGCTGGGTCTGCTTGGAAGCTTGTTCCGCGCTGCTGCAACGTTGTCCCCCGGCGTGGTCCACGGATGGCGTCCATGGTGCCACGAACAGCGGGGCCGTGCGGCCTGTCACATCCCCAGGTATGCGCGCTGCACGTCGGGCGAGTGGAGCAGTTCCTGGGCGGGGCCCTGGGTGGCCACCTCGCCGACCTCGAGCACGTACCCACGGCGCGCGGTGTTGAGCGCCAGCAACGCGTTCTGTTCGATGAGCAGCACGGTGGTACCGCCCTGGTTGATCTCGCGGATGACCGCGAACAGGGCGTCCACGATGATCGGCGCCAGGCCAAGCGAGGGCTCGTCGAGCAGGAGCACGCTGGGATGAGCCATCAACGCGCGGCCGATCGCGACCATCTGCTGCTCGCCGCCCGACAGGCTGCCGGCGAGCTGGCCGGAGCGCTCCTTGATGCGCGGGAAGAGCTGGTACACACGCTCGAAGTCGGCCCTGATCCCCGCCCGGTCATTGCGGCTGTAGGCGCCCATGTCGAGGTTCTCGCGAACGGTCATGCGGCCGAACAGGCGGCGACCCTCAGGCGCGTGACCGACACCCAGGCGCGCGATCTTCTCAGCCCCCAGCGTGTGGATGGGCTCGCCGCGGAGGAGGATCTCGCCCTTTGCCGGTCGCACCAGGCCGCTGATGGTTCGCAGGGTGGTGGTCTTCCCCGCACCGTTGCTGCCGATCAGGGCGACGATCTCGCCGTCACCAACTGTCAGTGAGACGCCGCGCAGGGCCTGGACGCGCCCGTACAGGACGTCGACATTGCGCAGCTCGAGCACCGGCACGGAGCTGGGCGCGGGCCGGTCGACGGCGGCGGGCAGCGTGTCGGTCATGCCCCGGCCATCCGCTCGGCGGCTCCCTGGCCCAGGTAGGCTTCGATGACCTGCGGGTTGCTGCGCACCTCGGCGGGTTGGCCCTCGGTGATCTTGACGCCGTGGTCGAGAACGACGATGCGATCACTGATCTCCATGACCACCTTCATGTCGTGCTCGATGAGGAAGATGGTGAGCCCCTCGTTGCGCAGCCGGCCGATCAGCGCCATCAGCTCCTTCTTCTCCTGGGGATTGAGCCCGGCCGCCGGCTCATCGAGAAGGAGCACACGCGGCCGCGTCGCCAGGGCGCGCGCGATCTCCAGGCGCCGCTGGAGCCCGTAGGGGAGCTCGCGTGCGTACGAGCCCGCGTAGCGGCTCAGGCCAAGCTTGTCGAGCAGGTCATGCGCCCGATCGGCGACGCGCCGCTCGTCCCGCCGGGCGCGCGGCGACTTGATCACGCTGTCCCAGACGCGCGCGGTCATCCACCAGTGGGCCCCGACCATGACGTTGTCGAGCGCGGTCATGAAGGAGAAGAGGCGGATGTTCTGGAAGGTCCGCGCGATACCGAGCCGGGTGATGCGGTGGGGCGGCTGCCCGGTGATGCTGCGGCCATCGAGCCGCACGTCCCCCGACGTGGTGGGAAACAGCCCGGTGATGCAGTTGAAGGCCGTCGTCTTGCCAGCCCCGTTGGGACCGATCATCGACACGATCTCGCCGGTGTCGATGACAAAGGACACATCGTTGACAGCAAGCAGGCCGCCGAACCGCTTGACCATGTTGTCGACCTCGATCAGCGGCATCAGGCCCGACCCTGGACCGCGGCGAGTGACTCCTCCTCACCGCCGCTCTTGAGCTCGATCTGGCGCGCCCGACTCGGTAACAACCCACCAGGACGCAACAGCATCATGGTGATCAGCGCGATGCCGTAGATGATGTAGGTGATCTTGCTGTAGTCGATGTTGGACAGGCTGGGGACGTTGATGGTCTGGCCGAGGGTGCCCGACCATTCGTTCAGGTTGGGCAGCACCCAGAAGATCACGAAGGTCAGCACGAAGCTGCCCGCGATGACGCCGGTGATGTTGCCGATGCCGCCGAGCACGATGATGCTGAGGATCGAGACCGACACGGCGAACGCGAAGTCATCCGGTGAGACGATGGTGACGATCGACCCGTAGAAGGCTCCGGCGAAGCCGCTGATCGAAGCCCCGATGGCGAAGGCGAGCAACTTGGTGGAGGTGGTGTTGATGCCGGTGGCGGCGGCGGCGACCTCATCCTCGCGCAGCGCCACCCACGCGCGTCCAACGCGCGAGCGCTCCAGGTTGCGTAAGAGGATGATCACGATGATCACCAGCACGAACAGTGCCCAGTAGTACCACTCCTTGTCGATGCCGAAGTGGATCCCGAAGACGACTGGCTGATCGATCGATGAGATGCCGTCGGGACCACCGGTGAGGTTGCCCACGTTGTTGGTGGCGAGGTCGGGGATGATCTCGCCGAACCCGAGGGTGACGATGGCGAGGTAGTCGCCCCGCAGTCGCAGGGTTGGAGCGCCCAGGACCGCGCCGAACATCGACGCCACTGCTGCGCCAAGGAAGATCAGCACCCACAGCGGCAGGTGGATGGAGTGCTTGGGTGAGGCCAGCGACGCGCACGTGTACGCCCCGATGGCGAAGAAGGCTGCGTAGCCGAGGTCGAGCAGCCCGGCGAAGCCGACCACGACATTCAGCCCCAGCGCCAGCAGCGTATAGATCGCCAGGGAGGCCGCCGCCCAGTAGATGAAGTTGGGGGCCTGGTGGAACATCAGCGGCAGCAACAGGCCGAAGGGAAGTCCGAGCGCGGCAAAGGCCACCGTCGGCCGGCGGATCACCCACCCCCTGGCGCCATACGCAACCGCCGCCGTGATGTAGCCGACCATGGTCAGCCATACCGCCGAGTCGGTGACGGTGCGAGGATGGATCGGACCGAAGAGCGGCTCCTCCTGGATCACCCGCGTGAGCAGGAAGACGAGGACCGTCAAGGCCAGGCCGAGCACCCCGGCGACGGCGCGGGCCTTGTCGAATCGGCGCAGGTCGGGCAGCCTGCCGGACCGAAAGACCAGCTCCAGCACCGGTGAGGCGACCAGGATCAGCATGGTCACCGCGAGGACGTACACCAGGAAGGTGCCGAAGCCCGTCGGGCTCGAGGTCACCACGTCCATCGGGCTGAAACCAACGCCGCTCGATGTCGGCTGAACGAACCAGGGCAGCAGCCAACCCATCAGCAGGAGCAGCGATGAGCCGAGGCTGAATATCCAGAACGTGCTCGTTCCCGAGCCACGTTGCGGCGATCCGGTCGTTGTCGCTGGCGGCCGCCCCAACCGGCCCAGGCCCAGCCTAGGCACGGGTGGTCACGTCCACGCCGAACAGCCCAACCGGGCGGAAGGTGAGGATGATCACCAGGATCGCGAAGATCAGCGCGTCGCTCCATTCGCCGCCGGCGAGCGAGCCGCCGAAGACGTAGATGATCCCGATGATGAAGCCGCCGATCCCAGCACCGACGATGTTGCCGATGCCACCGAGAACGGCGGCGGTGAACGCGATGATCCCGAGCCGGTAGCCGAGGCTCCACTGGATCAGGTTGAAGTACATGCTGTAGACGATCGCCCCGGCCGCCGCCAGCGCGGAGCCGATGAAGAACGTCGCGGAGATGGTCCGGTTGACGTTGATGCCACTGAGCAGCGAGGCGTTGCGGTCCTGGGCCGTGGCTCGCATCGCCTTGCCGAGCTTGGTGATGCGCACGAAGGCGCCGAGCGCGAACATGAGCCCGATGGCCATGCCCACGACCAGCAGGTCCTTCCAGTCCACCGTGATCTTGCCGATCGTGAAGGCGTGGCCGGTGATCCACGTCGACAACCCCGTCGGCTTGTTGTCGGCGCCAAAGATCAGCAGCATCAACCCCTCGAGAAAGAATGACGCGCCGATCGCGGTGATCAGCGGCGCCACCCGCGGTGCATCTCGCAGCCGCCTGTAGGCGACGCGCTCGATGACCATGCCGGTGAGACCGGCGAAAGCCATGGTGATGGGAAAGAGAATGACCAGGGCGGCGAGCAGTCCCAACCCGCCTCCGGTGGCAAGGCTGCCGAGCGCCCCCCCGAAGAATCCCGCGATCAGGTAGGCATAGAAGCCCGAAAGGGTGAAGACGTCGCCATGAGCGAAGTTGATGAGCTCGATGATCCCGTACACCATCGTGTACCCGACCGCCACCAGTGCGTAGATCGCGCCGAGGACGAGCGCGTTCTTGATCTGCTCACCCATCAGGGTGAAGCCACCGTTGTGGTACACGCCGACGATGGAGGCGGCGATCGCGCCGAGCAGGATCCACGGAAAGTACTGCTGAATGAAGCCGTACAGGCGGCGCAGCGCCACCATCGTCTGCACCAGCGCGGGGTTGGTCGCCGCGCCCCGGTGGCCTCGCGCCGAGAGCCCCAGCTGGTCGACCAGAGCGCCCTGTGCAACAGCTGTTCCGGCCCCGCCCCCTGCGACCGAGGTCTCATCGCTCACGGTCCACCCCCCGTTACAGGCCTACCGAGCAGGGGAGGGCGCGCCGGGCGCCCTCCCCTGAGTTCTGGGACTAGCTGGCGACGGTCACCTTGCCGCTGGCGTCGGCCGTGAGCAGCTCCTTGGGGGCCCACTTGCTCCCGCTGATGGTGTAGAGGCTGAACCCGGCGTGGGTCGTGTCGCCGTTCGTATCGAACGCGACGGTTCCGGTCGCTCCGGAGTAGTTCAGGCTGTGCAACTGCTGCACGACGTCGTCACGGAACGTCTGGGCGTCACTCGGGGGCTGGCCCCCGTTGCCCAGCAGCACCGCCTTGATCGCTGCGATCAGCGCGTTCATTGCGTCGAAGCCGTACGGGGTGTACGGGCTCTCCGTGCCGTCCTCGTTGTAGGTCGACTTGAAGTCGGTGTAGAACTGGGTCGCGGTGGCCAGCTTGCTCGCGTCCGGCGCGCTGGTGACCTCCGAGCCTGCTGCATTCGAGCTTGCGTCGGTGATGAACTTGTCGTCCTGGCAGCCGTCACCTCCGAGCAGGGGTATGGAGGCCGGCATCTGGCTGCGGATGACCCCACAGCCGTTGCCCGAGGTGCCGCCGAAGAAGATCACCTGCGCTCCCTTGGACTGCGCATCGGAGATCTGGGTCTGGAACTGCTTGGTCGCACCGGGCAGGCTGGCGCTGCCGACGACGGTGCCGCCGTCCTGGACGAAGTACTTCTTGAAGAAGGTGGCGAGACCCCGGCCGTAGGTCTCCTGGTCATCGATCACGTAGGCCTTGGTGTACTTCAGCTCGGTGGTGGCCACGTACGAGAGGATCTGGCCCTGGGTGATGTCGGTGCCGATGGTGCGGAAGTAGGTGTGCGCTCCCGGGTACAGCGAGGCTGTGTTGACATCGGGGTTGGTACCCGCCTGGGTCAAGCCCGGGTTGGTGTTCGAGGGGCTGATCAGCGCGAGGTGGTTCTGGCTTGCCACCGGGATCTCGGCGACCGCAACGCTCGAGTTGAACGGTCCGACCACACCGACGACGGACTGATCGCTCGCCAGCGCGGTGATGTTGGCCGCGCCCTGGGCTGGGTCGTGCCCGTTCTTGAGCACGGTGGCGTCATCCTTGCTGGTGTACTTGAGGGTGCAGCCGCCCAGCGTCTTCTTGGCGTTGGCCTGGGTCACGGCGAGGTGGGCAGCCTTCTCGACGGGCGGTCCGTCGGTGGCGTCACCGCCGGTGAGAGGTAGATCCGAGGCCACCGAGATTGTGCCCTGGCAGGAGGCAAGGCTTCCGCCGCCACCTCCGGACGCTGAGGGGCCGCTGGAAGTGCCGCACGCCGACAGCGCAGCGATCCCCACGACACCGAAGATGGGCAGCAACCGTTTGGTCAGGATCATGAAACTCTCCAAGACTGGTGAACAAGTGGTGTGCTTATCTACACGCCACAGGGGATAACTGTCAAACCGCCGGGTGTTTGGACAACGTCTGTCCGGGCGGACAACGGCGTGGATTCATCAACAGAAGCAAAGCGATGTTCAGGATAGTGCACCTGAGAGGGAGTTGACAGGATGGCGGCGATCGTGGCGTCCGCGGTCAGTGCCATGTTCGCCTGGGTGGTCTTCACCCGGTTCACCCGCTCCCGCCGCCCCGCTTTCGCCGCGTGGACGGCGGGGCTGCTCATCTTCGCCGGGGCCGCCGGCTGTCAGGCGGCCGGCGAGCATCTCGGTTTCAACGCCCCGCTCTTCCGCGCGTTCTACCTCCTCGGCGGCGTGCTCGGGGTGATCTGGCTGTCGATGGGCACGCTGTTCCTCCAGGCCCCCCGGCGGGTGGCCCTTGCCGCGACCATCGTCCTGCTCGTCGCGACCCTCGCCCTGGCCATCGATGCCGCCGTCGAGCCCGTCGACACCTCCCGGCTGGGCACTGCCGCCGGCGTCCTCGGTGACGCCATCTCGTCGGGCTCGGCCCTCCACCTCGGCGCTGTCATCCTCAACATCCTCGGCACGCTGATCCTGGTCGGCGGGTCCGCATGGTCGGCGTACCGGTTGTTGCGCGATCGCGGTGGTGTGGATCGTGTCGTGTGCAATGTTCTCCTGACGCTCGGCGCACTGGTGATCGCCGCCGGTTTCAGCGCCGCGAAGATCGCCGGAGGCTCGCTCGACAGCCTGGGGGTGTACGAGGCGCTCGGCATCACGGTGATGTTCGTCGGTTTCCTCAGCCTCGGCAGGTTCAAGCCCGCGCCCTCACCCTCCGGTTGAGTCTGTCCCATGGATCGAAGGGAGTCGCTACGCTGCGGTCTGCCGCGCGCCGGGGAGAGACCGCGGACCATCAATGAGGAGGAACGCGGTGACCGACCTTGCCGTCAGGAGGGGTGAGAGCGCCGGGCTCTGGCGTGAACGCGACGCGGAGCTGATCTCGCCCGCGTACAGCAGGTACTCCGACCTGGTCGTCGATCACGCGCTGGGCGCGCACCTCTTCACCGTTGACGGCCGCGACGTGCTCGATTTCGGCAGCGGGATCGGCGTCACCAACCTGGGCCACCTCCATCCCGCAGTCGTGAAGGCGGTGCACGAGCAGGTGGACCGTCTCTGGCACACCTCGGTGACCACACTCAGCCCGCGCATGATCGAGGCCGCCGCCGCACTCGTCAGCGTCGCGCCCGACGGGCTCGATCAGGTTTTCCTCACCAACAGCGGCGCCGAGGCCGTCGAGTCGAGCATCAAGCTCGCCCGCCGCGCCACCGGTCGAACCGAGATCATCGCCTTCACCGGGGCTTTCCACGGCCGCACCTATGGGGCGATCACGCTGACCGCCAGCAAGGCGAAGTACCGCGAGGGCATGGGGCCGTTCCTGCCCGGCGTGCACCACGTTCGCTATCCGCACTGCTATCGCCACTGCGAGCACGCTGCCGGCGACCCCTGTCCGATCGCCCGCGGTGAGGAGATCGAACACCTCTTCAAGACAACCGTCCCCGCGGATTCGGTGGCCGCCATCGTGGTCGAGCCGCTCCAGGGGGAGGGGGGGTTCGTCGTGCCTCCCGCCGATTTCCTGCCGCGGCTGCGTCAGATCTGCGACCAGAACGGCATCCTGCTGGTCTGTGACGAGGTGCAGAGCGGTTTCGGCAGGACCGGGAGGTTCTTCTGCGTAGAGCACACCGGCGTGCGGCCGGACATCATGTGCGTGGCCAAGGCCTTCGGCAACGGGCTGCCGATCGCCGGCGTGGTGGCGACGCACGCGGTGATGTCATCGTGGCGGCCGGGCGAGCACGGCACCACCTACGGAGGCAACGCGGTGGCCTGCGCGGCTGCGGTCGCGGTCATCGAGACCATGAAGCGCGAGCGCATTCCCGAGCGTGCCGCCGCCCTGGGCAAGACGGTGCTCGAGCGCCTGCGCGGCTGGCGTGACGAGTTCGCCGAGGTGGGCGACGTGCGCGGGCTCGGGATGATGATCGGCATCGAGTTCACGCGCGACGGCAACCCGGCACCCGACGTGGCGGCCGGTGTGCAGCGACGATGCGTGGCCGCCGACCTGCTCATCCTCACCTGTGGTGTCGACGACAACGTGGTGCGTCTGCTGCCGCCGCTGACAATCGACGAGAGCGAACTGCGCCGCGGTGTCGACATCCTCGAACAGTGCGTTCGTGATGAGGTGGCCCGATGATCAGTGAGCGCGAAGCAGTCCACGCCGGCAACCTGATCGGTGGGGAGTGGCGCGACGCGGCGAGCGGACGCACGTTCGAATCGCGCAACCCAGCGCGGCACGGCGATGTCGTCGGCGTGTTCGCGCAGAGCTCGTCAGCCGATATCGATGCCGCCGTCGCGGCCGCGCAGCGCGCCCTGCCCGGCTGGCGGGCCACCCCGTGGCCACGCCGCGGCGAGATCATCCTGGCAGCCGCGACGATCATGGAGGAGCGCAAGGAGCAGCTCGCGCACCTGATGACCCGCGAGATGGGCAAGGTGCTCACCGAGGCACGCGGTGACGTGCAGGAAGCCATCGACATGGGCAAGTTCATCGCCGGGGAAGGGCGCCGAGCGTTCGGCGAGACGGTGCCGAGCGAGCTGCGCAACAAGTGGGCGATGACGATGCGGCAGCCGCTGGGCGTGATCGGCTGCATCACCCCGTGGAACTTCCCGATCGCCATCCCCTCGTGGAAGATCTTCCCCGCCGTCATGGCGGGCAACACGGTGGTGTTCAAGCCGGCGGAGGACACGCCGCTCTGTGCGCTGCGCTTCGTCGAGATCCTCCTCGAGGCCGGCCTCCCGGCCGGTGTCGTCAACGTCGTCTTCGGCGACCACGAGGCCGGTGAGGCCGTGGTGCGTCATCCGGGGACCGCCGCCATCTTCTTCACGGGCAGCGCCGACACCGGGCGCGTCATCGCCGCCACGTGCGGCCAGATGCTCAAGAAGGTGTCGCTCGAGCTCGGCGGCAAGAACGGCATCGTGGTGCTCGACGATGCCGACCTGGAGCTCGCGGTGGAGGGGGCGCTGTGGGGCGCGTTCGGCACGGCCGGGCAGCGATGCACCGCCTCGTCGCGACTGATCGTCGCCAACGGCGTGCTGCCCCAGTTCACCGAGGAGCTCGTCGCTCGGACGCGTGCGCTGCGCATCGGCGACGGGCTCGACGATGCGGTCGATGTCGGCCCGGTGATCAACGAGACCCAGCTCAATCGCATCCACGGGTACACCGAGATCGGCGTGCAGGAGGGCGCGCAGCTTCTGGTCGGCGGCGAGGTGGCCCGCGACGGCGACCTCGCCGAGGGCTTCTTCTACACGCCGACCGTGTTCGGCAGTGTGGCGCCGTCGATGCGCATCGCCCAGGAGGAGATCTTCGGGCCGACCACTGCCATCATCCCGGTCGACTCGCTCGACGGCGCCATCGCGGCTGCCAACTCAACACAGTTCGGCCTGAGCCTCAGCGTCTACACCAACGATCTCCGTGTCGCCTTCCGCGCCATCCACGAGCTGGAGGCCGGCATCGTCTACGTCAACGCCCCGACCATCGGCGCCGAGATCCAGCTTCCATTCGGTGGTACCAAGAACACCGGCAACGGGCATCGCGAGGCCGGTGGTCACGCGCTCGACGAGTTCAGCGAATGGAAGTCGATCTACATCGATTACAGCGGGCGGCTGCAGCGCGCGCAGATCGACACCGACGCCCAGCAGTAGACCCTGATGGCGCAGCTCGAAGAACGTCACACCAACCACGCCGGACGGCGCGTGCGCTACCTCGTCGGCGGTGCCGGGCCGCCGATGGTGCTCTGCCATGGCTTCCTCGGCTCGGCCGAGAACTTCGAGACGTGGTTCGACGAGCTCAGCCAGGTCAGGACGCTGGTGATACCCGACCTGCCCGGCTGCGGCGCCTCGCCGCCGCTGCACCGCGCTCGGCACAGCGCCGGACGGCTCGCCGGCGCTGTCGACGCCGTGTGCCGCGACGCCGGGGTCGAGGAGTACGACATCGCAGGTCTCTGCCTCGGGGTGTCGGTGGCCATGGCGCTCCTGCAGCGTCGGCCATCCGCGGTCCGGAGGATGGTGCTGCACACGCCCCTGCTGGCGCCGGCGCTGGTTCGCCACCGCTTCCACCTGCAGGTTCGCGGCTTCATGGCACCTGGCATCTTCCCCGCGATCACCTGGCTGAGCCGGCGCCGGGTGGTCAGCGACCTGTACAAACGGCTGCTCGTCGAAGGTGCCGACGTCGACAGGGCTGCCGCGGAGATGAACTTCCGCAACCAGCTTCGCGCCGAGCCTCGCGCCATTCGCGAGTGGCTCCTGGACGGGCTGGCCCGTGACGACGTCGCCCTGCTGCGCAACTCGCGGCGGCAGGCGCTCATCATCGTGGCCGCCGACGACCGCATCGTCGACGTCCCGCTGCTGCGCCGTACCGTCGCCGACATGGACACCGTGCAACTCGTCGAGGTGGTGGACGCCGGGCACGGCTGGACCGAGTCGTACGTACGGCGCCAGCTCGAGCTGATCACGGCCTTCCTGAGCGACATCCCGCTCCCCGTCGCCACGTCGACCGCGCAGGTCGCCTGAGTCGGTGACCGAGCTGCCGGCCAGCGCCGAGTGCGTGGTCATCGGCGGTGGAGTGGTCGGCTGCAGCCTCGCCTATCACCTCGCTCGCGCCGGGGTGCGGCCGCTGCTGCTGGAGCGCGGCGATTTCGGTGCCGGGTCGACCGCGCGTGGCGCCGGTGGCGTCCGCCAGCAATTCGGCACCGAGATCAACGTGCGCGTCGGCATGCTCAGCAGGCAACTCCTCGACCGGTTCGGCGACGAGGTTGGCGCGACCGCCGACCTCCGCCAGATCGGTTACCTGTTCATCGCCACACAGCCGGAGCAGATGTCGCAGTTCGAGCGCAACGTCGCCATGCAGCACGCGGTCGGCCTGCACGACGTCCGGCTGGTTTCGTGCGATGACATCGCCGCCCTGGTCCCGGAGTTGAACCTGACCGACGTGCTGGGCGGAACGTATTGCCCGAGCGATGGCCTCGCCGGTCCCAACGAGGTCACCTCCGGGTACGTCGCGGCAGCGCGAAGGTACGGCGCCCAGGTGTTCGAGGGGGTCGATGTGGAGACGATCGAGAGGGACGGCGAGCGCGTGGCGGCGGTGATCGCCCGCGGGACGCGCATCGCCACACCGATGGTGGTGAACTGTGCCGGCCCGTACGCCGCCGGCATCGGGCGCATGGCCGGCGTCGACGTGCCGGTGAAGCCCTTTCGCAGGCACATCTTCGTAACCGAGGAGTTCGCGCTGAAGCGCGACCCGCCGTTCACAGTCGATGCTCGCACGTCGTTCTACTTTCACCCGGAGGGCAACGGCATGCTGCTGGGCATGAGTGACCCGGCCGAGCCGTCGTCGTTCGACACCAGCGTCGACTGGGGCTTCCTCGAGCACCTCGTCGAGCATGCAACCCACCGTCTGCCCATCCTGGAGCGAGCGGCGATCAAGACCGGCTGGGCGGGCCTGTACGAGGTGTCACCGGACAACCAGGCCCTGGTCGGGGAATCCGAGCTCCACGGGTTCTGGCTCTGCTGTGGTTTCAGCGGTCATGGCTTCATGCAGGCGCCGGCGGTGGGGTTGCTGCTCGCGCAGGAGATCACCGGCAGCCGGCCGGACATCGACCTCTCGCCGTTCCGTCCCGACCGTTTCGCGCAGGGTCAGAGCACCCCCGAGACCGCGATCATCTGAGCTCCGTGCAGACGCCCAGGTCAGGCGGGGCGGCGGCGCGCGAAGTTGGCGCCGACGAAGCAGAGCACGGCGAGGGCGGCGGCGACGATGGCGTGCTTGTAATGGCGAGCGACGTCGCTCGCCAGCAGGCCGGTGTCGGTCGTCGCATAGAAGATGGCGAGCGCGGCGAAGAGCACGCCGATCAGGGCCAGCAGTGCGGCGAAAGCAGGGTTTCTGGTGTTCATGGAGCTCCAGGCGCGTTCACGTTCAGTGCAGGACGATCAGCCCGATGACCCCGAGGATCGCACAGTAGGCGGCGAAGGGGTCGAGGCGGCCGATCTCGAAGTATTTGATGAGGAAGCGGGCGCTTGCGTACGCGATCAGTCCGGCGAGGGCGGCGCCAACGGTATAGAGCCCGAACGGGGCGCCGCTCCCGGGGAGTTGCGGCACCTCGAGGATCCCGGCGGCGAGGATGATCGGCGTCGCCAGCAGGAAGGCGAATCGCACCGCCTCACCGTGGCGAAGCCCGGCGACCAGGCTGCCCGCCATGGTCACACCCGACCGCGAGATGCCCGGCAACAGGGCGAAAACCTGGAAGAATCCCACCAGTCCCGCGCGAGCGAAGCTCATCTGCTCGATGGTGCCGAACCGCTCTTCACGTTCCGCCTGACGCCCGGCCCCGCGGCTGCGCTCGTCTCTGCGGCGGAGCAGTTCAGCACCGGCGAGGACGGCGCCGTTGACGAGCAGGAAGATCGCCGCCAACCGAGGATGCGCGAAGAGCGACTTCAACGTCTTCTCGAGAAGGAAGCCGATCACGCCGGCCGGGATGGTGCCGACCACCAGCAGCATCGCGAGGCGCTCTTCGGCGTTGTCGATTCGCCCGCGCACCGATGCGGTGACGAACCCGCGGACGATCCGCCACCACTGGTCCCAGTACAGCACCACCAGGGCGACACCGGTGCCGATGTGAAGGAACGCGAGGAACGGCACGAAGCTGGACGCGGACGTGTCGACACCGAGGTTGAAGAGAGCGGGGACGACCACGGCGTGGCCGAGCGAGGACACCGGGAAGAGTTCGGTGGCGCCCTGGAGTACGGCGAGAAAGATGACGAGGCCGGTGCTCACGCCGCCCGAGCCTAGCAGCCGGTCACGTCTGTACGGCATCGCCCCCACCGCCGCGACAGCGATGATGAGCGCGTGGAGCACGGCGAGGTCGAGCCGGCACAGCTTTTCCCGGCGGCGATGCCCGTCGCAACGGTGGCTGCGCCGATCCCGCCACTGCGGCGCTGGCCCCCGCCGGCGCTGAAGATCCGGGCGTTCCGTTGGTACTGGATCGCCCAGTGGCCGACACTGCTGGGCACGTGGATGCAGGTGGTGGCGCTGGGCTTCCTGGTGTACGACCTGACCCACAGCAGCACCGCGGTCGCCGCCGTCGCCGCGGCCGACGGGTTGCCCGCCGTGGTCCTCTCACTTGGCGGAGGGCTGCTCGCCGACAGGCTGCCGCGGCGCCGCATCCTGCTGTTCACTCAATCAGTTCTCGGCATCAGCTCCGGTGTGCTCGCGGTGCTGGCGATCACCGGGCACGCCGGCTTCTGGTCGATCATCGCGGTGGCTGTCGTCTATGGGTCCGCGGACGCGCTCGACCTGCCGACGCGCCAGGCGATGGTTGCCGACCTCGTCGACCGCGAGCTCATCGTCAACGCGGTGGCGCTCAGCTCGACGGCGATGAGCGCCACCCGGATCATCGGCCCGTCGCTTGCCGGCCTGCTCATCGCCACCGCCGGACCGGGCGCGTGCTTTGCAGCGCTCTCCGTCGCCTACATCGCGCCGCTGGCGGTGCTGCTCACCGTGATCCCCGACGTCAAGCCGCTCCCGCGCGCCGCGGGAGCGACCGCCGTCGGCGAGCTGTTCGAGGGGCTGCGCACAGTTCGTCGCGACCCCATGGTGCGCGGCATCGTCATCGTCTGCGCCGCGCTGGCGTTCCTGGGTGTGTCGTACATGCCGTACCTGCCAATCCTGGCCCGAACCCAGCTGCACGGCGGCCCCGCCGTCCTCGGGCTGCTGTACTCGATCGGTGGCATCGGCGGCGTCGTCGGCGGCATCGTCATCGCCACCATCGGCAACACAGCGGGGAGGCGCCGGCTGCTGATCGTCGGCGGAGCGGTCTACGCGGTGAGCCTGTTCGTCGTGGCCCACTCGGCGGTGCTGCCCGTCACCCTGGTGGCACTGGTCGGGATCAGCTTCGCCTTCCTGGCGATGAACACCTCGATGACGACACTGCTGCAGACCGAGTCAGACCCCCGGCTGCGCGGCCGGCTGCTCGGCATCTACGCGATGCTGTTCGCCGGGCTGCAGCCGCTGGGGACGGTGCTGTACGCGGCCCTCAAGCCGGCCGCCGGCCTGTTCAATGCAATCGGCTTCGGCGCAATCGTCGTCGGCGTGGTCGCCATCGCGGTCGGCATGTCGCCCAGCTTTCGCTCCGGGTTCAGTGCGGGCCCCCTCGCGCCGGGCCGGCCTCGCGCGGGTGCTGACTAGACTGGACCCTCGTGCGCCGTGCCCTCGTCATCATGCTCGTCCTGCTGTGCAGCGGCTGCAGCAACGCATCGCCATCGCCAAGTCGCGGCAGCCAGGTGATCGCTCGGGTCGGCCCCACCGCCATCACCAACGACCTCTTCCAGGTCCGCCTGACCAGCGCGCTCACCTCGGTTGCCGACGCAGGTGGTCCCACCAACAACCCGGCGATGCGCAGCCAGGTCAGGGCATCCGTGTTGCGCAGCCTGATCATCGACACCATCATCGCCCAGGAGGCGGCCGCTGCCGGGGTCGCCGCCACGCAAACCGAGATCCAGGCACAGGTGCAGGCGGACACCTCGGCGGCCGGTGGCAGCGCCCAACTGCAGACCCAGCTCGCCAGCCTGGGCGGATCGATGGCGCAGCTCCACGACGAGATCGCCTCGTCGCTCAATGAGCAGAAGCTCGAAGACGTGTTTGCCCGACAGCGTGCTGTGGAGATCGAACAGAAGCTGGCGGCGGGGACATCGTTCACGGCGCTGGCAAAGCAGTACTCCGATGACAGTGCGACTGCGGCCAAGGGCGGCGAGCTCGGCGCCGTCCCGCGAACCCAGGTCCAGGGTGATGACCCGGTGTACGCGGGCCCGGTCCTGGCGCTGGCGCCCGGGCACTACACGACAGCCCCCGTCCGCGATGCCCAGGGGTACGACATCGTGCAGCTCGAGTCGTCCACGCCAGCGGCCCTGCGGCTGCGCCACATCGTGGTCAACGCACCGCAGCCGTACACGGTCAAGGAGCGCCCCGACTGGTTCAGCGAGGCGATCTTCGAGTCCATCGCGCAGGACTGCAGCGCCAACCAGATCCACGTCTACATCGGCGATGTCGGTGACGACGTCTGCGCGGCCGCGTCGTCGAGCGCCTCGCCCAGCGCGGTGGCGCCCCCGACCCCCACCCCGTGAGGGCGTTCCTGGCGCTCCCGGTTGTCGCGCCGGCGCTCGGGCAGATGGAATCGCTGTCGGAACTACTGAGGGCCGAGGTCGACGGAGTCCGTTGGGCGCCGGTGCAGACGGTGCACATCACCCTGCATTTCTTCGGCAGCATCGACGACGACAGCGTTGCCCGCGCGGTGCAGGAGTTGCAGCCCGTGTTCGCCGCGCAGGCGCCGATCCGCCTCCGGCTGCGCGGCCTCGGCAGCTTCCCATCGGAGGCACGGCCGCGGGTGCTGTGGTGCGGTGTCGCCGGGGACACCAATGCGCTGCGTGACCTCGATCAGCGCTGTGCGGAGGCACTGGCGGCGGCCGGCCTCCCCGTCGAGCAGCGGCCGTTCCGGCCGCACTGCACGCTGGGGCGGCCGCGCCAACCGTGGTCGGAGACCGCGCGACAGCGATGGCGCGAGCTGGCGGCCCAGCAGCCATCGACCGACGGTTTCATCGCCGACGTCGCCGTCCTGTACGAGTCGGTGACCGGTCGATGCGGTGCGCGCCATCACCCTCGCATGACGCTTCCGCTGGGCGGATGAGGTCCTGCGTCACTCCCCCGGCGCGTACGCTGGTCATCACCATGGACGCACGCCGCGCCGCGGCTGCCGCAGTGCTGCTCACCCTGACCGGGTGCGGACAGCCCGCGGCGGCCCCGACCCCGACGCCGGCCCCCCGGCTGTCCGCACCCGCGATCATCCAGGTGGAGAACTCGCCCGCCGGTCGCCCGCAATCCGGCCTGGCCGCAGCCGCCATCGTGTACGAGTACGTCGCCGAGGGAGGCATCGGCCGTTTCAGCCTGGTCTTCTTTGGCCCACCGCCGCCATCTCAGTCGGTCGGGCCGGTGCGCAGCGTTCGCACGGTGACCGTCGCGCTGGCCGGCATCTACCAGGGATTCGTGGTCTATTCAGGGGCGTCCACGTACATCTCCGGCCTGCTCAGCCGCGCCTCATTTCCCTCATTCAACGAGGACAAGGCGGCGGGCAACCTCTACCGCATCTCGTCGCGCGCGCCCCCGCACAACCTCTACACCGACGGTCGCCACATCGCCAGCCTGGCCGCCTCGGCAGCGCTCACGCCGGTCACCTACCAGCTCTGGCCTCGAACCGCGCACCCGGCCGGCGGCGTGCCGGCGACGAGATTCACCGCCCCCGTCTCCTTCTTCGAGCGCCCGCAGTTCACGTGGCGGGCGGACCGCGGCGGATTCACCCGCACCGAGGACACGGGGCTGATGCTGGACCCGGTGACCGGCCAGCCCCTCATCCTGCCGACTGTGGTCGTGCAGCAGGTGGCGGTCACCACCGATTCCAACGTTGTCGACGTCGACGGCCAGCTCGGCGTCGACCACCAGGTGACCGGCTCCGGGAAGGCGCAGGTGTTCACCGGCGGCCGCGAGTACCAGGCCACGTGGACACAACCCGCGCACGGGCCGCCGCAGTTCGCGCTGTCCGACGGGTCGCCCGCGCCGATCGCACCCGGAGAGGTGTGGATCTCCCTGGTGCCGACGGGACAACCGGCGGTGGTCGGCTAGCGGCACAACGCCTGCACGAGGCGATCGGTCGAGGACCCGAGCCCGTACGTCTGCACGAGGCCTGCCAGCGCCGTGGCGTCGGCGGGATACGACTCGCGGCGACCAGCGGGAAGCTCGACTGGTACGTCCTGCACGGGCTGCACCACGCGCATCGCCCGCGAGATGTAATCGCGCTGTTCGGGCCGCAGACCGCCATCCCTGAGAAGGCCGGCGACGCCGCCGTACCTGGTGATGAGGCCTGCCGCAGTCACCGCCCCGACACCCTTCAGCCCCGGCAACCCATCCGAGGGATCGCCGCGGAGGACTGCGTAATCTGCGTACATGCGACCGGGGATGCCGTAGCGCCTGGTCACCTCGGCCTCGTCGACCACGGCGAGGCCGCCCTTCTCGGGGTAGAGAACGCGCACACGAGGGTCCTCGATGAGCCCGTACAGGTCACGGTCACCGCTGACGATCTCGACGGTGCCGGGGGCCTTGGCGGTCCAGGTGGCGATGACATCCTCGGCCTCGTAGTCCGGCGTGCCGATGAACGCGATGCCGATCGCGTCGAGGAAGTCGTGGATGATCGGCATCTGCGGTTCGAGGTCGGGAGGGATGGGCTCGGCGGCACGGTGCGCCTTGTACGCAGTGATCAGCTCAACGCGCCAGGCGGGGCGCCAGTCCTCGTCGCTGGCCACGGCGACGTTGGCCGGGCGCCGGCTGGTGATCAGGCGGGTCAGCGTCTCGAGGAATCCGCGGACGGCGTTGACCTGCCTTCCGTCCGGTGCGCGCACGGTCGAGGGAACGCCGTGGAAGGCTCGGAAGATGAGGCTCGACCCGTCGACGAACAACCAGTCGCAGGACATCGAATCGTCTGCCGGTTCAGAGCAACCGGGGCTCGGCACCCTCGGTGCGCACCTGGTACAGCTCCAGCGCCGCGGTGACCACGTGGCGGGGGACGCGCTCGAGATCCGCAAGAACGTCGAGCGCCGCCACGGTGATGTGCCGTGCATCGACCTCGAAGTGGTTGCGCAACGCCGCGCGCGTGTCGCTGCGACCATAGCCGTCGGTGCCCAGCGGCACGAAGCGCCGGGGCACGAAGCGGGCCACCTGCTCGGCCACCGTCTTCTGGTAGTCGCTGACCGCGACCACCGGTCCGTCGACGTCCTGCAACTGCTCCTCGATGTACGAGGTGCGTCGCGGTCCGTCGGGATGGAGCCGGTTCCAGCGCTCCACCGCGAGCGCGTCATTGCGTAGAGCGAGGTAGCTGGTGACGTTCCAGATGTCGGCCGCCACGTCGTGGTCGAGCAGCATGCGCTGTGCCTCGAGCGCTGCCGGCATCGCGGTGCCGCTGGCGAAGAGCTGGACTCGCTGGGCGCGCTCCTCGGCAGCCGGCTGGAGCCGATACAGCCCACGCAGGATTCCCTCCTCAACGCCGTCGGGCATCGGCGGTTGCGGGTAGTTCTCGTTGTAGAGCGTCAGGTAATAGAAGACGTCCTCGTTGCGCTCGTACATGCGGCGCATGCCCTCGCGGACGATCACCGCGACCTCGTATGCATACGCCGGGTCGTATACCTCGCAGTTGGGCACCGCCGAGAACAGCAGCGGGGAATGCCCGTCCTGGTGCTGCAGGCCCTCGCCGTTGAGCGTGGTGCGACCGGCGGTGGCGCCGAGCAGGAAGCCCCGACCCCGCGCGTCGCCGAACGCCCACACCAGGTCGCCGGTTCGCTGGTAGCCGAACATCGAATAGAAGATGTAGAAGGGTATCATCGGCTCGCCGTGGGTGGCGTACGCCGTTCCCGCGGCAGCGAAGCTGCCCATCGAGCCGGCCTCGGTGATGCCCTCCTCGAGCAGCTGGCCGTCACGCGCCTCCTGGTAGCTGAGCAGCATGCTGGCGTCGACCGGCTCGTACTGCTGCCCGAACGGCGCGTAGATCTTCACCTCACGGAAGAGCGCGTCCATGCCGAAGGTGCGCGCCTCGTCGGGGATGATCGGCACAATCCGCCGGCCCACCTCGGGGTCGCGAAGCAGGTTGCGCAGCACGGCCCCGAATGCGGCGGTCGTGGACGCGGGACGGCCCCCGCTGCCCGCCAGGGTGCCGGTCCACACCTCGTCCCCCGGCGGCGCCAGCGTGCGGTCGCGCACCACCCGCTTGGGCAGCGTGCCGCCCAGCGCGAGGCGCCGGCTCATCATGTAGTCCACCTCGTCGGAACGAGCGCCAGGGTGGTAGTAGGGCGGCACGCCCTCGCTGAGCTGCTGGTCGCTGATCGGCAGCTCCAGCTTGTCGCGGAACGCCTTCAGCTCCGCCTCGCCGATCTTCTTGATCTGGTGGGTGGCGTTGCGCCCCTCGAAGAGCGAGCCCAGAGTCCAGCCCTTGACGGTGTGGGCGAGGATCACAGTCGGCGCACCCTTCTGTTCCAGTGCGAGGCGGTATGCGCTGTACAGCTTGCCGTGGTCATGGCCGCCGCGGCGGAGGTGGCGCAGGTCGTCGTCGGAGAGGTGCTCGACGAGCTTGCGCAGCCGGGGGTCGGGCCCGAAGAAGTTCTCGCGGATGTACGCGCCGGTGTCGTCGGTGGAGTACTTCTGGAACTGACCGTCGTTGGTGCTGTTCATCTTGTCGACGAGCACGCCGTCGACGTCACGCGCCAGCAGCGGGTCCCACTCCCGTCCCCAGATCACCTTGACGACGTTCCACCCGGCCCCGCGGAAGATCGACTCCAACTCCTGGATGATCTTGCCGTTGCCACGGACCGGGCCGTCCAGCCGCTGCAGGTTGCAGCTGATCACGAAGACGAGGTTGTCGAGCTGTTCGCGCGAGGCCATGGCGATGGCGCCGGTGGCCTCCGGCTCGTCCATCTCGCCGTCGCCGAGAAACGCCCACACCCGCGACTCGCTGGTGTCGGCGATCTTCCTGGCATAGAGATAGCGGTTGAACCGCGCCTGGTAGATGGCGTTGATCGGACCCAGGCCCATCGACACCGTCGGGAACTCCCAGAAGTCGGGCATCAGGCGTGGATGCGGGTACGAGCTCAGGCCCTTGCCGCCGGTCTCGTGGCGGAAGTTGTCGAGATGTTCCTCGGTGAGGCGTCCCTCGAGGAAGGCGCGCGAGTACATCCCGGGCGCCGCGTGCCCCTGGTAGTAGATCTGGTCGCCGGGACGACCGTCGTCCTTGCCGCGGAAGAAGTGGTTGAAGCCGACCTCGTACAGCGACGCCGACGATGCGTAGGTGCTGAGATGGCCGCCGATGCCATCGCTGCGCTTGTTGGCACGCGTCACCATCACCGCGGCATTCCAGCGCACGATCCGCCGGATGCGGCGCTCCATCTCCTCATCACCCGGGAACCACGGTTCCTCCTCGGGCGGGATGGTGTTGATGTACGGCGTGGACACCAGCGGCGGCACGCCGACATTGAGCTTGCGAGCGCGCTCGACGAGCTTGCCGATGACGAACCGCGCCCGCGAGACACCCTCGGTGGCGACGAGCGTGTCCAGTGATTCGAGCCATTCGACCGTTTCGTCGGGATCGCTGTCGGGGAGCTGGTGAAGGAAGGCGTCGAAGGTCATCTCTACGCCTGCGCGCCCACTCCGGCCGCGCGGTCGGCGGCCTGGGCGCGCTGCTGGCGCAGGGTGCTGTCGCGGCTCTCCAGCACCAGGCGGCGCCCCGCCTCGGTCAGCTCGCTGCCCTCGAGCAGCCTGTCGGCTGCGGCGACGACCGCGTCGTCGGCCCGGTACGCCGGGTACATCCCCAGGGTGAACACCTCGGCTTCCTCGGAGGCGCGCTCGCGCCAGTACCGCGGCACCTGCTCCGCCCATTTCTCAATGTAGGGGTCAAGAAATTCCTGCTGATCGCGTTCCTGGATGCCGCCGATCAGCGCGCGCTGCATCGCCAGCGGCGTTGCCCGGTCGATGATTCGTGCCCACGCCGACGCCTTGGCGTCGGCGAGAGGGCGTGATGCGCGCGCCGACGCCGCCTTGCGCGCGCCAACGTCGGTGTTGTCACGTGCCGCCTCGGCATCGATGGCGGTGTTGTCGAGACGCCCGGCGGCGGCGAGCCGGCGGGTGATCAGCCAGCGCAGATCCTGGTCGATGGTGATTCCCTCGGGCACGAAGCGACCGGCGAGCAGGCCGGCGGCGAAGTCGAAGTCCTCCGGCGCATCTGACGTGGCCAGCGTGCACCGCAATGCGCTCAGCTGCAGCGGGCTCCCAGGTGTTGCCGCCGCCAGGATCGTCGCCGCCGTCTCATGCAGATGCGTGCGTGCAGCCCGCCGGTTGGCGGGGTCGGTGAAGTTCTCCACGGCTCCGATCGCCTGGCTGAGCAGGTCGTCGACGATGGTGGGCAGCGTCTCGTTGGGGGCATGGCGGTGCACGAAGTCGATGTACCGCCCGGCAGGGATGTCCGCATCGCGCGCCATGTCCCACATCGCCGCCCAGAGCAGCGAGCGGGCGAGCGGGTCTTCGAGATCGGAGAGATGATCGATGACCGTTTGGGTGGAGACGCCGTCGAGCCGGATCTTGGCGAAGGTGAGGTCACCGTCGTTGAGCAGCACCAGCGCCGGCCGAGCTCGCCCGCGCAGCTCCGGCACATCGGTGCGCGCACCGCTGATGTCGAGCTCGAGGTGCTCGGTCCGGACCAGTCGGCCGTGGTCGTCGAGGTCGAAGAGCCCGACGCCGATGCGGTGCGAGCGCAACGTCGCCAGAGCCGGGGTGGCCGGGGCCTGGAGCACGGCGCACGATTCGACGATGCCGTCGGTGGCGGCGATCTCGGCGCGCAGGACGTTCATGCCCGCGGTCTCGAGCCACTCGCGCGACCACGCCGCGAGGTCGCGCCCCGAGTGGCGTTCCAGCGGAGCGAGGAAGTCACGCAGCGTTGCGTTGCTCCACTGGTGCTCGGCGAAGTACTCGCGGATGCCGCCGAAGAACGACTCCTCGCCGACCCAGGCCACCAGCTGGCGGAGCACCGCGGCACCCTTCGCGTAGCTGATGCCATCGAAGTTGAGCCGCCCCGTGCTGACGTTGGGCACGTCGGCCGCGATCGGGTGGGTGGTCGGCAGCTGGTCCTGGCGGGCTGCCCACGACTTGTCCCCATTGGCGAAGTCGACCCAGGCGCTGGTGAACCTGGTTGCGCAGGCCTGGGCGTCGTTTCCCGTGTAGGTGGCGAAGCTCTCGTTGAGCCAGAGGTCGTTCCACCAGCGCATCGTCACCAGGTCACCGAACCACATGTGCGCCAGCTCGTGGAGGATGGTGCTGGCCCGCCACGAGCGCACCGACGCGGGCACGGCGCCGCGGTAGATGGCGCTCTCCTCGTTGAAGGTGACGCAGGCGACGTTCTCCATGGCCCCGGCATTGAACTCGGGGACGAACAGCTGGTCGTACTTGTCGCCGAACGGGTAGCGCATGCCGAAGCGCTCAGCGAAGTGATCGAGCCCCTGCTTGGTGATCGAGAAGATCTCCTCCTCTTCGAGGTAGCGGCGCAGCGACTGCCTGCAGTAGAGGTTGAGCTCGATGCCGTCGTGCGTGTCGGTGACGCGCGCATACGGTCCGGCGACGATGGCCACCAGGTACGTCGACATCAGCGGTGACTCGCTGAACACCACAGTCGACGTCGCCGCATCGGATGGATCGGCTTCGATGCGCGCCACCCTGGAGTTGCCGACGACCACCCACTCCGCCGGAGCGATCACCCGCATGGTGAACCGGGCCTTGAGGTCGGGCTGGTCGAACGCGGCGAAGACCCGGTGCGCCTCGTAGGGCTCGCACTGGGTGTAGATGTAGACATGACCGTCGGCCGGGTCGATGATGCGGTGCAGGCCCATGCCGGTGTGCGAGTAGGGCTGGTCGGCGACCACGCGCAGGTGGTTGCGGGCACGCAGCCCGGTGAGCGCGACCCGGTTGTCGGCGAACGCGGACGCGGGGTTCACCGCCTCGCCGTTGAGCACGATCTCGTGGATGGCCTCGGCTTCGAGATCGATGAAGGTCTCGCCCCCCGGTGTGGCGGAGAAGTCGATCTGCGTGAC
Source organism: Candidatus Dormiibacterota bacterium (assembly GCA_036276135.1). Classification (GTDB taxonomy): domain Bacteria; phylum Chloroflexota; class Dormibacteria; order Aeolococcales; family Aeolococcaceae; genus Aeolococcus. The sequence continues at coordinate 38,284 of DATBEL010000096.1, forward strand.
GCTCCGGAACGCCGAAGCGTCCGGCGCGCCGCTGAGGTCGAGGGTGACGTCGTAGCAGAGGTCGGAGAGCAGCCGCTGGCGCGCCTCCGCCTCGGTGTGCTGAAGGTCATCGGGAATCACCGGCCTAGCCTATCGCCCCCGCCGCCGCCTCTGCGTTTCGATCAACCGGCTCGTTGCAACGCCTCGTCGAGGTCGGCGAGCAGGTCGTCGAGGTCCTCGATTCCCACCGAGAGGCGGAGCAGCCCGTCGCGCAGACCGATGCGCTCGCGTTCCTCGATGGGCACCGATGCGTGGGTCATGAGACCGGGGTGCTCCGCGAGCGACTCCACCGCGCCGAGCGACTCCGCCAGGGTGAACAGGCGCAGCGCCTCGAGCACCCGCACCGCCGCGGCCTCGTCGCCAAGCTCGAACGAGACAACCCCGCCGTACACCCCCCCCATCTGTCGCGCCGCCAGCTCGTGCTGCGGGTGGGATGCGAGGCCGGGGTAATGCACTGCTCGCACCGACGGCTGCGCGACGAGGTGCTCTGCGATGGCCTGGGCGTTGTCGCTCTGCCGCTGGACACGCAGCGCCAGCGTCTTGAGGCCGCGCAGCAGCAGCCAGCAGTCGAACGGCGAGGGGACGGCGCCGGCGGCGTTCTGGTGGAATCGCAGTGGCTCGGCGAGACGATCGTCCGCGGTGACCAGGCAGCCGCCGAGAACGTCGCTGTGGCCGCCCAGGTACTTGGTGGAGCTGTGCATGACGACGTCGGCGCCGAGCTCGAGCGGTCGCTGGATGTACGGCGAAGCGAAGGTGCTGTCGACGGCCAGCCAGGCGCCGCGTCGGTGAGCCGCGGCGGCCGCCGCAGCGATGTCGACGACGCGCAGCAGAGGATTGGTCGGGCTCTCGATCCACACCAGCCGCGTCCGGTCGGTCATGGCCTGCTCGATCGCGCCCGGCCGCGTGGCATCGACCGCTGAGAAGGTGAGCCCGTACCGGCCCATCACGCTGTTGAAGAGCCGGAAGGTCCCCCCGTAGGCGTCCTCCATGTAGACGACGTGGTCGCCGGGGTCGAGGAGCAGCAGCGCCGTCGTGGTGGCGGCCAGCCCGGACGCGAACGCCAGCCCGTGGCTGCCGCCCTCCAGCGAGGCGAGGCAGGTCTCCAGCTGTTGCCGCGTGGGGTTGTCGCTCCGCGAGTACTCGAATCCTCCGTGCCTGCCGATGCCCTCCTGCGCGAACGTCGTCGCCAGGTGGATGGGCTGGACCACCGCGCCGGTGGCCGGGTCCGGGCCCTGGCCGACGTGGACCGCCCGGGTGGCGAATCCCGGTTGCTCCCTGCTCATCCCGTCTCCTGCTCAGCGATGGTGGGCGACGTACTCGAGCAGGTCGGCGCGAGTGATCATCCCGACGGGCCGGTCCCCATCGATGATGGTGATCGCCGCCTCACCGCTGAGCAGAGGCGCGAACGCCTCGTCGAGCGGCGCGTCGGCGGACACCGACGTGAACGGCGGGTCCATCGCCGCTGACACGGACGCGGTGACCACCGCCGGGTCGCGGTAGACGCGGTCGAGCAGGGTGCGCTCGGCGATGCTGCCGACCACCTGGCGGTCGCCGTTGCTGCCGTCGACAACCGGCAGCTGCGAGATGTTGTAGCGCTGCATCAGGTCGATCGCCTCGCCGACGGTCCGGCCGACCTCGACCGCCACCAGCGAGGGCACCGCGCCGTCGCCGGCGTCGTGGGCGGCGAGCACCTCGCGCACGCGCGCCGGACCGAGCCTGTCCAGGAAGCCGTTCTGGCGCATCCACTCGTCGGAGAAGAACTTGGTCAGGTAGTTGCGCCCGGTGTCGGGAAGGAGCACGACCACCACCGAGTCGGGGTCCGTCTCCGCCGCGACGACCAGGGAGGCGTGCAGCGCCATGCCCGCCGAGCCACCGACGAGGATCCCCTCCTCGCGGGCCAACCGGCGGGCGGCGACGAAAGCCTCGCGGTCGGTGACCTGGACGATCCGGTCGACCACCGCCGCATCGAAGGTGCCCGGCCAGAAGTCCTCCCCGACGCCCTCGATCTTGTACGGCGCGATCGGTCCCGAGAAGATCGATCCCTCGGGGTCGGCGCCGACCACCTGGATCGCCGGGTTCTGCTCTTTGAGGTAGCGGCCGGCGCCACTGATGGTGCCGCCGGTGCCGACCCCGGCCACGAACACGCCGATGCGCCCGTCCGTCTGCCGCCACAGCTCCGGACCCGTGGTCGCGTAATGCGCCTCTGGGTTCTTGACGTTGAAATACTGGTTGGGCTGGAAGGCGCCGGGGATCTCGCGAGCCAACCGGTCGGCCACCGAGTAGTACGACTGCGGCGACTCGCGGTCGACGTTGGTGGGACAGACCACCACGTCGGCCCCATATGCCTTGAGCAGGCTGATCTTCTCGGCCGACATCTTGTCCGGCATCACGAAGATCATCTTGTACCCCTTGATCGCGGCGACCATCGCCAGGCCGTGACCGGTGTTGCCCGACGTGGGCTCGACGATGGTGCCGCCGCGGCGCAGCTGGCCGGTGCGCTCGGCCTCCTCGACCATGCCGAGAGCGATGCGGTCCTTGACGCTGCCACCGGGGTTGAGCTGCTCGAGCTTGGCGAGCACGGTGGCGCCGATTCCCCGGGTCATGGCATGCAACCGCACCAGCGGCGTGTTGCCGACCAGGTCCAGGATGCTCTCGGAATAGTCCACCGTCGCGATTCTAGGCCGAGCCCGGCGCTCTACTGGTCGGCGGGGGCGCGGAGCGCATACGCGCTGTCGACGTAGTCCAGCACCATGCGCGTCGCCGAGAAGCGGGGACCGTTGGTGCGCAGGGAGTGCTTCATGCGGCGCACCCAGCCACGGGGGATCCCGTCGGCATCCCGGTCGTAGAAGAGCGGGGCAACGTCGTGCTCGAGCAGATCGTAGAAGGCTGCGGCGTCGCGGCTGTCCTGGATGCCACGGTCGTACGCGGGATCGCCCGGGATCGCCCAGCCGTTCTCGCCGTCGAACGCCTCGGCCCACCAGCCGTCGAGGACGGAGAGGTTGAGGCCGCCGTTGAGGACCACCTTCATCCCGCTGGTGCCGCTGGCCTCCAGCGGTGGCCGGGGCAGGTTGACCCAGAGGTCGCACCCGGCGACCAGTCGCGCGGCGATGCCGAGGTCGTAGTTGTCGAGGAAGGCAACCCGTTCGCTCGCGTGCGGGAGCTGCTTGAAGCTGAAGAACCCCTGGGCCGAGCGCTTGCCGTCCTCGTCGTCGGGGTGAGCCTTGCCGGCGAGGATGAGCTGCATCGGGTGCTTCTCGCTGGACACGAGGTCGGCGACACGCTGTGGCTCCATGGTCAGAAGGTAGAGGCGCTTGTACGTCGCCAGCCGCCGCGCAAAACCGATGGTCAGCGTGTCGGCGCTGAAGCCGCGCTCGGCGGCGGCCACGAGGTCGCGGCTCTCGCTGCGCGCCAGCCGGGTGGCCACGCTGCGGTCGCGCACGTACTCGACGAACTCAGCGCGGAGCAGCGAGCGCAGCTGCCAGATCTCAGCGTCGGGGATGTCGTCGACCGGCGCCCACGTCTGCGGCTCCGCCTGACGTGACATCCAGCCGGGGGCGAGGTGGCGGTCGAGCAGCTCGCGCATCGACGGGGACATCCAGCTGGGCACGTGCACCCCGTTGGTGACGTGCCCGATCGGCACCGTTTCGACCGGACGCTCGGGGAACAACGGCTGCCACATCTGCCTGGCGACCTCGCCGTGCCTGCGGCTGACACCGTTGGCGGCGCGGCTCATCTTGATGCCGAGCGGGGTCATCACGAACGGCTCGGCGGGGTTGTCGGGGCGGGTGCGGCCGAGCTGCAGGAAGCTCTCGACGTCCATGCCGATCTCGGAGGGGTACTCCCCGAGCACCTCGATGATCTCGGCGACATCGTAGCCCTCGTTGCCGGCGCCGACCGGCGTGTGCGTGGTGAAGACGGTGCGCTCGCGAGCGTTGGCGAACGCGGTGTGGCGGTCGACCCCCGCTGCGATCTCCCGGCGGGCCAGCTCGAGCGGGGCGAGCGCGGCATGGCCCTCGTTGAGGTGCACCACCGCCGGGTCCATGCCCATGGCGGCGAGCACGCGCATCGAGCCGATGCCCAGCAGCGCGTACTGCGCCAGCCTGATGCCACGATCGCTCTCGTACAGGCGCGCGGTGATCCAGCGGTCGGTGCGCGAGTTCTCGGGGCGGTCGGCGTCGAGGAGCAGCAGCGGCACCCGGCCCACCTGGACGCGCCACACCTGCACGGTCAGCTGGCGCCCGCGCAGCGGCACCGTGACGGTCACCGGGCGGCCGTCGCCGTTGCGGACAAGGACGGCAGGAACGCGCTCGGGATCGAGGGGTATCCAGTACTCGTGCTGGTAGCCGCTGCGGTCCATGCGCTGGAGGAAGTACCCCTGGCGGTAGAGCAGGCCCACGGCCACCATCGGCAGGGCCATGTCGCTCGCCTCCTTGACGATGTCACCGGCGAGCACCCCGAGGCCACCTGCGTAGATGGGCAATGACTGGTGGACGGCGAACTCGGCGCACAGAAACGCGACGGGGTGCTGCGGTGAGGCGCGGCAGGGAAGCTGCGGTCGTGCGGCGTCCTCTTCGATGGTGCGCAGGATCACATGGGCGCGCTCGATCAACTCCCTGTCGGCGGCGACGCGCTCGAGCGCGGACGTGGAGGCCTCGAGCAGCAACCTGATCGGGTTGCGCCCGCTCTGCTCCCAGCGCACCGGGTCGACGGCGATGAACAGGTCCTCACCACCCGGTGTCCACGACCAGCGGTAGTTGTACGCAACTCGCGCGAACACCGACATCGCGGACGGCAGCCGTCTGGCCAGCTCGTCGGCCGCGCGGGCCTCGTCGGAGCTGCCCTCGAGCAGCGGCGTCGGCTGCGCGATCGTGTCGGTCACGATGGCGTAGCGTGCCACGCCGGCCGGTCAGCGCGCCGGGCGCCCGCGTGGCCGTTCAGCTCGGCAGAGAACCAAGCATCGCCCGCACTCCCGCCAGCGGGCCCTCGGTGTGGGCGAAGACCGCGGTGCCGGCGACGAGGACCGTGGCGCCCGCTGCGACACAGTCACGAGCGTTGCCGGCGTCGACACCGCCGTCGACCTCGATCTCGGTGGCCAGGCCACGGCCATCGATCTCGCGACGGAGCGCAGCCACCTTCTCGAGGGTGTGCGGGATCAGCGTCTGACCACCGAAGCCCGGGTTGATGGTCATCACCAGGGCGAGGTCGCAGATCTCGAGCACGTCACTGAGGGAGGACACGGGGGTGCTGGGATTGATCGCCGCGCCCGCGCGACAGTCGAGCCTTCGGATGGTGGTCAGGCTGCGATGCAGGTGCGGCGAGACCTCCTGGTGGATGGTGATCCCGTCCGCCCCCGCGGCGGCGAAGGTCTCGAGGTGGCGCTCAGGCTCGCGGATCATCAGGTGCAGCTCGAGGGGGAGTTGGGTCTCGCGCCGCAGCGAACGGACGGTGTCGGTGCCGAAGGTGAAGTTGGGCACGAAGCTGCCGTCCATGACGTCGACGTGGAGACGCTCGGCGCCGCTGCCCTCGAGCGCATGGACGGCGTCGGCGAGGTGGGCGAAATCGGCGGCGAGCAGGCTCGGGGCGATGCAGACGGCCCCCGGACAGGCCGGCCACGTTGAGCGGGGCACGGAAGGCAGCCTAGCCGATGACCGATGCCCGCGCACCAGCCGGTGCGCAGCCCGAATGCGTCAATCCTTTCAGCGATCGACAGTGAATTGGGACAGGTATCTAAAGTTAGTGTCGTTATGGTCGGTTCATGAAGGCGCGGGACACGCAGGCCGCACCGGCACAGGACTTGGAACAGCGCGCGCGCCGGCTGCGCGGCAACGTCGACGCTGTGATCGACCTGGCCAGCTCGCTGGACGCCCGCAAGAACATACCCCGCGTGCTCGAGCAGGTCTGCGCGGCAGTCGACGGGAACCGGGCGACACTCCTGCGCCTGGACGGCGACGACGTGGTGATCGAGGGCGTCCACGACGGCGACGACGAGACCATCGTTCCCGACTGGCGTGGTCGCGTCGACGGTCACGAGATGCTGCTGGCGGCGCGAAGGTCAGTGGACGTCGTGGTCGGTGGTAACCTCGCCGGCGAGCAGCTCCCAACCGAGCTCAGGGGCGCCGGGGCCGGCGTCAAGCACACCATCATCCTGCCGCTGCGCAGCAACGATGGCGTGGCCGGGTTCCTGGTGGTGGTCCGCCGTCATCCACGCCCCTTCATCCACGATGACGTCGGAGCCCTGCAACAGCTCGGCAGCGTGGCGCTGCTGGCGCTGCGCAACTCGCGCCTCTACGCTGACGCGCAGGCGGCATCGGAGGCGATGTCGTCGTTCCTCAACCTCGTGGTCCACGACCTTCGCGCTCCGCTGACGGTGCTCTCGGGCTACGTCGACCTGCTGAGCCAGGGCACCTACGGTCCTCCGCCGGCGGGGTGGGCGAGGCCGATGGAGCTGATCACCGCCAAGCTGCACGAGCTGCACCGGCTGGTCGACGACATCCTGCTGGCGGCGCGACTGGAGAGCGGCGCGGTGCCGACGACCACCGAGCTGCTCGACCTCAACGACGTCGTCCGCCGCGCCGCAGTGCGCAGCCAGGCACGAGCGGAGCTGGCCGGCGCCACCGTCGAGATCGCTCCGACACCGACCGCTGTCGCGGCCTGCGCCGACAGCTTCCACGTCGATCGCATCGTCGACAACCTGATCAACAACGCCATGAGCTACGGCGGCGCGGCGCCATGGATCCGCATCTCCGTTGATGCTTCCCGACCACCCGCCGTCCGTGTCGAGGACCACGGGGTGGGGATCAGCGCGGAGCTGCACGATCGCATCTTCGACCGCTTCTTCCGCCTCGAAACCGGTGTTCCCGGCACCGGTTTCGGACTCCACGTCGGCCGCGTCCTGGCGCAGGCGTGCGGCGGCTCGCTCAACGTGGAGCGGAGCGTGCCGGGCCAGGGCAGCGTGTTCCGCCTCGAACTGCCCCCGGGGCCCCCCGCGCCGCCGAACTGACCGCTTTCACCTTCGGTTGAGCGTGCGCCGGCGCGAGCCTCATCGGACCGGCGCCTCGCGCAGTGACGGCACCCGGCTGGTCGCCCAGCCGGCTCGGCGCGCGTGTGCGGCGAAACGGACCGCGTCCCGCACCGCACAGCCGTGGCCATCGTTGTTGAAGAACACGTGGACATCCTCGTCGACAGCCCAGAGCTCGGCCATCCGGCGCACCCAGCTGCGCAGCGCGGTGTCGCCGTAGCACGTGGGCGGCGTGGCGCGACCCTCGTGGAGGCGCACGAAGCCCCACGACGAGGTGCGTCGCAGAGGTTGGACCGGCCGCCCCCGCCGATCGGTGAGGCACATCGCTGCGTTGCGATCGCGCAGCACCGCGGTCACCTCATCGGTATACCAGCTGGCATGCCGAAACTCGACCGCCACCAGCCACGGCTGCGGAATCTGCGCCAGGACGGCCGCGAGGCGCTCGACATCGCACCGCATCGTCGGGGGGAGTTGGAGCAGCAGCGGCCCGGTCTTCGCTGCCAAGGGCGTGGCGCGTTCCAGGAACAGGTTCACCGGGTCGGCCGGGTCGCGCAGGCGGCGCACGTGCGTGAGGTAGCGGCTCAGCTTCAGCGCGAAACGGAAGTCGGTGGGTGTGCGCTCGGCCCAGCCGGCAAAGGTCTCAGACGAGGGTAAGTTGTAGAAGGTGTTGTTGACCTCGACGCACGCGAAGCGCGCCGCATAGTGCTCCAGCCAGCTCCGCTGCGGAAGGTCGCGCGGGTAGAAGAGGCCTCGCCAGGATGCGTACTGCCAGCCCGACGTCCCGATGAGCATCGCCACGGCGCGCCGGCGCTCAGCCGAGCGTGCCGGCCGCGGCCGCGTCGAGGAACCAGAGCAGCTCGCCGTCGTCCGGCCGGACGCGCGCTGCGGGGGCGGAGCCGTCAATGACGCCGCGCAACGCGGCCGCCTTCTCATTCCCGGTGATGAGGAAGCCGATGTGTGCTGCGGCGTTGATCGCGGGGAAGGTCATGGTGATGCGGTCGAAGGGCTCGAAGTCCGCGCGCCCGCGAGTGGCCCAGGCGTCGACGACGTCGAGCGCCGGCGTCCCAGGGAACAGGGAGGCCGTGTGCCCATCAGCGCCGACGCCGAGAAGCACGACGTCGAGCCGTGGCGGCCTGCCGGACTCGGCCTCGAGCAGCCGCGAATAGGCGGTGGCGGCGGCATCGAGGTCCGGGCCGCCGGCGTCGATGCGGTGCACGTTCGCGGGGTGTATCGGCACCTTGGAGAGGAGCGTGTCGTGGACGAGGCGATAGTTGCTGTCGTGGTGGTCCGGCGCAACCGCGCGCTCATCGCTGAAATACACCTGCCATCGCGACCAATCGATGCCGGACTTGAAGGTCGACGAGGCCAGCGCCTCGTACAGGAACTGTGGCGTGCTCCCTCCCGACAGGGCGATGCGGAACGGGTTGGACCGTGCCGCCTGTTCGGAGACCCATTGCGCCGCCGCCGCTGCCACGGCGATCCGGTCGGTGAGCACGCGCGCTGCCCCGGGCAGGGCCTCGATGCTCATCGCGCGGCGGCTGCGAGGTCCGCCGCGTTGCGCAGGGCGGCGCGATACACGGGGTCCTCGGCGGCGCTCTCCAGCAGGGACCCGACCATGTCGACGCTGTCGACGTCACTGACCGGTACGGCGCGCTCCGCATGCATGCCACCCTCCACGTCGATGACGCAGTAGAGCGCCGCACCGCGTCGCTCGACCGTGACCTGGGCGTTCTGGTCTGCGGCGGTGCAGCGCATCGTCACGCGCGCCAGGTTGGGCGCGGCGACGTTCTCGACCCGGCGCGACGTGGTCACCACCCGTGGGTGGTCGCTCGCTGCCTTCCAGCCGAGCCGGCTGGCCATCCACCCCGCCAGCAGCCACGCCTGCGCCGAGACACGGTCGCCGCTGCATTCGACGTCCACGCGGGTGATGCCGTACAGGAAGCGTCGCATCGCCTCTCCATCGAAGGACTGGGCGACGAGCTGGCGCCAGGTTCGAGTGCGTTCCCAACCGACGTCTGACACCGCGAGCGCGTCACCGACCACGTCGAGCTCCTCGGCGAGCAGCCGCAGGGCGCCGGCGTCATCGTCGTAGGCGCCGGTGTCGAGGATCAGCCTCTCGCAGATGGCCACGGCGTCCTGGCCGAAGGCCTGTCGCAATGGCGGTGAGCCAACCAGCCAGAGGTAGGTGGGGATGTCGGGGACGAGCAACGGGGTCACCACGCTGGCGAGGTGGTACGCGGCCTCACCGCCGACGACCATGCGCACCTGTTCCGCACACACCTGGGCGGCGTCGACCGCCGAGCACTGCAGGGAGACGTCCGCCTCCATCTGGGGTTTGCCATCCGGCTCGGCGAGGACGACGATCGCGCGCACCGGATGCTTGGCGCCGAGCCTGCCGATCGCCCTGGTGGCGAGGTCGGCACTGTCGCCGTCGACACATGCGGCCACCAGGTTGAGCACGGACAGACGCACCGCGGCGCCCTCGCTTCTGCTGCCGACGCGCAGTATCTCGTGGTGCATGTCGTTGAGGGCGCGGTTGACGGCATGCAGCCCGCTGGCGTGCGCAAAGTCCCGCGCATCGACCGCGCTCATCTCAGAGCCGGCGCCACTGGCGTCCGTCGCGGGCCATGAAGTCACGGGCTTCGTGGGGGCCCCACGTGCCCGATTCGTAGTTGGGCGTTCCCTTGAGGTCGGGCGGATGGGCGCGCCAGCCGTCGAGGATCGCAGTGCAGATGCGCCAGGCCTCCTCAACCTCGTCCTCGCGGGCGAACAGCGTGTTGTCGCCGAGCATGCAGTCGAGCAGCAGCCGCTCATACGCCTCCGGCGACGCGGTCAGGAACGCGCTGCCGTAGAGGAAGTCCATGTTGACGGTGCGGATCCGCAGCGACTGGCCGGGCACCTTGGCGCTGAAGCGCAGCGTGATCCCCTCGTCGGGCTGAATGCGCAGCACCAGCAGGTTGGGATCGATGCTGTCCTTGGGGAGGATGCCGGCCGGGGTGGCCACCTGGCCACCGAAGGGCGAATGCGGGACGCGACGGAACTGGATGGCGATCTCCGTCGCCCGTTTGGGCAGCCGTTTGCCGGTGCGCAGGTAGAACGGTGTCCCGGCCCACCGCCAGTTGTCGACATCGAGCTTCATGGCGACATAGGTCTCGCGGAGGGAATCACGGGCGACTTCGGGCTCGTCGCGATAGGCGGGCACCTGCTCACCGTCGACCCAGCCTGCGGCGTACTGGCCGCGCACGGTATGCGAGAGCGCGTCGTCGGGATGGATGGGACGCACCGCGCGGAGCAGCTTGACCTTCTCGTCGCGCACCGTCTCGCCCTGCATCTTGCTCGGAGCCTCCATCCCCACGATCGCCATCAGCTGGATGACGTGGTTCTGGATGATGTCGCGCAGCGCGCCGGACTCCTCGTAATACGCCCCGCGACCCTCGACGCCGATGCTCTCGGCGACGGTGATCTGCACGTGGTCGATGTACTGGCGATTCCACAGTGGCTCGAAGATGCCGTTGGCGAATCGGAATACGAGCAGGTTCTGCACCGTCTCCTTGCCGAGGTAGTGGTCGATCCGGTAGATCTGTTCCTCGCTGAACGCGTTGTGCAGCTTGCGGTTGAGCTCGCGGGCGCTGGCGAGGTCACGGCCGAACGGCTTCTCGATGATCATGCGACGGAAGCCGGTTCCGTCCTCGCGCGTCAGGCCGGCGCTGCCGAGGTGCTCGGCCAGCGGTGCGAAACCGCTCGGCGGAATCGAGAAGTAGAAGATGCGGTTGCCCGCGGTGCCCCGCTCGCGGTCGAGCTCGTCGAGCGTCTGCTTCAGGTGCGCGAGCCCCTTGTCGGCGTCGAGGTCGTAGGCGCAGTACCGCATCCCGTCGGCGAACACCCGCCACACGTCATCGCGGAGCGCCACCCGGGAGAAGCGGCTCACCGCCTCCCGCATCGCCGTGCGGAACTCGTCGTCGGACTGCTCGCTTCGTCCCGCGCCGACGATGCAGAAACCCGGTGGCAGCTGACCGTCGGCGGCCAGCGCGTACAGGGCCGGCACCAGCTTGCGCTTGGTGAGGTCGCCAGTGGCCCCGAAGATGACCAGCACGCACGGCAGCGGCAGGCGACCCTGGCGCAGACCCTCCGAGAGCGCGTTGCCCTCGGGCGCCTCAGCGTCCGGCGCGACCTCCGTGTCCACGGCGATGTCGGTCACGCGTGCTGGGGGGAAACGGCGGCCTGGTCCTCCGATTTCACCGCGTGGCCGCCGAACTCGTTGCGCAGCGCGGCGATCACCTTGTTGCCGAAGCTGTCGGGAAGGCGCGACTGGTAGCGCGCCATCAGGGAGAGGACCAGCACCGGGACCGGGACGGAGAGATCCATCGCCTCGTCGATGGTCCAGCGCCCCTCGCCTGAGTCGTCCACCCAGCCGCGCAGCTGGCTCAGGCGCGGGTCGCGCTCGAACGCCGCCTCGGCGAGCTCGAGCAACCACGAGCGCACCACGCTGCCCTGGTTCCAGAGGTGGGCGATGCCGTGAAGGTCGAGGTCGGGATACGAGGTGGACGCCTCGAGGACATGGAAGCCCTCCGCGTACGCCTGCAGCATCCCGTACTCGATGCCGTTGTGGACCATCTTGACGTAGTGGCCGCTGCCCGATGGACCGACATGGAGGAAACCGTCGGGCGGGGCCAGTGTCTCGAAGATGGGGCGAAGGCGCTCGACGGCGGCGGTGTCCCCGCCCACCATGAGGCAGTAGCCGACGGTGAGGCCCCAGATGCCCCCGCTGGTGCCGGCGTCGATGAAGGTGATGCCTCGCTCTGCGCAACGCTTGGCCCGGGCAACGGTGTCGTGCCAGTTGCTGTTGCCTCCGTCGATGATGGAGTCGCCGCTGGCCAGCGACTCGAGCAACCCGTCGATGGTCTGCTCAGTGACGGCCCCGGCCGGCACCATGATCCACACCGCGCGCGGCGCCTGCAGCTGGGGAACCATGTCCGCAAGCGCGGTCACGGTGGTGGCGCCGAACTGCTCCACGGACGCACGCGCCTGCGGGTTGGGATCGAAGGCGACGATGGAGTGGTCGCCGTCGCGGCGGAGGCGGTGCACCATGTTGGCACCCATCCGCCCGAGGCCGACAAACCCGAGCTGCATCAGCGTGCTCCCGTGGCCGCATGGATGACGGCGTCGGTGAGCCGGCTCAGGCCCACGGCGAGGTCGCCGCCGATGTGCAGGCGGATCACCCGACGCCCATGATCACGCAGCGATTGCAGGTCACCCTGAGCCTGTGCCTGCTTGAGGATCGAGAACGTGAACGGTTGCCCGGGGATGGGCACGTCGACGGCGTCGTCGGTGGTGACCTGGATGTACAGGCCTGTGTCGGGGCCACCCTTGTGCAGCTGGCCGGTGCTGTGCAGGAAGCGGGGACCGAAGCCGAGGGTGGTGGCCACCCGGTGCTCGTCGCGGATGGCGGCGCGCAACCGCTGCAGGGCGGCCTCGTTCTCGCTGTTGGGCGTGACGTAGGCCATCAGCGCCACGTAGTCGTGGGGGCGCGCCTGGGACAGGAAATCGGTCAGGACGCTGTCGATATCCCCGTTGCCCTGCGAACCGAACACCGAGATGCCGTCGTCGCTGGCGGTGGCGGACTCACCCGCGAGGCTGCCGTTGCGCTCGTAGCGGTCGAGCACCTTGCGCGTGTTGTCCTTGGACTCCTGGACGTTGGGCTCGTCAAAGGGATCGATGCCCAGCGCGGCGCCCACCACCGCGGTGGCGAACTCCCACTGGAAGAACTGGGCACCGAGGTCGAACAGGTCGTCGAGCTGCACCGCCACCTCGGGGATGCGCGCGCTGCGCAGGGCGCCGACCTCTGCGTCGAACTCGGTGTCGTCGTCGCGCACACGGAGAACGGTGAGGATGCGGTCGTCGCCGTAGACGGCCGGTTCGCCGATCGGCTCGTCCCCGATCGGGATCAACCCCTTGCCCTCCTTGCCGGTGCTCTCGGCGATGAGCTGCTCGGCCCACAGCGAGAACGCCGCGATGCGCGGTGGCGCCAGGATGGTCACCTTGTCGCTGCCGCTGCGTTGCAGCATGCCGAGGACGGTCCCGAGTGCCAGGCCGGGGTTGAGGTCCACCGGCACTCCGGGGCGGCACTGCGCGCGCATCTGCCCGGCGCGGTCGAGGAATTCCTCGAGGTCGATGCCGATCACCGCAGCGGGCACGAGGCCGAAGAAGCTCAGCGCGGAGTAGCGACCGCCGATGTCGGGCGGGTTCTCGAAGAGGTGGCGGAACTTACGCTCGCGTGCGGTCTGTGACAGCGGGGAGCCGGGGTCGGTGATGCAGATGAAATGCTGTCCCGCATCGAGGCTGCCGCTGGCGTTGGTCCACTCCCAGAAATGGGCGAGGTGACTGAGCGTCTCCAACGTCGTGCCTGACTTGGACGACACGATGAACAGCGACGTGCGGGGGTCGAGGCGCTCGGTCAGCTGCGCGATCGCCGCCGGGTCGGTGGTGTCGAGCACGTGCAGCTCGGGCTGGCCGGCGGCACTGCCGAATGTGCTGCGCAGCACCTCGGGACAGAGGCTGCTGCCACCCATGCCGAGGAGCACACAGTTGCGGAAGCCGGCCTCGCGGACCTCATCGGTGAGGCCGATCAACCGGGGCAATTCCTTACGCATGACGTCGGTCACGTCGAGCCAGCCGAGGCGGTTGCCGATCACCTTGGCGTGGTCGGGGTCGCCGGGCTTCCAGAGGTCGGCGTCACCATCCCAGATGCGCCTGGCCACCTCCGCAGTGCTGGGGCCGGCGACCGCGGCGCGCACCGAGTCGGTGCTGGCGGCCAGGTCGAGGCGTAGGCGCGAACCATAACCGCGGTGCATCGAGTCGACCTTCTCGGCGATGCCCCGGATCAGCTGGTTGTACGAGTCGGCGAACGACTTGACGCCCGCGGCGAGCAGGTCGGCGGTCACCCTGTCCATGTCGATGCCGGCCTCGGCAAGCTGCTCCATGACGCGATGCGCCCCGTCGATGTCCTCCCTGACCGTGGCCCCGGCGACGACACCGTGGTCGCGGAATGCCTCGATGGTCGCCGGCGGCATGGTGTCGACGGTGTCGGGGCCGATGAGCGCCTCCGCGTACACCACGTCGCGGTACTTGGGATTCTTGGCGCTGGTGCTCGCCCACAGCGGACGTTGCACGTGCGCGCCCCCAGCGGCGAGCTTGGCGAACGGCTCGCCGCGGAAGTAGCTCTCGAACTTCTCGTAGGCCAGCCGTGCGTTGGCGATCGCCGCCTTGCCGAACAGGTCCTCGATGACCGCGTTGCCGGGGTCGGCCGCGAGCTTCTCCTGGAGCAGCTTGTCGACTGCGGTGTCGACGCGGCTGACGAAGAACGAGCCCACCGAATGCCCGTCGGGCGACTCACCCGCCGCGACTCGGGCGCCGAGCGCGTCGAGGTACGCGTGGATGACGTCGTCGTACGCGGAGAGTGCGAAGACGAGTGTGACGTTGATGTTGACACCCGCCGTCAGCGCGTTCCTGATCGCCGGCACGCCCTCTGGTGTCGCCGGGATCTTGACCATCAGGTTGGGGCGGTCGACCCGCTTCCAGTAGTCGAGGGCAAGATCGATGCTGCGTGCGGTGCTGTGGGCGGCGTCGGGCGACACCTCGAGGCTGACGAAGCCGTCAGCGCCGTTGGTGCGTTCGTGGACCGGCCGCAGGGCGTCGGCGGCGGCGCGGATGTCCCTGATGGCAAGCTCGAGGAAGATGTCGTTGGGATCGTCCACCCCCGACGCCAGCAGCTCGCGGATCTGGTCGTCGTAGGCCTCGCCCTCGGCGATGGCCTTCTGGAAGATGGTGGGGTTGCTGGTCATGCCGGTGACGTTGTCCTCGGCGATCATCCGGCGCAGCTCCCCGGTGGTCAGCAGCTCGCGGCTGATGAAATCGAGCCAGACCGACTGACCCTGTTCGGCGAGCTGCTGGAGCGGGTTCGCCGCGGCCATCAGCGTGCCCCGGCCGTGGCGCCGGTGCGCACCGCCGCGACGATGGCGTCGGCGTCGATGCCGGCTGCGGCCATGAGCTCGGCAGGCGTCCCGGACCCGGGCAGCTGTCGCACCGCCAGGTGAGTGACCCGGGGACGCTCCTCATCGCCGGCAAGCGCCTCGAGGACGGCGGCGGCGAGGCCACCCTCCGGGTAGTGGTCCTCGACGATGACCAGGTTGCCTTCCGTGTCGCGCACCGCCTCGCGAAGCGTGGCGACGTCGACGGGCTTGACCGAGTACAGGTCGATGACGCGGCAGCGGGTGCCTTCGGCGTCGAGCCGTGTGGCGGCGTCGAGGCAGTGGTGGACGGTGACGCCGGCGCCGATCAGGGTCACGGAGTCCGCGTCGCTGCGTCGCAACACCTTCGAGCCACCGACCTCGAAGCTCTCATCGTTGTCATACAGCGTGGGATACGCACCGCGTGTGGTGCGCAGGTAGACGATGCCGTCCGCTTGCGCCATGCACGCGACCAGCTTTGCCGCCGACACCGGGTCGCTCGGATAGAGGACGGTGGACGTGTGGATGGCGCGCAGGCTTGCCAGGTCCTCGAGCGCCATCTGCGAGGGGCCGTCAGCCCCGATCTCGCAGCCGGCGTGCGACCCTGAGAGCCGGATGTTCGCGCCCGACACCCCCGCCATGCGCACGAAGTCATACGCGCGGCTGAAGAAGGCGGCGAACGTCGATGCGAAGGGCACCAGGCGGCGCACCGACATGCCCACGGCTGCCGCGACCAGCTGCTGCTCGGCGATGTACATCTCGAAGAAGCGGTCCGGGTACGCCTTCTTGAACTCGTCGGCGTGGGTCGAGTTGCTCACCTCACCGTCCAGCGCGACCACGTCCGGGCGCGCTCCGAGCGCAACCAGCGCGTCGCCATATGCCTTGCGTGTGGCCACCTTGTCGTCCCTGGAGTAGGTGGGCAGCGAGATGGTCACTCCCGCGCCGCCGCGGCGCACCGCCGAGTCACCCGCTTCCGGGACCGGCGTGTCGACACGCAGGTGGCGGATGCCGCCGAGCTCGGCGATGGCCCGCTCAGCCATGTCCGGTGGCAGCGCCTTGCCGTGCCAGCCGTCCTTGTCCTCGATCTCGCTGAACCCCTTGCCCTTGATGGTGCGTGCCAGCACCACGGTGGGCCGTTCGCGCTCCGCCCGCGCTCGTCCCAGGGCGTCGTCGATCTGCTTGACGTCGTGGCCGTCGATGACCAGCGCGCGGCAGCCGAACGCTTCGACCCGGCTCTGGTAGGCGGCGAGGTTCCACTCCAACTCGGTCGGTCCGCGCTGGCCGAGCCGGTTGACGTCGACGATCGCGGTGAAGTTGCTGAGCCCGTAGTGAGCGGCCTTGTCGAAGCCTTCCCAGATCGAGCCCTCGGCCATCTCCGAGTCGCCGCAGAGCGCCCAGACGTGGAAGGGCAGCCGGTCGACAGCCCGGCCGGCCAGGGCCACGCCGACAGCGATCGGCATCCCCTGGCCCAGGGACCCGGTGGCCACGTCGACCCAGGGGAGAAGCGGGGTGGGGTGCCCCTGCAGGCGCGAGCCGCGAGTGCGGTAGGTCATCAGCTCCGCGTCGTCGATCGCGCCGCACGCCTTGAAGACGGCATACACGAGGGGAGAGGCGTGGCCCTTCGAGAAGATGAGGTGGTCGTTGTTGTCGAGCGCGGGGTTCTGCCAGTCGTAGTGGAGGTGGCGGGCGATGAGCACGGCGAGGAGGTCGCTCGCCGACATGCTCGAGGTCGGGTGCCCTGAACCGGCCTTGGTGCTGGCCCGGATGCCGTCGACCCGCAGCTGATTGCCGAGGTCGCGCATGAACGCGACGTCCTCGGCAGTCAGGCGCTCATCAACACTGCCTGTCACCGCCATGATCACGACCTCCGGGCTTGCTGTTGGTCCCTCCATCATGGCTCGCGGGTCGCCGGCGGCGCAGCCGCGCATGGGGCGCGAACGCCAGTTGGAGTGTCGGGGGAGGTGTACACTCGCAAGCCGTTCCCTGATCAGGGGAACCGCGCGCCTATAGCTCAGCCCGGATAGAGCGTCTGACTACGGATCAGAAGGTCGGGGGTTCAAATCCTCCTGGGCGCGCCACTCCGTCCGTGACGCCGGCGACCATCGCCTACACTTCGCGTCCGACATGAAAGGAGTCACCCGTGCCGCCGCGGCCATCGGTGCGGCGGTGGCCGGCATCGGGGCGGCGATCTTCCTCTTGCCCCGCCACCGCGCGCGCCGGCAGTCGGCGGCAGGGGTGGCCAAGCGGCAGACGGCGCACGTGGCGGCGCTGGTCGGCGTCAGGACCGCCAGCCGCCGCGAGACCGAGCTCGTCGACGGCGTGCGCGCCGAGCTGGACCAGCGGTTCGGCGAGGAATCCGCCGAGGTCGGCGTCAGCGCACACAAGGGCACCATCACCCTGCGCGGCGAGGTGGCGCGGCTCGACGCCATCGACGCGTTCGAGGACGCCGCCCGGTCGGTCGCCGGGGTGAGCGACGTCAACAACCTGCTCCGCCTGGTGGCCGCAGCTCGCGCCACTCGGTGAGCCTGCCGTTCTCGCCGCCACTGGAGCCGATGCTGGCCAAGGCGGCGGAGGAGATCCCGGTGGGGCCGAGCTGGCGGTACGAACCGAAGTGGGACGGTTTCCGTGCGGTCGTCTTCCGGGACGGCGAGGACATCGTCGTGGGCAGCCGCAAGGGCCAGCCGCTGCAGCGCTTCTTCCCCGAGATCCTCGACCCGTTGCGTGAAGCGCTGCCGCAGCGCGCGGTGGTCGACGGCGAGATCGTCATCGCCACCCCACACGGCCTTGACTTCGACGCGTTGCAGATGCGCCTGCACCCGGCGGCCTCCCGGGTGGCGAGGCTGGCCGGGGAGACGCCGGCCACGGTGGTGCTCTTCGACCTCCTCGCCGACGCCGACCAGGACCTCCGCGGCCTCCCGCTGAGCACCCGACGCGAGCTGCTGCTCGGGGCGGTCACGCCCAACCCGCGAGCCGCGTTGACGCCGCAGACCGCAGACATGGACGAGGCGCGCGACTGGTTCACGCGCTACGAGGGGGCTGGGCTCGACGGCCTCATCGCCAAGCCCGAGAACAGCACCTACCGGCCCGGCGAACGAGGCTGGGTGAAGATCAAGCACCTGCGGACCGTTGACTGCGTGGTCGGCGGCTTCCGCCTCGAGGCGAAGACCGAGGTGGTCGGTTCGCTGCTGCTCGGCCTCTACGACGGCGACGGCGTGTTCCACCACGTCGGTCACACGTCCTCCTTCTCCGCCAAGGAGAAGCGCGAGCTGCTGACCACCCTGGCGCCGCTGCGCGGGGGCGGGAGCTTCGGGGGCGGGCGCACGCCCGGCGCGCCGAGCCGCTGGACACGCGACAAGGACGCCGAGTGGGTTGCGTTGACGCCGACGCTGGTCTGTGAGGTGTCGTTCGACCACCTGCAGGGGCAGCGCTTTCGCCACGCGGCGCGATTCCTGCGCTGGCGCGAGGATCGCGACCCGCTCACCTGCACCTACGACCAGCTCACGCCCGTTGACGCCTTCCGGCTCAACGACATCGTCGATCTCCCCGACGCGCAGGCATAACCGGCGACGCGCTCTGCCGGTACCGGCCACCTAGCATCGCGTGGTGTCCCGCCGCCGTCGCCCCGTCGACAACGACGCCGCCGTCTCGGCGCGCGCCGCGGGATTGCGGTACGTCAGCGACGCCTCCCCGGGGATCCGGCGTGAGGCCAGGCCCGGCGGTGGGTTTCGCTACATCGGCACGGATGGCAGGGCCATCCGGCGGGCGGCGGAATTGCAGCGCATCGCCCACCTCGCCGTGCCTCCGGCGTGGACCGACGTGTGGATCTGCCCGCACGCCAATGGCCACATCCAGGCGACCGGCCGCGACGCGCGGCGCCGCAAGCAGTACCGCTACCACGATCGTTGGCGGGAGGCGCGCGACGCCACCAAGTACGAACGCACGCTTGCGTTCGGCGAAGCGCTGCCTCGCATCCGCGCCCAGGTTGACCGTGACCTGCGGCGCCCCGACCTGTCACGCGAGCGCGTGCTCGCGCTGGTCGTCCGCCTGCTCGACGCCACCTATATCCGCGTGGGCAACGAGGAGTACGCCCGCGAGAACAGGTCGTTCGGCCTGACCACGATGCGCGAGCGCCACGTCGAGGTGGAGGGCAGCAAGGTCCGCTTCCAGTTCCGGGGCAAGAGCGGCAGGGCGCACGTCGTCGACCTCCGGGACGCCAGGGTGGCACGGGCGATCACGCGACTCGAGGAGCTCCCCGGCCAGGTGCTCTTCCAGTGGCTCGACGAGGACGACGACGTGCACGGAGTGGAATCGGACGACGTGAATGCGTACATTCGCGACGCCGCCGGCGACGACTTCACCGCCAAGGACTTCCGGACCTGGGCGGGCACTGTGCTGGCGGCGTGGGCTCTCCAGGAGCTCGGCGAGCACGCCTCGAAGGCGCAGGCCAAGCGACAGGTCGTCGACGCAGTCGGGTCGGTGGCGCGGCACCTCGGCAACACCTCGGCGGTGTGCCGGCGCTGCTACGTGCACCCGGAGGTGATCAGCGCACATCTCGACGGGGAGCTGCTCAACAACATCGGGCAGCGCGCCGAGGAGACGCTGGCAGGCGCGCTGGATGACTTGAGCCCCGCCGAGGCCGCCGTGCTCGCCTTCCTGCGCCGCCGCATCGCGCCGGCCTAGAGTGGCGCCGGATGAGCGTCCAGACCGACTACGTCACCTACCTGCGCATCGACGCCCTGCTCGACCTCCAACAGCCGCTCACCGGCGGTGCACACGACGAGATGCTCTTCATCGTCGTCCACCAGGTGTACGAGCTCTGGTTCAAGCTCATCCTCCACGAGCTCGACGCCACCGCCGCAGCGCTCGACGAGGGCAGACCCCACGCGGCCCTGGCGCCGATGCGCCGTGCGGTCGACGTCGAGGAGCTGCTCATCCAGCAACTGCGCGTGCTGGAGCACATGAGCCCCGACGGCTTCATGCAGTTCCGCGATCCGCTGGCGCCGGCATCCGGCTTCCAATCGACGCAGTTTCGTGAGATCGAGGCCGTGTCAGGTGTCGGGGATCGCCGCCATCTCGCGGACGCCGGCCGGACCGAGCTGCAGCGCAGCCAGCTTCTCGCCCGCCTGGAGCGTCGGTCGCTCTATGACGCTCTGGGGTCGGCGCTCCGCGCCGGCGGGCTCGACTTCCCGCCCGGCGGCGAGGACGCGTCCCGCGAGCGCCGGCTCACCGCGCTGGCGTCGCTGTACCGCGGCCACGATGACCCGGTGCGCACCACCCTGCACCAACTCTGTGAGCTGTTCGTCGACCATGACGAGACCATCGCCCGCTGGCGCCACCATCACGCCCTGATGGCGGCCAGGGAGATCGGCAGCCGCAGCGGCACCGGCGGAAGCCTCGGCGTCGCGTACCTGCAGTCAACGCTGGATCGTCGCTTCTTTCCCGAGCTGTGGGAGGTGCGCAACCGGCTGTGAGCGTGAGCATCGAGCGCGAGGCCTGCGTCGAACGCGACGCGCGTGACCCACTGGCACGCGTGCGTGAGCGCTTCGTCATTCCTGACGGGCTGGTCTACCTCGACGGCAACTCCCTTGGCGCCCTGCCGGCCGCAACCGCCGGGGCCGTCGCCGCGACGGTCGAGCGGCAGTGGGGGGAGGGGCTGATCCGCAGCTGGAACGACGGGGGCTGGATTGACGCGCCGCAGCGCGTCGGCGCCAAGATCGCGCGCCTGATCGGTGCCGACGAGGATGAGGTCGTCGCCGCCGACAGCACATCGGTCTGCCTCTTCAAGGTGGTGTGCGCGGCGCTGGCGATGCAGCCGGGACGCTCGGTGGTGCTCACCGAGCAGGAGAACTTCCACACCGACCTCTACGTCGCCGCCGGGGCGGCCCGGCTGTGCGGGGCCACTCTGCGGGCGGTGCCGCGGGCGCGCCTCCTCGAGTCGCTGGGGGACGACGTCGCGCTGACGCTGATCACCCACGTCGATTTCCGCACCGGCTTCATGCACGACATGAGAGCGGTCAGCGACGCCGTGCACTCCGCCGGCGCGCTGGCGGTGTGGGACCTGTCACACAGCGTGGGTGCGGTGCCTCTGCGAATCGACGACGACGGCGCCGACATGGCGACCGGATGCGGGTACAAGTACCTCAACGGTGGGCCCGGCGCACCGGCGTTCCTGCACGTGCGCAGCCACCTGCACGACCAGATCCGCAATCCCCTGCCGGGATGGCTCGGCCATGCCGCCCCGTTCGCGTTCGAGCCCGAGTACCGACCGGCGCGCGGGATCACCTCGATGCTCTCCGGGACGCCGCCCACGCTCGAGCTGACCGCGCTCGAATCCGGCGTCGATCTCTGGCTCGAGCAGGACATGGCGGCGGCGCGGCTGAAGTCGATCGCGCTCGTCGACCTGTTCATCGCCCTGGTCGAGGAACGCTGCGCGGGCATGGGGTTCGAGCTGGCGTCGCCGCGCGACTCGCGGCGCCGCGGCTCGCAGGCATCGTTCCGCCACGCCAACGGCTACGGCGTGATCCGCGGCCTCATCGAGCGCGACGTCATCGGCGACTTCAGGGCGCCCGACATCTGCCGTTTCGGTTTCGCGCCGCTCTACGTGCGCTACGTGGACGTCTGGGACGCGGTCGACCGGCTCCACGACATGATGCTCAGCGGCGCCCACCTCGATGAGCGGTTCGCCGAGCGCGCCGCCGTCACCTGACCTACGACGGGCTGCGCAATCGCCCGCCTCGCCACGCGGAGAACGCGCTGACGGCGGCGATGAGCACCACGATCGCGATGGTGATCCGTCCGCTGTACTGACCGACCGCGTCGGCGACGTTCTCGGCAGGCTTGCCGATGATGAATCCGAGCGCCACCCAGAGGCCGATGTAGCTGAGGGTGCCGATGAAGTCGACGACGATGAACGGCAGGAACCGGATGCGCGCGTCGCCCGCGCCGAAATAGAGGAGATCGTTGGGGACAGGCAGCCAGTAGGCGAACAGGATCGTCCAGAGCCCCCAGCGCGCGAAGAACCTCTCCGCCCGAGCCGCCCTGCGGTGCCAGCGGCGGTCGTGCTTCTCGAGGTAGCCCACCAGCGGGCGCCCGTAGCGCCGCCCCGCCCAGTAGAAGAAGGGGTCGGTGAGCATGGTGATCGGGATTGGCGCCAGCAGCACCGCCCAGAGCGGCAGCCTGCCCCCGTTGGCGAAGGCGCCGGCGATGATCAGCGAGATGGTGCTGCCGCGCAGCAGCTCCGCGTACAGGGGCCGGGTGAACTGCAGCGCGGTGCCCAGGGGAATGCCCGCGTAGTAGTAGATCGATTTGGCGAGGATGGGTCCGAGGCAGAGGAAGTCCTTGGGCCCCGCGCCGTCGAGGAAGCTGGATGGAACCTGGTGCTCGTCACCGCCCGGGCCCTGACCTGGGACGTCGTCGTCGAGACCGCTCTCGTCGTCCGACCGTGTGGTGTCGATCACGCCACGCCCTTGACCGGCAGCTCGGGTGCGCGCCGCGTCGACACCGGCGGTCGGGAGAGGATGAGCACCACGGCGACGATGATGAGGGACGCCGCCAGCAGTGTCTGTCCGGTGATGTGCTCGCCGAGGAAGGCCCAGCCCAGGACGACGGCGACGAGCGGATTGACGTACGCATACGTCGCGACAGCGGTGGTCGGCACCTTGCTGAGCAGCCATACATACGCGGTGTAGGCGACGAGCGAGCCGAAGACCACCAGGTAGGCGAGGGACAACGCTGAGACCAGGCTGATCCTGTCGAGGTGCAGGCTGGCCAGTTCGCCGCTGATCAGCCCGGCGACGATCAGCATCGCGCCGCCGCAGAGCATCTCCATGCCGGTGGCCACCAGCAGGCGCTTCGGCAAGGGGCCGCGGGTCGCGTACAGGGAGCCGGTCGCCCACGACAGTGGCGATACCAGCACCAGGAGCATGTGACCGGGGTCCGCGGCGCCGCCTCCGGGGCGGAGCAGGACCGCCGTCCCGAGCAGGCCGACGCCGATGCCGACGACGGCCACCCGACGCAGACGCTGCCCGAGAAAGAGCGCGCTGAACAGGGCGATGAAGAGAGGGACGGTGGCGACCAGCAGCGCAACCGTTCCAGATGGGACGAACTGCTCGCCGTAGGCGACGCCGCCGTTGCCGCCGAGCAGCAGCAATGCGCCGGTGACCGCCGCAGCGCCCCATTGCCGGCGGCCGATCGGATCCCTCTCGCGACCGCTGCTCAAGCGAGTGGTGATGGCCAGGAGGATGGCGCCGGCGATGATGAAGCGAATGCCTGCCATCAGCAGGGGCGGGATGGTCTCCGACGCCAGGCGGATGAACAGGTACGTGCTGCCCCAGATGACATACACGATGGCGAAGGCGCCGATCACCCGGCCGCCCAGGCGTTGGACGACGGTGGATCGAGCCAGGGTGGTCACTTCCGGCCACCCTACGGCATCGACGCGCGCCGACGGAGTCGTGGACGGCCCCCTACCATCGGTGTCTGGAGGACGTGAGATGGCCATACAGGTACAGGCGATGCGCTCCGTCAATCCGGCGACGGAGGAGGAGATCGCAAGCTATCCGGTGCACTCCGAGAGTGACGTCGACGCCGCGCTGGATCGTGCGCTGGCGCGCCGGGAGGGATGGCGGGCGACGCCGATCGAGGACCGATGCCGGTTGGTGGCCGCGGTCGGCGGCCTGCTCGCGCAGCGCCGCGACCCGCTGGCGGCGCTGATCACCGCGGAGATGGGCAAGACGATTGCGGAGGCGCGTGCCGAGGTCGAGAAGTGCGCGTTCGCGTGCGAGTGGTTTGCCGAGCACGCCGCCGGTTTCCTCGCTGACGAGCCAGCCCCGAGCGACAGTCCGCGCAGCTTCGTCGCCTTCGAGCCACTGGGCACGGTGTTTGCCGGGATGCCGTGGAACTTCCCGCTCTGGCAGGTGTTCCGTTTTGCGGCGCCGGGGCTCTGCGCAGGCAACTGCGGGGTGCTCAAGCACGCCAGCAACGTCAGCGGCTGCGCTCTCGCCATCGGCGAGGTGTTCAGGGACGCCGGCGTTCCCGATGGTGTCTTCGAGGTGCTGCTGATCCCCAACCAGCGCGTCGCCGCGGTCATCGAGGACCAGCGCATCACCGCGGTCACCCTGACGGGCAGCACCGCTGCCGGGCGCAGCGTCGCCGCCGCGGCAGGGAAGAGCCTGAAGCCGGCGGTGCTCGAGCTCGGCGGATCCGACGCTTTCATCGTCCTTGAGGACGCCGACGTCGAGGAGGCCGCCACAGTGGCCGCCAGGTCGCGTTTCCAGAACGCCGGCCAGAGTTGCATCTCGGCGAAGCGATTCATCGTCGTCGACAGCGTCGCCGCCGAGTTCGAGGAGCTGCTCGTCGAACGCGCCATGGCGATGGTGGTCGGAGACCCCACGCGGGACTCGGTGACCATGGGTCCGCTGGCGCGCGGCGATCTGCGAGACACCATCGAGCGCCAGTTGCGCGAGTCGCTGGCCATGGGCGCAACGCTGCGATGCGGTGGCGCGCGTCCGGAGGGCCGCGGCTACTACTTCACCCCCGCCGTGGTCACCGGTTGCACCGCGGAGATGCCCGCTTTCCGCGAGGAGACCTTCGGTCCGCTTGCCGCGGTCATGCGCGTCAGTTCAGCGGATGCGGCGATCGCAGCCGCGAACAATTCAGATTTCGGGCTCGGCGGCAACATCTGGACGCGCGATGAGGAGAGGGGCCTGTCGCTGGCGCGGCGCATGGAGAGCGGTGGTGTGTTCATCAACGGCATGACACACTCCGATCCGCGCATTCCCTTCGGTGGCGTCAAGGAAAGCGGCTACGGCCGCGAGCTTGCCAGCTTCGGCATTCGCGAGTTCGTCAACGTCAAAACGATCTGGTTGCCGCAGACGGGTGCAGCGAGCGCAGGCGGTATCCTGACTGAGTGAGCTGCAGCCGCTTCCGTGTACGTCGCAGCACCCGCCGATTCATCGGCCTGATGATGGTGCTGGCGCTGGGCCTGGTGTGCGCCAGTGCGGCACCCCTGCTGGCACCGGCGCGCTTCGCACTCTCGTCGGATGTGCCCGACGTCGTGGGCGTGCCCAATTCAGCCGCGGAGCTGCCGCCGGCGAGCACCGCTCCGAGCCTCATCACCGTCGTGGCGCCGCGCGGCGCGCTCACCATCCCCATCCTCGTCTACCACCACGTGCTCGAGGTGTCGCCGAGCTCGTCTGACGTCACGCTTTTCAACCTGTCGATCTCGCCGGCGATGTTCGCTCGGCAGATGGCTCTCCTCCACGTCGAGGGAGCCACGCCCATCAGCCCCGCGATGCTGATGCAGGCCCTGGCCGGCAAGCGGAGTCTGCCGCCGCATCCGGTGATGCTGACGTTCGACGACGGCTACGTGGACTTCGCGACCGCCGCCGCGCCCGTGCTGGTCCGGTACGGGTTCGTCGCCACGGACTACGTGGTCAGTGGGTTCGTCGGCCACTCGGGCTACATGACCGCCGCGCAGGTGAGGCGGATGGACGCAGAGGGACTGGTGATCGGTTCACACACCATGCATCACCTCGACCTGGCCAGCGTTTCGCCCGCGGTTGCGCTCGCGGAGATCGACGGTGGCAAGGCGGCGCTGCAGACTCTGCTCGGCCACCCCGTTCTCGACTTCGCCTACCCCTACGGAGGATTCGACAGCGCCGTCGTGCAGCTGGTGCGCGCCGCAGGGTTCCGCGATGCGGTGACCACCATGGGGGGCGACACGCAGACGCTCGTCGGCGCCTTCGTCCTGCACCGCACCCGCATCGGCGGTGCGCTGAGCCTGGCGAGCTTCGCCGCCCGCGCCGGCCTCCCGTCGCCGACCGCGGCGCAGCTCGTGGCGATCGACCGCGCCCCCGCGCGGCTCGCCTGGCTCGCGTCGCGGCTCGCCAACTGAGCGTCAGCCGGGTCGAACCGGACGCGGGGCGCCCGGGTCGTATCCCGAGCAGGTGATCACCGGCAATCGCGGGTAGCGCGGGAAGGCCGGCTCCGTCTCGGCGCGCGCGCACATCCAGAAGCGCGAGCGAGCCCCGCGAACCGTGCGGGCGTGCTCACAGGTCGCGCAGAGACCGGGCTTTGCTTCGGACATTGCTGTGGGCTCGACGGACGGCTGGACGGGAAGCACTGGCAACGCGTCGCGGAAGCCGGCTGATGGCCCTCCGTGCGGGGAAGGCACCGGCGTTCTGGAATCGCTCGATCGGCCACCCTCGCTGCGCGGCCGCCGCCGCCAGCGCCCGATCCGGGTTGACGCAGACCGGGTTGCCGACCTCGTTGAGCATGGCCAGGTCGCTGACGAAGCTGTCGCCATATGCGTACGACGTCGTCAGGTCGACGTCGTAGGCAACGGCGAGGTCGCGCACGGCTGCCGCCTTGGCCTCGCCGTGGCAGAAACGGATGATGCGGCCGGTGTAGCGCCCGTTGCGCAGCTCCGCATCGGTGGCAGCGACACCGTCGACGCCGAGGAGGTTGCCGAGCTCGCTGATGAACTCACGAGGCGAGGACGACACCAGGAAGACGAGATCGCCGCGACCGCGGTGCCATTGGATCCGCGCATTCGCCTCCGCGTACACCCGCGGCAGCACGTGCAGCGGGATGTTCCGGTGCCCGAAGCTCCGCAGCCGCCCCGCCTCGATGCCCTCGACCAGCGCGCCGACGCCGCGGACGGCCTCGCGGATCTGTGTCTCGTCGAACCCGTAGAGGCTGAAGCGCGCCTGCATGACCAGCGAATGGAGCATGGCGCGGGTCGGCAGCAGACCGGCACGCCGCATCGGCCGGGCGACGTGGAGCAACGACGAGCCGCGCAGCAGCGTGCGATCGACATCGAAGAACGCTGCCCTTCGACGGGCGGGGCTGGTCTGCTCGTCTACCATGCGCGGGATGTCCGCCGTTGCGAGCCGCGGTGCGGTCTCCACGCCATCCAGTCTACGGGCCACCGGCGAAGATCTGCTGTCCGCGGCAGAGAAACGGATCTCCCGGTCGCGCAACATCGAGCACTGGCAACCCGGCCTGGCGCGATGGGATGCGGAGGTGCTGCTGGCCCACGTCCTCGATGTCGAACCCGACGATGACAGCCTCGCCGACTACGAGGTGAGCAAGTCGCAGCGGCGGCACTTCAAGGCGCTGGTCGAACGCAGGTTGACGGGCGAGCCGGTCAACTACATCACCGGTCACTTCACGTTCTGCGGGCTGAGGCTGATGGTACGGCCGGGTGTTTTCTCGCCACGAACCTCGAGCGAGCTGGTGGTGGAGCATGCGGTGCGCGCCCTGAGACGGCGACGTGGCCGGCGCGTGGCGGTCGACGTCGCCACCGGTTCGGGCGCGATGGCGCTGGCCATCGGAGCGCAGGTGCGCGGCAGCGAGGTGTGGGCGCTGGACATCTCGGCGAAGGCGGTCAAGCTCGGCAGGGCCAACGCACGGCAACTCGGCCTGGACAACGTGGCGTTCGCGGTCAGCGACATGCTCGTGGAGCTGCCGTCGAGCCTGCGCGGAGAGGTGGACGTGCTCACCATCCACCCGCCGTACGTGGCTCGCGACGAGGTGCGCAGCCTGCCCGTCGAGGTCCGCAAGTTCGAGCCACGCGGAACCCTGACCGATGGGTCCGAGGACGGTCTCGGCCTGGTGCGCCGCCTCGCCGCGGACGCGCAATCGTGGCTGCGACCCGGTGGGTACGTTCTCGTCGAGATCGCTCCGTACCTGGCGCGGGCGACGGCCACCGTGCTGCGCCGGGCAGGGTTGCGTGAGGTGCGGAGCAACCGCGACAGCCTCGGCGTCACGCGCGTGGTGGCGGGACGGATGTGAGCGAGCAGGCGGCTTGGTCCGTCGGGCCGCCCTGGCATCGACCGCTGCGCGGGCGCCTCGACGAGCTTGTGATCGAGAGCGAGGCGTTGCGTGGCAACGCGCTTGGTGATCCAGCCACGCGTCCGCTGCTGGTGTACACGCCGCCGGCGGTGGACGATGCGGCGGCGCGGGTGCCGGCGATCTACCTCATCCAGGGGTTCACCGGGCAGGTCGACATGTGGCGCAACCGCAGCGCATTCCGCCCCAACGTCATCGAGCTCATCGACACACTCTTCAGCGATCCGAGCGTCCCGCCCTGCCTGGTGGTGATGGTCGATTGCTGGACGTCGCTCGGTGGCAGCCAGTTCGTCGACTCACCGGGCACGGGCCGCTACCACACCTACCTGTGCGACGAGGTGGTGAGCTTCGTGGATGCGCGGTTCCCCACGCTGGCGGACCCAGGTCACCGCGCCATCACCGGCAAGTCGAGCGGCGGATACGGCGCGATGATCACGCCGATGCTGCGCCCCGATGTGTTCGGCGCGCTGGCCACCCACGCCGGCGACGCTCTCTTCGAGCTCTGTTACTGGAAGGACGTGCCCGATGTGGTGCGCGCGCTCCGCGACGAGTACGACGGGTCATATGAGCGCTTTCTCACCGACGTCCGCACCCGTCCGATGATGTCGCGCCCGACTGACGCCGTTCTCATAAACATGTGGGCGATGGCCGCGGCCTACTCGACCGATGACGATGGCACCGTCCGGCTGCCGTTCGACGTGCGCAGCGGGCGGATGATCCCGGAGGTGTGGGAGCGGTGGCTGGCGTGCGACCCGGTGCGCATGGTGCCCGGCCACGCGGATGCGCTGCGGTCACTGCGCGCCATCTACATCGACGGCGGGACCCGGGACGAGTGGTTCCTCGAGCTCGGGGCGGTGGCCTTCCGCGACGCGCTCACCGCGGTGGGCATCACCGATGTGCATTTCGAGATGTTCAACGCCGGACACATGGGCATCGAGTACCGCTACCCGATCGCGATGCGCTACCTGGCGGAGCACATGGCCGCGCCGGGACCCTGAGTGTCAGCGCGACCGCGCGGTCAGCGGCGGCCGGAGCCCGCGCCGACCGGCGCGCGTTCCTCGGCCTTGGGGTCGGGCGATGGCCGGCGCGGCTGCGGAACCACGCCGCGTGGCGCCGACATGGGCGACGGGCCCTGCGGAGCAGCCGGACCGGGCCAGCGGTCGTCGTCGTCCCCCTCGTTCTCGTCCGAGCTGGCGGCGGTCAGGTAGAAGGCGGACAGCGAGCCGAGGAACACGGAGAGGGTGAGCGCCATCGGCACGGTCAGGAAGAGGTCGACCTTGCCCTGCATGCCGATGAAGGCGAGGATCACGAATGTGACCACCACGGTGGCCGCCGGGACCACCCACACCCAGAGAGTGCGGTCGTCGCGCTTGGCCCCGAGCCGGTGCTCGAGGCGTCGCAGCGCCGGCGGCAGCCAGCTGAAGATGCCGCGGCCAGGCTGTTCCACGACCTCATCCTACTCCCGAATATCCTGTCGATCGTGGGAGGCCAGGAGCCATGACCCTCGCGGTCACGCTGTATGGCGTCGTCGCCCTCACCTTCATGATGCTGATGTACGCGCTGGAGGGCCGGGGTCGCGGCTTCGTGCTGGCGTTTGCCTGCGGGTGCGTGCTCTCGGCTGTGTACGGATTCCTGTCGGGGGCATGGCCATTCGGCGTTGTTGAGCT
>DATBEL010000097.1:0-37714 GCA_036276135.1 Candidatus Dormiibacterota bacterium
GACGATGTCCGCCCTGCGGCTGGCGCGAGCCGTCACCGGGCGCGACCGGGTGGTGAAGTGCGCCGGCGCCTACCACGGCCACGCGGATGCGTTCCTGGCGGTCGCCGGGTCGGGGGTGGCCACGCTCGGCCTGCCCGGCTCGCCCGGGGTGCCGGCCGCGGCGGTGGCCGACACCATCGTGGTGCCGTACAACGATGTCGCCGCGGTCGCGGCGGCGCTCGACCGCGAGGGTGAGCGTGTCGCGGCACTGATCGTCGAGCCGGTGGCCGGCAACATGGGCTGCGTGCTGCCGGCGGAGGGATACCTGGGCGCGCTGCGCGCACTGACCGCGAGGCACGGCGTCCTGCTCATCTTCGACGAGGTCATCACCGGCTTCCGGCTGGCGTACGGGGGCGCTCAGCAGCTGTTCTCGGTTCGCCCCGATCTCACCTGCCTTGGCAAGGTGATCGGTGGCGGGCTGCCGGTGGGCGCGTTCGGCGGACCGCGGGCCCTGATGGAGCGGCTTGCCCCTGCCGGGGACGTCTACCAGGCCGGGACGCTGTCGGGGAACCCGCTGGCGATGTCCGCGGGGTGCGCGGTTCTCGACGAGCTGAGGGCCGGCGACGCCTACACGCGACTCGAGGCGCTGGGCGTGGCGCTGGCCGCCGGCCTGGCGCAGGCGGCGGCCGACGCGGACGTGGCCTGCGCGGTGAATCGAGCCGGCAGCATGATCACCCCGTTCATCGGCACGCCGGCCGTCGGCGATTACGCACAGGCCGCCCGGGCCGACACCGCCGCCTTCTCGCGCGTCCATCGAGCCTGGCGGCGCGGTGGGGTGCTCTGGCCGCCCTCGCAGTTCGAAACCGGCTTCATCTCGACCGCCCACAGCCCGGCCGACATCAACCGCGTCATCGAGGGGTTCGCTGCCGGGCTGCGCGCGGCCCCGGCGACGTCGGCGGGGATGTCATCCGCCGCGGGACCGGCTGCGTAGGTAGGAGCAGCGTCTCAGCGAGTCCTCAGGGATTCGCCGGGTGCGATGCTAGAGTCGAACTGCCTCACGGGAGGCCGGTCGGACAACCGACCAGGGAGATCACGGAGGTTCATCGCGATGCCAGGCCTGGGCGCCGGACACTGGGGCTACATCGCCGTCATCCTCGTGATCGTCCTGATCATCTGGGGCCCGGGCAAGCTGCCAGACATCGGTTCCGGGTTGGGCCGCGCCATCCGCGAGTTCCGGAAGGCGACATCCGAGACGCGCGATGAGTTCAACAAGGCGACGCGCCCCGACGACGCCCCCGCGTCCTCGCCGACTCCCGCCGCCACCTCAGGCGCGGAGGCCCCTTCGCCGCCGGGACCCCTGTCCCAGCCGGCACCGGTTGGCGGAGGCACTCCCGGCACGGCGCCGGCGGAGCCCGTTGCCGGCGAGGGCGACCACACCACCCCGGTCTGACGTTGACCGCCTTCCGGCGGAGGCGCTCAGAGGTGCAGCGAGTGGCCGGCGACGAACGCCGCATGACCATCGTCGAGCACCTCGAGGAGCTCCGCCGCGTCCTGATCATCTCGTTCATCGCCTGGATTGCCGCCACGGCGGCCGCGTTCGTCTTCCACAGCGCCATCGTCGACTTCCTGCTTCGGCCGCTCACCACCGTCCTCGGCAAGACAAACAACCACATCACGTCGACGGCGATCTTCACGAGCCCCACCGAGGGGCTCACCATCCCCATCAAGATCTCGATGATCGTCGGCCTGGTCGGTGCGCTGCCGATCGTGCTATGGCAGGCGTGGGGATTCGTGTCACCGGGGCTGCGCCCGGTGGAGCGGAAGTTCGTCGGGCCGTTCATCGCGTCGGCGCTGCTGCTCTTCGCAGGTGGCGCCGCATTCGCGTACTTCGTGATGCCGATCGGGCTCAACTTCCTGGCCACCTTCCTCGGCAACAGCGCGGTCTACCTCCCCGACATCAACTCGTACCTGTCGTTCCTCATCCTCCTGATCGTGGCTTTCGGCGTGACCTTCGAGCTGCCCGTGGTCATCGTGCTCCTCGGTCTCCTCGGGATCGTGTCGTCACGCATGCTGCGTCGCAAGCGCAAGGTCATCTGGGTGGGGATCATCATCGGAGCGATGCTGGTCACCCCTGGGGCGGACCCCTACACGCCGACAGCGCTGTTCATCCCGCTGATCATCTTCTTCGAAGCGAGCATCCTCGTCCTCGCCAAGGTGCTCAAGCGCTGACGTCGGCATCGGCACCGGCCAGTACACTGCGACGCCATGCGACCTGACGGACGAGCGGCTGACCAGTTGCGGCCGACCACCATCGAGCTCGGGCCGCTGCCGTACGCCGAAGGCAGCGCGCTGATCACGGTCGGCGACACGCGCGTTCTCTGCGCTGCCAGCGTCGAGGAGCGCGTTCCCCCGTTTCGCAAGGGAAGCGGGCGCGGGTGGGTCACCGCGGAGTACGCCATGCTGCCGCGCAGCACGATGACGCGCACCGAGCGTGACGGGCGCAGGGGACGCGTCGACGGGCGCGTCCAGGAGATCCAGCGGCTGATCGGCCGCAGCCTGCGCGCCGCGGTCGACTTCTCCGTTCTCGGCGAGCGCAGCATCTTCATCGACTGCGACGTCCTGGTGGCCGACGGCGGTACCCGCACGGCGTCGATCACGGGCGGGTACGTCGCCCTGGCGCTGGCCGTCGGCAAGCTGCGTGCCGCTGGACTGGTGACGCTGGATCCGCTGCGCTGGCAGGTCGCCGCCGTGAGCGCGGGCATCATCGCCGGCGAGCCGCGACTCGACCTCAACTACCTGGAGGATTCGGCGGCCGACACCGACATGAACTGCGTCGGCAGTGGCGACGGTCGCTTCATCGAGCTGCAGGGCAGCGCCGAGCTCGAGCCGTTCTCGCGCGCCGAGATGGACAGCATGCTCGGCCTCGCCGCGACCGGCATGCAGGCGCTGTTCGGCATCCAGTCGGAGGCGCTCGGCCGAGCGTGAGCGCCGGCCTCGCGCCTGACCGCACCCGGCGCGTGCTGATCATCGCCTCCAACAACGCGGCGAAGATCACCGAGTTCTCACGGCTGCTCGCCGGGTCGTCGTGGGTGGTGCGCTCGCTCGAGCAGGCCGGCTTCGTCGACGAGGTCCCCGAGCCGGGGCCGACGTACGCAGACAACGCGCTGACCAAGGCGGCCACCGCCAGCTCCGCACTCGGCCTGCCCGCGCTCGGCGACGACAGCGGCATCGAGGTCGAAGCGCTGCACGGTTGGCCGGGGCCGTCATCGGCGCGATGGCTCGGCGCGGACGCCACCGACGAGGACCGGTTGCGGGGCCTGCTCGCCGAGGTGAACCTCCGGACCCCGGGCGACCGCCACGCCCGGTACGTATGTGCGCTGGCCCTGTCGCGGCCCGGTGCCGACCCCGTCGTCGCGCACGGCGAGTGCCACGGCGTCATCGTCGAACCGCGCGGCGACGGCGGCTTCGGCTACGACCCCATCTTTCTCAGCGACGACCTCGGCATCACCTTCGGCGAAGCCGGGGAGCGCGCCAAGGACCGCGTGTCCCACCGCGCCCACGCCCTGCGCCGCCTCGCTGAGTCCGGCGTGCTCGATCCCCAGCTCGACACCGCGTAGGACGATCTGGGCGCGGCCGTCGACTCGCCCGCGCGAGCCCGCTCGCGCACAATTCCGCCGTGGCACCTCGTCGCCCGGCCCTCAACTCGCAGGCCGTCCGCGTGCTCACCTCCGCCGCGGCCGCCCTCCTCGTCGGGGTCGTCGCCTTCCTGGCCACGGTCAACCGGACGGAGGTGGCGCGGACGGCACCGCCGGCGCGCCCGCCGGCGGCCACCGAGGTGGTGCCCTCACCGTCGCTGTCGATCGACGATGTGGCTCGTGCAGTGCTCGGCCGGACGGTGACGATCGAGGCCCTGGGAAGCAGCTCGGTGGGGCTGGGCACCGGGTGGCTCGTCGACGCCAAGGGCGACTTCGTCACCAACGCCCACGTCGTCCAGGGCCAGCTGGCGGTGCGCATCCGCGGCCGCGACGGCTCCTCCCACGTGGGGACCGTGATCGGCGTCGACCGCGACCTCGACATCGCCGTGGTGCGCAGCCGCGACGGGTTCCCCGGCGTGCCGCTGGCGCCACTGACCACGCTGCTCAGCGGGCTGCCCCAGCCGGTGGTGGTCATCGCCAGCAGCCACGCCACCGGGCACGGCGACATCACGTTCGAGTCGGCAACAGGCGTGCAGTCGGACGTCCCGGTCACCGGCGACACCACCACCGGCCAGCCGCCGGTGACCACCGACTACCACGACATGCTCGTCCTCACCGGCGGGATCATCTACCCGGGCAACAGCGGGGGACCGGTCATCGACAGCAGCGGGCAGGTGGTCGGGATCCTCACGCTGGCCAGCAAGTCCAGTGCCCAGGCCTACGCCATACAGGTGAGCCGCGTGATCGCCGAGCTGCGCACCTTCGCCGCCCGGTGAGCAGGCTGTGAACGCTTCGGAGAGCCCGCGATCGGGTACGGTGAAGGCACAGTGAACGACTACGACATCGCCATCATCGGAGCCGGTCCCGCCGGTCTGACCGCCGCTCTGTACGCCGGCCGGAGCAAGGTGCGCGCCGTGGTCATCGAGGCCAAGGCCCCTGGAGGTCAGCTGCTCAACACCGAGCTGATCGAAGACTACCCGGGCTTCCGGAGCATCCTCGGTGGCGAGCTCGCCGCCGCCATGCTCGCCCAGGCCGAGCACTTCGGCACGGAGATGGTCTACTCCCCGGCCACCCGCATCCGGGTCGATGCCGATGGGATGAAGGTCGTCGAGACCGAGGCGGGCGAATACCGCGCCCCGGCCGTCATCGTCACCGCCGGCGGCAACCCTCGCAAGCTCGGTGTGCCCGGCGAGGTGGAGCTGGCCGGTCGGGGGGTGTCGTATTGCGCGGTGTGTGACGGCGCCTTCTTCCAGGACCTCGAGCTCGCCGTGATCGGAGGTGGCGACGCCGCCGTCGAGGAGGCTGTCTTCCTGACCCGGTACGCCACCAAGGTGACGCTGATCCATCGCCGCGAGGAGTTCCGTGCCCAGCCCATCCTCATGGAGGAGGCGCGCAACCACCCCAAGATCGACATCCTGGTGAACAAGGTCGTCGAATCGATCAACGGCGAGCACAAGGTGAGCCAGCTCGGCCTTCTCGACGCCGTCACCGGTGCGCGCTCGCGGCTCGACGTCGGCGGCGTGTTCATCTTTGTGGGGTTCATCCCCAACACGACGCTGATCGATTCCCACGTCGAGCACGACAAGGGCGGCTACTACCTCACCGACCCGATGACCATGATGACCAGCGTGCCCGGAATCTTCGCCGCCGGTGATGTTCGTGCCCAGCTCACCCGCCAGATCACCACGGCAGTCGGCGACGCCACCACCGCCACCCTGGCCGCCAGCAAGTGGGTCGAGGAGCGCGCCCGCGGCCACGAGGATGTGGCGCTGGAGATCATGGCCGAAGCCGCCGCGGAGGGCGGCTGGGTGGCGTGAGCATCGTCACCCGCCACGGCGACGGTGGCGAGACCAGCCTTCTCTACGGAGGTCGCGTTCCCAAGGACGACCTCCACACCGAGGCGTACGGGGCGCTCGACGAGGCGATCTCCGCCCTCGGCCTGGCTCGCGCGCTGTGTGCGGGCAGCGCGCTTGCCGGCCGGATCCTCGACCTGCAGCGTGATCTCTTCACCGTCGGCGCGGAGCTGGCCACCGCGACAGGGGATCGCGAGCTGCTGGCCAAGCACTTCGCCACCGTCAGGCCGGCCATGATCGAGGCACTCGATGCCGAGGTGAACGACCTCGAGGCGCGTGTCCAGCTGCCCAAGGGCTTCGTCATCCCCGGGGGCACGCCGGTCGCGGCTGCGCTGGACCTGGCTCGAACGTTCGTCCGGCGCGCCGAGCGCCGCACCGTGACATTGGACCGGGCGGGTGGCCTCGCCAACGCCGAGGTGCTCCGTTATCTCAACCGCTGCTCCGACCTGCTCTTCATGCTCGCCCGCGAGGTGGAGGGGGACGCGCTGGTCGCCAAGTGAGCGGCGGCCCCTCCAGCCTGCCGCGTCGCGCCGGCTAGCGCGAGTAGCGCGTCCCGGCCAGGATCGCGTCGACGACCGGGGCGCGGCCGTCCTCACCCGGGTCGACGGTCGGTGACCATTCCGAAGCGGGAAGGTCGGCGTGCACGCGGAAGCCGTCGGCGTCGCGCAGGACACGCAGGCGCGTCTGTGGGTGCGGCTCGGCGCTGACCGGCTGGGCCAGGTCGATGGTCCACAGCCCGTCGCCGTCGATCGACAGCGCGCCGGCCGCCGTCCAGCCGCGCGCCCCCAGCTCCATCTCACCGACCGTGCCGCCGAGCAGCCGCAGCGGCACCCGCGCGGCCGAGGGCGACCCGAGCGGGCCGTCCGGGTGCTCGCCGACCCACAGGGCGGCCACCGCCATGCCCTCGGTCTCCGCCTCGCTGCCCACCTTCCACCGCGCCGACGGCCGCGGCGGCAGGAACACGTGGAGCCCGTCCGCCCGGCGCTCGACGCGGATGACCTGCTCGGCGGTGGGGAAGGCCACACCGGTGGCGGCAGGCCGCAGGGCTGCAGTCCGATCGGGCGCCACCAGGACGGCGCCCTCGTCGACCCAGACCGCCCCACCGACGGGGATGTCGGCAAGCGGGGTGGCCGACGTCTCGCTGCCGGCAGCCGAGGAGGCCCGTTGCCGGGCGGCCCGTGCCGCCGTCAGCGGCGAGGCTGCCGCCGTGCCCGAGGCCAGCCTGCTGTGGTCGCGCAGGGCGGCGTAGGCGTCGGTGATCCGCTGGAAGGTTTCCAGCGCAGTGGTATCGCCGGGGTTGCGATCGGGGTGGTGGATCTTGGCCAGGCGTCGGTAGGCGGCGCGGACCTCGTTGGCGCCGGCCCCCGGCCGCAGACCGAGCACCGCGAAGTCCTCGCCGGTGGGGAGGCGGCTCACGAGGCCGATGGCGGGATGGCCCCGGCATGGGCCGCCGGTGGCGTTGCCGTCTCGAGCAGTCGATTGCACTGCAGCGCCAGCCACAGGCGGTGCCGAGCTGACGGGGCGTCGAGGCTGATGCCCAGCTCGGCGAGGCGCCGAGTGCGGTACACGATGGTGTGGCGGTGCAGGCCGAGCACGGTGGCGGCATCGTTGAGGCTCGGCGTCGCCAGGATGGCGGCGAGCGTCTCGAGAAGGGGAGCGCGACGCACGCCGGGCACCGCCAGGACCGCGCCCAGGACGTTGTCCACGTACCGAGCCATGGCGGCGGGGTCGGTGGCCAGCGTGGCAAAGATGCCGACGGCTGCGTCGTCCCACACGCGTTCGGTGGGGTCGAGTCGCAGTCCGACATGCAATGCCTCGCGGGCGCGGCGGGCGCTCTCGGCGATGTCCTCGAGGGTGACCGCAACGGGTCCGATCCCCCAGCACACCTCGTCGGCAAGCGAGCTCCGAGGGTCCCCGAGGACCTGGGCGACGCGTTCGCGACCCGGGACCAGCACGATCCAGGTCCCGGGCTGGTCGGCGACCAGGAGCACGCTGCGTTCCCGGAGCGCTCGCTCGAGCGACCCCTCCGCCGCTGCGGAGGCGACCGCGCAGGCCAGGACGTTGTAGGGCGGCTGGAGGTCCAGCTCGGCGGCGGCCGCGAGGCGGCGAAACTCCGGGGTGGCGTCGCCGGCCACCAGCCTCTGCAGCAGCCGGTCGCGGTCGAGGTCGCGCCGGCGCATCAGCCGCTCGCGGGTCTCGAGGTATGCGGAACCGACCGCGCCACTGATCTCGTCGAGGTATTCCAGCACCTGGCCGGTGACGGCGATGACCGTGGCGCGGGGCAGGGCCTCGAGCCCGGCGGACTCGCCGATGAGCTCGCGCCAGACCACTCGGGCCGCCAGCCGGTACGCGGCCAGGAGCACCTCGAGGGGCACCCCCATCTCCGCCTGCTGCGCGCCCATGTTGCCGAGGCGCTGCAGGTCCGCGGTGCGCAGTCCGCGGCCGTCGCGCAGCAGCCGCACCAGGGTGCGGAGGGCGTCGCGGCACGCGCCGGTGACCAGGCGGAGGTAGCCGATGCTGCGGAACTGCGCCGGCAGGTTGATCTCCGCCGCGATCCTCCGGGTCATGCGGCGGGCGATGATGTCCACCTCGGCCAGCAGGTGGTCGGTGATCTCCGGTGGTAGTGTGGCCGCGGTGGCCCATTTATCGCCTGCCGGCGTACGCTCGAGAGGCGCGAGCTTCGACATGGCGGCCATTATGGACAGCATGGCCAAAAATTGTCGTGTGAATTGCTGGGCTGGGGCCGAAGGCCTGCCGGGTACAGGCACCGCACACTGAGGACATGCTCTATGACGACCTCTTCGTGCGCCTCGAACGTGCCCGCTGGAACTTCACCGACGAGATCGATTTCACCACGATCGACCGTGGCCTGCTCACCGACCAGTGGATCCACGATCTCCGGCAGATCTGCCTCACCGAGTTGAGCGCGCTCTACGCCACAGAGATGTTCCTCCGCGACTTCTACACGGACATCGACTTCTGCAGCTTCGTCTCCATCTGGTTCTACGAGGAGATGAAGCACCACATGGTGTTGCGCAAGTACCTCGAGCAGTGCGGCGAGACCTTCGACGAGGTCACCGAGCTGCCGCGGCTGCGGCTCACCTTTGCCGAGGGCCCGGCGATCGAGACGCTGACCATGCACTTCTGCGGCGAGCAGCGGCTGGCCCACTGGTACCAGGCCTTCAGCCACAACGCGCCCGAGCCGCTGTTGCGCAAGATCTTCAAGATCCTCGCGGCCGATGAGCTTCGCCACGCCGCCTGCTACGCCAAGTACCTGCGCAAGGCGATCGCCAACAAGCCGGACGAGCTGCCCGCGGTGCTGCGCATGACGCTGTGGATGCTGCGCAGCACCAACGATGCGCCCAAGCACCCGACGACGGTGACATCGCCGAGCGTGTGCGGCCAGCTCGAGGACCCCGAGTACATCAGCAGGATGCTCAACTGGTACCTGCCCGGCCGTGACCACGAGGCTCCCGTGCAGCGCCGCATCCTCGCGTTGATGTCAGAGCTGGCAGGAAGTAGGATGACATCGACCAAGGACATGCTGCCTGTCATCCGTCGCCTCACGCCCGTCGCGGCCTGACCGGTCCGCCGGCGGGCAGCCTATAATCGGCCATCATGGCCGAGCAGGTTCGCGTGCGTGCGACCGTGCGGGGGAGAGTGCAGATGGTGGGGTTTCGCGCCTTCGTCCTCGACCATGGTGCGGGACTGCACGGCACCGTCGCCAACCGCGCGGACGGCAGCCTCGAATGTGTCGTCGAGGGGCCGCAGAACCATGTCGACCAGCTGGTGCGGCTGCTCCACGAGGGGCCGAGCCACGCCCGCGTCGAGACCGTCGACGTCGAGCCTGAGCCCTACCGAGGCGACCTGCCTCCACTGACGGTGCGGGCGTGAACTTTCGCTGGGCCGAGCGCATGTCGCGCCTCGGCACCGAGAGTGCCTTCGAGGTGCTTGCCCACGCCCGCCGGCTCGAGTCCGAGGGGCGCGACATCATTCACCTGGAGATCGGCGAGCCGGATTTCCAGACACCGCAGAACATCATCGACGCCGCCACCCGCGCGCTCAACGGCGGCGCCACCCACTACACCCCGGCGAGCGGGATCCCCGCGGTGCGCGAGGCGACCGCGGCATATGTCACCAAGCGCACCGGCGTTGCCACCGCGGCCGAGAACATCGTGCTGGTCCCGGGGAGCAAGAACATCCTCGCGTTCCTGCTGCTCTCCACCATCGAGGCCGGTGACGAGGTGATCGTGCCCGACCCGGGCTACGCGATCTACCGGTCGCTGGTCAACTTCATCGGGGCGGTCCCCGTGTCCGCGCCGATTCGCCAGAGCAATGACTTCCGACTCGACGTTGAGGAGTTGCGCTCGCTGATCACGCCGCGCACCAGGCTGCTGATCGTCAACACCCCGGCCAACCCGACCGGGGGTGTGCTCACGCGCGCGGACTGCGAGGCGATCGCGCAGCTCGCCATCGAGCATGACCTGATGGTGCTCAGCGACGAGATCTACGAACGGCTCTGCTATGACGGCGCCCACGTCTCCCTCTACAGCATCAGCGGCATGGCGGAGCGGACGGTTCTGCTCGGTGGCGTCAGCAAGGCGTGGGCGATGTGCGGCTGGCGCCTCGGCTTCGGTGCGATGCCGCCGGAGGTCGCCGCCAAGATGGACACGCTGATGATCAACAGCTCCTCATGCGCTGCCGCCTTCACGCAGATGGCGGCCATCGAGGCCTTCGACTCCCCGGAGTCCGACGCCGCGGTCGAGGCGATGGTCAGCGAGTTCCGGCACCGTCGCGACATCCTGGTCGACGGCCTCAACCGCATCCCCGGCATCAGCTGCCACCGTCCCGCCGGCGCCTTCTACGTGTTCCCCGACGTCACCGCGACCGGGTGGAAGGATCGCGAGCTGCAGAACGCGCTCCTCGACGAGATGGGCGTGGCCACCCTGGCCGGGAGCAGCTTCGGCCCGCATGGTGCCGGCCACATCCGGCTCAGCTATGCGAACTCGGTGGCCAACCTGGAGACCGCCATCGACCGGATCGCGCTGCACCTCGGCGCCGGGGCCGTCACCTCGGCCTAGCGTCGCGCTTCCGCGTCGCAGCAACACGCCGATGACCGGACCGCCCGCGCGACCCGCCGCCGCCGCAGCGAGAAAGCTCCTCGACACGCACGACGTCGTGCCGCTGGTCATGGAGCTCGACGCCGGCGACGAGACGCCGGTCACGCTGATGCAACGCCTCGGCGTCGACGGTCACTGCTTCCTCCTCGAATCCGCGACCGCCCCGGGCGGGATGCACGGCTTCTCCTTCCTCGGGCACGACCCGGTCGGATTCGCCGCCACGGACGGCGCCGACCCGCTCGCCCCGCTGAGCGCGGTCCTGGAGGAACGGGTGGCGCCGGTGGCCGGGCTCGAGGCGCCGTTTGTCGGTGGCTGGGTTGGGTATCTCGGCTATGAGGCCGCCGCGTGTTACGAGACGCTGTCGCTGCCCACGACAGCCGACCCGGCGCTGCCGATCAGCGGCTTTGCGCTGTACCGGACCCTGACAGTGTTCGACCACGCGCACGCGCGGGTTCTCCTGGTCACCCAGTTGCGCCGTGAGGACGGCGACGTCGATGCGGCGTACGCGCGGGCCAGGGCGCGACTCGACTCGCTGCACGCACGCATCACCCAGCCGCGGCCACGCATCGGTGCCGTCGACAACCCGCGCGCGGTCGTGGCTCCATCGCGCGACGGTGGCACCGCCACCCTCCGCAGCCCGGAGCTCACCGATGCGTCATCCACATTCCCGCGTGAGCGATTCCTCGGCGCGGTCACACGCGCGCTCGAGCACATCGTCGCGGGCGACATCTACCAGGTCCAGATCTCGCGACGGTTCAGCCTCGAGCTGTCCGCTCATCCGTTCACGCTCTACACCGCGCTGCGCGACTCCAGCCCGACCCCATACCTGTTCTATGTCAGCGGTCCCGACGCCACCCTGGTCGGGGCGTCCCCCGAGATGCTGGTCCGGGTGCGCGGGGACCGCGTCGACTACCGGCCCATCGCCGGCACCAGGCGGCGGGGCCGGACCGAGGCGGACGACCTTGCCATGGAGACGGAGCTGCGCACCAGCGAGAAGGAGCAGGCGGAGCACCTCATGCTCGTCGACCTCGGTCGCAACGACGTCGGCCGTGTCGCAGCAACCGGGAGCGTCGAGGTGCACGAGGCCGCGGTGGTCGAGCGATTTTCGAACGTCATGCACCTGGTGAGCGGCATCAGGGCGCGGCTCCGGCCGGGGTGCACCGCGCTCGATGCGCTGCGCGATTGCTTTCCCGCGGGGACCGTGACCGGCGCACCCAAGATCCGGGCCATGGAGATCATCGCGATGCTCGAGCCGCACGGCCGCGGACCGTACGCCGGGGCGGTCGGCTACATTGGCAGCGGAGGAGCTGTCGACACCGCCATCGCGCTGCGCACCGTGGTGGTGGTCGGCGGGCATGCGTATCTCCAGGCGGCAGCAGGCATTGTCGCCGACTCCACGCCGGCAGAGGAGGCCCGCGAGATCGACAACAAGTTGAGCGCCGCGGCCCTCGCCATCAGCAGGGTGAACGACCTGTGAGCACGCTCGCCGAGGCCGCGCTGCTCGGCCGCGTCCTGGTCGTCGACAACTACGACTCGTTCACCTACAACCTGGTGCAGTACCTCGGCGAGCTCGGCGCCGACACCGCGGTGGTCCGCAACGACGCAGCCACTGTCAAGGAGATCATCGCGGCGCAGCCACTGGCGATCGTCCTCTCACCCGGGCCCGGTCGCCCCGAGGATGCCGGCATCTGCGTCGACCTGGTGGGCGCTGCCGCGGGAGCCGGCATCCCGCTGCTCGGCGTCTGCCTCGGTCACCAGGCGATTGCCATCGCCTGCGGTGGCCGCGTCGTCAGGGCCGCTGTGCTGATGCACGGGAAATGCAGCGACGTCTTCCACAAGGGTGACGGAGTCTTCGCCGGGCTGCCATCCCCATTGCGCGCCACTCGCTACCACTCGCTGGTGGCGGAGCGGGCGGCCCTCCCGCCGGCCCTGCTGGTCACCGCCTGGACCGCGGACGGCACCGTCATGGGCGTGCGGCACCGCGAGCACACAGTTGAGGGCGTGCAGTTTCACCCCGAATCGATCGGCACACCACAGGGCCGCGCGATGCTGGCCAACCTGCTGACCAGCGTGCAGCTGGCCGCGCCGGCGGGCGGGCGGGCGTGAGCCGGCTCGGCGCGCTTGGCCCGATCATTGCCCGTAAACACGCCGAGGTGGCGTCGATCAACTGCGGTCGCGCCGCCCTGTACGCGCACGCGGCCAACCTCGAGCATGCCCCGGCGATCGAGCGCATCCTCGCCGGTGGCACGGTGATCGCCGAGATCAAGCGACGCTCGCCCAGTGGTGGGACGCTGCGCGCCGACGTCGACCCCGCTGCGCTGGCCGCTGCGTACGAGGCGGCGGGTGCGGCAGCGGTGTCGGTGCTCACCGACGGCCCCGACTTCGGCGGTGGCCTCGACGACCTCCGCGCGGTCCGGGCCGCGGTGGAGATGCCCGTGCTGCGCAAGGACTTCGTGGTCTCGCCGGTGCAGATCGCCGAGGCGCGCGTCGCCGGGGCGGACTGGGTGCTGCTCATCGCCACAGTTCTCGAAGGTGACACGCTGGAGGAGGCCCTGGACACCTCCCGCCGTTGTGGCGCCGGTGCGCTCGTGGAGGTGCACACCGACGAGGACCTCGACCGCGCGCTCGCCGCAGGGGCCACCTGCATCGGCATCAACAACCGCGACCTGACCACGCTCTCCACCGACCTCCGCACCTTCGCGCGCCTGCGTGCGCGCATTCCCGCGGGCGTCGTCACCGTCGCTGAGTCGGGCGTGCGCGACGCCGCCGATGTCGAGCGGCTGGTGGGTGAAGGCGCCGACGCGGTGCTGGTTGGGGAGGCAC
Source organism: Candidatus Dormiibacterota bacterium (assembly GCA_036276135.1). Lineage (GTDB taxonomy): Bacteria > Chloroflexota > Dormibacteria > Aeolococcales > Aeolococcaceae > Aeolococcus. The sequence continues at coordinate 13,471 of DATBEL010000097.1, forward strand.
TGATGCGCCACGCCGACCCGGGCGCGCTGGTCGCCGAGCTGGTCGCCGCTGCGGAGTCTGCCGCTGCCGCCGGGCGGAGGCTGGTGTGATCGTCAAGGTCTGTGGCGTGCGCACCCCGGAGATCGCAGAGGTGGCCATCGAGGCTGGAGCCGACTGGCTCGGCCTGGTCCTGGTCGAGGAGAGTCCGCGCCACGTCGACGACGCCGCCGCGCGCGCTGTGAGTCGCTCGGTTTGCGGCCGAGCCGGCCTGGTCGGCGTCATGGTCGCGCCGTCAGTGTCGGAGTGCGACGAGGCAGCACAGCGGTACGGGCTCGCCGCCGTCCAGGTGCATGGGGCGGTGTCGCCGTCGCTGGCGTGGGAGGCGTCCGTGCCCGTCATCCGCGCCATCAATGACCGCGACCCGCGAGCGGCGTTCACCAACGAATGGTGGCCCGACTGCCTGGTGCTGCTCGACTCGGCCCCGAACGGGGATGGCGGCCTGCCCGGTGGCACCGGGCGGCGCGTCGATGAGGTGGCCGCCGCGGCGCTGGCGCGGCATCGGCCGGTGATCCTCGCCGGCGGCCTCACCACGGCGAACGTCACCGCCGCCATCGCGACGGTGCGCCCCCGTGGTGTGGACGCGTCGAGCGGGCTCGAATCAGCCCCCGGCGTCAAGGAACCCGCGCTGGTCGCTGCGTTCGTCGCCGCGGCTCGCGATGCCTTCGCCGCGGCACCGGGAGCGGGATGGTGAGCGCGCCGGAGGGACGCTTCGGACCGTACGGCGGCGCCTACGTCCCGGAGACGGTCGTCCCCGCGCTGGCCGAGCTGGTCGACGCCATGGCGGAGGCCGCCGCCGACGAGGGATTCCATGAGGAGCTGCGCACCCTGCTCCACGACTGCGCGGGCCGCCCGACGCCGCTGACCCACGCGTCACGGCTCAGCTCCGCCGCAGGCGGGGCGCAGATCTGGCTGAAGCGCGAGGACCTGCTCCACACCGGGGCGCACAAGATCAACAACGCGCTGGGACAGGTGCTCCTCGCGGAGCGGATGGGCAAGCGACGGATCATCGCCGAGACCGGCGCCGGCCAGCACGGGGTGGCCACCGCGACGGCGTGCGCACGGGCCGGGCTGCGGTGCAGGGTGTACATGGGTCGCGAGGACATGCGCCGCCAGTCGATCAACGTCTACAGGATGGGCCTGCTCGGGGCTGAGGTGGTGCCGGTGGACAGCGGCGCCGGGACACTCAAGGACGCAACCAACGAGGCGATCCGCGACTGGGTCACCAACGTTCGTGACACCCATTACGTGATCGGCAGCAGCGTCGGGCCCCATCCGTATCCGACGCTGGTGCGCCGCCTGCAGCGCGTCATCGGCGACGAGACGCGCGCCGAGTGCCTCGCCCGGCTCGGCAGCCTGCCGGCCGCCGTGGTCGCGTGTGTCGGCGGCGGCAGCAACGCCATCGGCATGTTCGCCGCCTTCCTCGATGACGCCGATGTGCAGCTCATCGGTGTCGAAGCCGCCGGCCGCGGGCTGCAGTCCACCGAGCACGCCGCACCGCTGAACCGCGGACGCCCTGGCGTCCTGCACGGGTCGCACAGCTACCTGATGCAGGACGAGGACGGCCAGGTGCTGACGGCGCACTCGATCAGCGCCGGCCTCGACTACCCGGGCGTGGGACCGGAGCACAGCGCGCTGCGGGACAGCGGCCGGGTGCGCTACGCCAGCGCCGATGATGAGCAGGCGGTGGCAGCATTCCACAGGTTGTGCCGCCTCGAAGGCATCATCCCGGCGCTGGAGTCCAGCCACGCGTTGCACGAGGCGGAACGGCTCGCGGCCGGGATGCCGGTCGAGACGCTCGTCGTGGTCTGTCTGTCGGGACGCGGCGACAAGGACATCGACACCGTCCGCGCCCACGACACGGATCACGACGATGCAGCCCGGTGAGCGCCTGCGTGCGGCGATCACCGCGGATCGCAGCGACGGCCTGCCCGCGCTGATCCCCTACGTCACCGCGGGCTTCCCGCGGCGTGACGACACCGTCGCCGTGCTCCTTGCGGTGCAGGAAACTGGTTGTGCGGCCGCGGAGGTCGGCATCCCGTTCAGCGATCCGCTCGCCGACGGCCCGACCGTCCAGCGCGCCGGCTGGCAGGCGTTGCGCAACGGCATGACGGCGCGGCTCGCCATCGAGCAGGCTGCTCGCGCGCGCGCCGCCGGGGTGACGATGCCCCTGACCTTGATGACCTACGTCAATCCCGTCCTCAGCTTGGGCCTCGACCGGTTCTGCGCCGAGGCGGCCGCCGCCGGGGTGGACGGCCTGATCGTCCCCGACCTGCCCGCAGACGAGGCCGGCGAGGCCCACACTGCCGCGACCACACACGGGCTCGCGCTCATCCCCATGGTCGCCCCGACCACGCCCGACGAGCGCATCGAACGGGCCTGCCGCACTGCGGCCGGATTCATCTACTGCGTCAGCGTCACCGGCACCACGGGCGCGCGCAACCACGTCGGCGCCGAGGCGTTCGACCTGCTCGACCGCGTCCGCACCCACACGACGCTGCCCCGGGCCATTGGTTTCGGCCTGTCCAGGCATGAACACCTGCTCGCGCTGCGCGGCCGCTGCGAGGCGGCGGCGGTCGGCTCGGCCCTGCTCGAGGCGATGGCAGCGCGTCCCGATGACGGGGCGAACGCTGCGGCGGACTTCCTCCGCGGAATGCTGCAGCGGGCATGACGTGCGCAGCGAGACGGCGGTGATGGGGGAGAGGCGGCTCGGCGGCATCGCGCACCTGGACGGCACCATCACGGTGCCTGGTGACAAGTCGATCAGCCATCGCGCTCTCATCCTCGGCGCGCTGATCCGCGGGCGCAGCTACATCGGCAACCTCTCGCCGGCGGCCGACGTCACCGCCACCGCCGATGTGCTGCGCAGCTGCGGCGGGGCGGTGCGACCGTTCGACGCGGGGCGGGTGTCACTCGACGGCGCCGGCCCCGGGCGAACCCTCCGCTCGCCAAGCTCTGCTCTCGACTGCGCCAACTCGGGCACGACCATGCGGCTGATGGCCGGGGTGCTCGCCGCGCACGACCTCACCGCCACCCTCGACGGCGACGCATCGCTGCGCCGCCGCCCGATGGATCGCGTCGCGCAACCGCTGAACGCCGTCGGCGCGGTGGTCACCACGAGCGACGGCCATGCGCCGATGCACATCACCGGGACGGCAACCCCGGCAGGCATCGAGCACCGCCTGGCGGTGGCGAGTGCCCAGGTGAAGTCGGCAATCCTGTTCGCCGGGCTCAACGCGCAGGGGCCCACCATCGTGCACGAGCAGCTGCCGACTCGCGACCACACCGAGCGGCTTCTCCACGCGTGCGGCGCCGACCTCAGCAGCGACGGCGCGGTGATAACGTTGCGCCCCGAACCGCTCGACCCGTTCGGCATCGCCATCCCGGGCGACATGAGCTCGGCGGCGTTCTTCCTTGCGCTGGCCGCGGCGCGACCGGGGTGGCGGGTGCGCTGCCCGGGCGTCGGGGTCAACCCCGGGCGCACCGGCGTTCTCGACGTGCTGCAGGCGATGGGCGCGGGTGTCGAGGTGGAGGAGGCGTCGATGGCGGCCGGCGTCGAGCCGGTCGGCGACGTCACCGTCAGGGGTGCGTCGCTGCACGGCGTCACCGTGCACCCCGACCTGGTGCCACGCTGCATCGACGAGCTGCCCGCGATCGCCGTGGTGGCCACCCAGGCAGAGGGACGCACCGAGATCCACGGGGCCGGCGAGCTGCGCAACAAGGAGTCGGACCGCCTCGGCGCCCTGGTGACCGGGCTGCGCGCGCTCGGCGCGACGGTCGAGGAGATCCCCGACGGGCTGATCATCGACGGCCCGGTGCGGCTGCGCCCGGCGCGGCTCGACGCCGCCGGCGACCACCGGCTGGCGATGGCCTGGACGATCGCCGCCGCGCTGGTCGCGGCCGAGGACGGTGAGTCGACGATCGCCGGTGCGGGCTGCGTGGCCGTCTCCTACCCGGGGTTCTTCGACGACCTCGCCACCCTGGTCGCGGCATCGCGCTGAGCCGGCCCGGCCCAGCCGCCGCTACTCGAAGTGGAGTCGCAGGGGCGGTGTGCCGATCGCCTCGACCACCTTGAGGTCGCGCACCTCGATGATCACCGGGTGAACCGCCAGCACGTCAACGAACTGGCGGGCGCCGGGAGCGTGGGCAACGAGCCTGCGGAAGATCTCCATCCGGCCGGCGTCATCAGCGTCGGGGCGGTACGCGGTCCCTGAGCCCTGGATCCATCGCGACGGGTTCCCGGGCGAGCACACGAACGCAACCCTGGGGTCGTCGGCGAGGTCGGCGGCCTTGCGCGAACCGTCGATGATGGCCGCAAGGAGACGGATGCGGTCTCCCTCGATCTCCGGCGCGAAGAACACGCCGGCCACGTGCGGCCCCGACGCGCTCACCGTCGCGAGCGCGGTGGTGTCGTACGCGCGCAGAGCCCAGAGTGCTCGCTGAAGGTCGCCCCCAGCAGCTACCCTCACCGTCGGCCGCCGCCGACCGCGGGCGCCGGCCAGAGGATGGTTCGACAGCGCGGCACGGGAGCAGGGTACGAAAACAACCTCAGCGCACGACGCCGGCGCGGTTCGCCCGCAATGAGCCCCAAGAGCTTCCTCCTCAACGAAGCGCTCCACCGGTACATCGTCGACCACTCGCTGCCGCTGGACGATGTGCAGCGCTCGCTGATCGAGCAGACCGCAGCCCTGGGCGATGTCAGCGGAATGCAGGTCGCGCCCGAGCAGGGCGCGTTTCTCACCGTGCTGACGGCCGCTCTCGGGGTGAGGAGCGCCGTCGAGGTCGGCACCTTCACCGGCTACTCAGCGCTCTGCATCGCGCGCGGGCTGGCCCAGGACGGCCGCCTCGTGTGCTGCGACGTCAGCGAGGAATGGACGTCGATCGGACGCAAACACTGGGCTGATGCCGGCGTCGCCGATCGAATCGACCTGCGCATCGGTCCGGCGTCGGAGACGCTGCGCTCGCTGGACCCGTCGCCGACCATCGACCTCGCGTTCATCGACGCCGACAAGCGCGGCTATCGTGATTACGCCGAGCAGCTGATCCCCCGGCTGCGCGCCAACGGGGTGCTCCTGGTGGACAACGTGCTCTGGAGCGGCAGGGTGCTCGAGGCCGACGCGGACGGTGACGCCGACGCCGCCCACATCCGCGCGTTCAACGACTGGCTCATCGCCAATGACGACGTCGACACCGTGATCCTTCCCATCGCCGACGGCCTGACCATGGCCCGGCGCCGTTGACGGCTATTTAAGCAGGCGGCTGAGGCGGCGGTCGGCCAGGATCCTGCCCTCGGTCTGACAGCCCGGGCAGTACTGGAACGATCGCGTCGACAGCGACACCTCGCGGATCGTGTCGCCGCACACAGGACACGGCTGGCCGGCGCGGCCATGGACGCGGAGATGCTGCTTCTTGTCGGGTTTGAGCTCGCCGATGTCGATGCCCGCGGCACGCTCGACAGCCTCGGCCATGACCGAACGCAGGGCCACGGACAGCCGCCCCACCTCGTCTGCGCTCAGGGCGGCCGCCTGCCGGAAGGGCGAGAGGCCGGCAGCGTGGAGCACCTCGTCTGAATACGCGTTGCCCACCCCCGCCACCAGGGATTGGTCGGCGAGCACGGTCTTCAGCTGGCCGCGCCGCTGCGCCACCAGCTCGGCGAGGCGCCCGGCGTCGAGCGACGGGTCGAGAACGTCGACACCCAGGCGCGCGATGCCGGGAACGTCGGTGGTGGGATTGCGCACCACGTAGAGGGCGAGGCGCTTCTCGGTGCCCTGCTCGGTGATGTCGATGCCGCCGCCCCCGGCGAGCTCCACCTGAAGGGCCATCGGCCCGCGGAGGCTGGGCCGCGCCTCGGTCACCTGCTCCCGCCAGCGGATCCACCCGGCCCGCGCAAGATGCACGACGAGGTGCAGGTCGCCGGCCGCCATGTCGAGGAACTTGCCGTGGCGCGACCAGCCGCCAACCGTAGCCCCCGCCAGCGCAGCAAGCGGCGGGTCGTACGTCTTGAGCGCCCCGATCGAGCGGAGCCGCACCGCGGAGATGGCGCGGCCCTGCATACGCCCGGTCAGGCCGGCGGCGAGGGCGCTGACCTCGGGGAGCTCCGGCATGACCCCATGGTGGCGCAACGTAGAATTCCACGACCTTGAGGTCGATGGTCGATGCGCCCGACGCGCGCCCCGCCACGCCCGCTCGCCGCCGCGCCACGTCGCCGGAGTCGGCTGAGGACGTTCTCTGCGTTCCCCGGACGACGATCTTTCCCGATGGTGCCTGGCACGGCTTGGTCACCGGTGGGTTGGAGCGGGTGCTGCGCACCATTCGCGCCGCGTCGGAATACCGGCCACGCCACCTCGTCGAGGACGACCCCTCGATGCAGCAGATCATCCCCTACTGCGTCGTGCACCACCCCCACGACGGCACCTACCTGCTCACCCGAAGGCTGCGACGATCGAGCGAGCGCCGCCTCCATCACCTCTACTCCCTCGGCGTCGGCGGCCACATCAACCCCGGTGACGGGACGGCCGGCGATCCCCTCATCGGCGGCCTGGAGAGGGAGTGGGCGGAGGAGGTTGTCTGCGCGTCACCCGCCACCGCCCGGCTGGTGGCGATGCTCAACGACGACACCACCCCGGTGTCGCGCGTGCACCTCGGGCTCGTCTTCCTGGTGGAGCCCAGCGCAGCCACCACGTCGGTGCGCGAGACCGACAAGCTCGAGGGTGAGAGCCTGCTGCTCAGCGACATGCGCCGCCACTACCTGAGCATGGAGTCGTGGTCGCAGCTGGTGTTCGACGACCTGGTCGCGGGCGCGGCCAAGCGGGCTCAGCGCAGCCCGCTGACCGTGGAGCTGCCCGCAGCGGGCTGAGCGGGTGGCGGAGCGCTGGCGAGCCGCCGGTATACTCGCGCGATGGCCGTTCGCATCCGTGTCCCAGGTCCGTTGCGCCGCCTGACCGGTGGCGATTCCGAGGTCACCGTCGAGGGCGACACCGTGTCGGCGGCGCTCGGCGACCTCGAGAAGCGCTACCCGGGTTTCCACGACCGCCTCTACGAGGGGGACGGGAAGCTCCGCCAGTTCATCAACATCTACGTCAACGACTCCGACATCCGCTTCAGCCAGGGCCTCGACACGCCCGTCGGCGAGCGCGACGAGGTGTCGATCGTCCCGGCCGTCGCCGGCGGCTGACCTGCGGCGATGACCGTTGCGGCATGGCGCGCCGCGGCACGTGCGCGCGCCGAGCTTCCGGACGATCCGCTCGATCTCGTGCCCGCCGACGCCGTGGTGGCCGTCGCCATGTCGGGCGGCGTCGACTCGTCGGTCGCGGCCGCGCGGTGCGTGGCCCGCGGCCTGCGGACTGTCGGCATCACCCTGGCGATGTGGCCGCGCGACGCCGAACGCGATCGCGATCGCGGATGCTGCTCGGTCGACGCTGTCGAGGACGCGCGCCGGGTGGCCACCACCCTGGGCATCCCGCACTACAGCTGGAACCTCGAGCCCGAGTTCCAGGCCCAGGTGGTCACCGTGTTCGCCGACGAGTACGCGGCGGGGCGCACCCCCAACCCCTGCATTCGCTGCAATCAGACCATCAAGTTCGGCACCCTGCTCGACCGCGCCCTGCAGGCCGGCGCCACCCACCTGGCGACCGGGCACTACGCGCGCAGCGGACGCCGTGGTGAGAGTGTCACCCTCCACCGCGCCGCGGCGGCGCTCAAGGACCAGGCCTACACGCTGCACCGCCTCGATCAGCGCCAACTGCGCTCCGCCGTGTTCCCGCTCGGCGCCTTCTCGACCAAGAACGAGGTTCGCCGTGCTGCCCGTGAGCTCGGCTTGGTCACGGCGGCCAAGCCGGACTCACAGGAGCTCTGCTTTGTCACCGGCACCGTCGCCGGTGACCTGGAGCGGCGCCTGGCAGGTCGGTTCCGCCCCGGTGCGCTGCTCGACACCGATGGCAACGCCATCGGGGAGCACCGCGGCGTTCCGTTCTACACGGTCGGCCAGAGGTCGGGGATCGATGTCGCGCCGACGCGGCCCGACACCGAGCCGCGCTACGTCGTTGCTGTCGATGCTGGCAACAACACCATCACCGTCGGGCCGCGCTCAGCCCTGGAGCGCAGCGCCGTCACGCTGGACGATGTGCACTGGATCGACGCCACAGCCCCGCCCGGCGAGGCGCTGACCCTGCAGCTGCGGTCCCACGCCGCGCCGGCGCCGGTCACCGTGGCGGCGGCAGAGCCCGGTTCCGTGCTGCTCGCCTGCGACCCACCGGTCACCCAGGTGGCGCCGGGCCAGGCGGGCGTGCTGTACGACGGCGACGAGGTCGTCGGCGGCGGGCTGGTGGCCTCGTGATCCTGGTGATCCCGGCAGCCCCGACCCCCGGCCAGGTGGTCATCGGGATCGTCGCCGTGCTGGTGAGTGCGTTGATCGCCACCACGTCGGCGTTCGTCGCCAGGCGGAGCGGCAACTGGCTCTATCACCTGGGCACCGCCGGTGGCCTCCTCATCGTCGCCGGCGTCGTCGGTCAGCGCAGCGCCGCCGGTGGGGCGACCGGGCTGTGGGCCTCGGGCATCAACGTCCCGGTCCTCGGCGTGCAGCTCGACCCGGTGACGGCCGCCGGCATCATCATGACGCTGTTCGGCCTCGTCCTCACGCTCCTGCTCGAGCATCTCCCCGACGGGGATCAACCCCGCCCGCTCGTCCACCGCCACCTCGAGGATGACGACGCGGTGTGACGACCGGGCCGCCGGCCTGGTGGCTGAGGCCAAGGGCGGCTCTGCCTTGACGTCTACAATGCCGCCGATGTTCGGCGCCGGAAGCCGCCTCCCCAGCGAGGCGCCGTCCCCGCAAGCGTTTCTCCGCGCCGCCGCAGCCCCGCAACCGACGGGGGAGTGAGCGCCGCGGTGTTCTACGTTCTTGCTGTTCTCGTCGTGCTCGCCGCGCTGGCCAGCGTCGTCGCTCCATCGACGCGCCTGGTCCTGCTGGCGGTGATGGCGGGGGACGTCCTCGTCGGCATCCTCCTCATCGCCGCCGGCGCCTACCTGCTCGGGGCCATCGCCCTGGTGGTGCCGGCGCTGTGCCTGCTCGCCGTCGCCGCCCTGCTCCGCCGCGGCGGCTACGCGGCGCTGCTCGCCGACATCCCCGGGCCGGCCGCCGGCTGGCAGCTGGCCACCGCTGTGTGTGCCGGTCTCGGTGTGCTGCTGATCTGGACCACGGCGACGAGGGTCGACGACGTCGCCAACTCCGCGGCGGGCTCCCCTCTGCTCACCCTGCTCCACTACCGCACCCCGGTGAGCCTCGGGGTCGCCGCCGCGCTTGCCGTCGTGGCGATCGGTGGCGGGCTCTTGATCGCCCGCACCGGCGACGACGAACGGGTGCTCGATCGCGCCGCCGAGCAGCGGCGGCTTCGCGAGCAGCGCAGCCGGTTGCGTCGCGAGCACCGGGCAGCGTCGCGAGCGCAGCGCGGCGGTCGCGGCGGTGGCGCCCAGTGAACGTCGGCCCGGCCCACTACGCCGTCCTCAGCGCGGTCCTGTTCGCCATCGGCCTGCTCGGCGTCACCATCCACCGCAACGCCGTTGCTGCGCTGGCGTCGCTCAGCGTGCTCTTCAGCGCCCCGGTGGTGGCCGCGGTCGGCTTCGCGGAGAGCGGCGACGGTTCCACCCCGCGGCTCGGCGACGCTCTCGCGCTGTTCACGCTGGCGGCGCTGTGCGCCGAGCTGATCGTCGGCGGCGCGGTCGCCGCGCTGCTCTGGCGGCGAGCCGAGACCGCGGACCTCGACGAGCTCGACGAGCTGGACGCATGACGTGACCGTCATCCTCAACCTGACGTGGGCGATCGTCCTGCTCCCCCTGGTCGGCGTCGGGGTGGCCTTCCTCGCCGAGAGCCCGCGCCGCGCCGCGCAGACGGGGATCGCGTTCACCGGGATCGCCCTGGCAGCGGCGGTCGTCGTGCTTCTCTACCGGCTGACCCACGTTGTCCCCGCCTACGAGAACACGGAGACGTTCTGGGACCTGCAGTCGACGTCGGCGTCCGCAGCCGACAGCCGCCTCTTCCCCACCGACTTCCTGGTGCTGTGGGGAATCCGCGTCGACCCACTCAGCCTCTCGTTCATGGCATCCACGCTGGTCCTCTCCCTCGCCGCCCAGGTGCATGCGCTTGCATCTCTGCGCGGCGACGCCGGGTTCCGGCGTTTCTTCTGGCTGGCCGGCCTGCTCACGTTCGGGTTGCTGGCGATGATCGCCAGCCCCAACCTCTTCCAGTTCTGGCTCGGATGGGAGGTGACCGCCGTCGCGGCCTGGGTGCTTGCCGCACACCACTGGCAGCGTCCGGGTATCGGAGCGCTGTCGACGCGGACGTTCGTGGTCCTCAGGATCGCGGACCTCGCCCTGCTGCTCGGGCTGGTGATGACGTTCGCCAAGTTCGGTCGGTCGGTCGGTTCGCTGCCGCCGCCGCCCTCGGGTGCGCTGAACAGCGACCCGTTCTCCTTCTCTGTCCTGGCATCCCAGTGGCACCTCGGCCACATCGGGATGGTGGCGGGCGTGGGCGCTCGGACCCTGGTGGTGCTGTCGGTGCTCTTCATGCTGGCCGCGGTCATTCGCTCGACCATCGGGCCCTTTCATGTCTGGATGGGCGGAGTCCTGGAGGCTCCGGTCGCCGGGCTGGCGCTGGTCGCGGTGGCGGCGCTCGTCCCCGCCGGCCTGCTCGTAGCCCGGCTGTACCCGCTTCTGCTCGAGGCACCTCACCTGCTCACCGCCATGGCCCTGGTGGGCACCGTCGGGGCTGCGGGCGCGGCCGCGCTCGCGCTCGCCCAGCGCGACCTCTTCCGGCTCGGGATGTTCGCCACCGCCAGCCAGGGCGGGTTGGTTCTTGCCACGTTCGGGATGGGTGGATTCAGCCCGGCGCTGTTTGCGCTGTTCACCGCGTCGTGCCTGGCTGTCCTGTACTTCATGGTCGCCGGCAACCTGACCCGTGCCTATCGCAGCCGCGACATCGCTGAATGCGCGGGCGCCCGGCGTCGCCTGCCTCGTACCACTCTCGCCCTTGGAGCGTGGGCGGCGGGCGTCAGCGGCCTCAGCCTCAACACCTACAGCGTGCTGTCGGCGACCTTCCGCAACACCCGGCCCGTCGGCGGAGGCGCCACCGGCACGCTGACCCAGGTGCTCGTCGCCGTCGGGGTGCTGGTCGCCATGGCACTGACCGCTCTCTATGCCTTCAGGGTGTACTTCCTCGTCGCCGGCGGCGAGGCGGTACGGCGTCGCGGCTTCGACATCAGCCGCATGCGCGAGGCCGAGCTCCCCGCCCGCCGCGCGGTGCAGATCGCCCTCGGCGCCGCCATCGTCGCCACGCTCGCCGGCATCCCCGGCGTCAACTCGTTCAACCTCGGCTCGCGCCGGGTCCCCGGCCTGACGTTCAGCCACTTCATCTTCTACGGCGCCAGCCGCCAGCAGCTGGCGGTCGACTTCGTGGCGCTGGCACTGGCGGCCATCATCGGCGCGGGCGGTGCGCTGGCCGCCCGATGGATGTTCTCGCCGGCAGCGGGCGGAGCCCTCAACCCCGTGCGCGCTCGCCTGGCCCACCTCAGCGCGCTCATGGCAGGGCCGACGCCCGGTGAGCGTGTCGCGACATTCGTCCCGACCGGGCTCGTCCGTGCCGCCGAGGTGCTCGACGAGGTCGACACTCAGCTTCTGGAGCCGATCCCTGACGCGATGGGGGAGAGCGTCGCTCTCCTCAGCGGCTGGCTGGCGCGCCTGCGCACAGTGCGGATCGCCGTCTCCACCGCGGCGGCGTTCGCCGTCATCGCCATCGTCCTCGCCGCATCCGTCCTGGCGGTCACCGGCCACTTCCCGGTGCGAATCCAGTGAGCGCCACCCTCCAGATGATCTGGTCGGCAGCGTCGGCCGCCCAGCAGGCACCGCGACTGGCCGCCGCGTTCCAGCCCATCCGCGCGGCCTTTGTCCCGGTTGCCGCCACCGTTCCCGCGGCGACGGCGGCAGCACCAACCCCGCTGCCCGCGACCGTGCCCCCAGTGCTCGCCACGCCGGCCCCGCCCGCGGCCACGCCGGTGCCCGCCACCACCCCGGCCACCACCAACACCGGGATCGACCTTCCCTCCGTGCTGCTCAGCACCGTGGTGTGGGTCACCACGGTGGCGGCGCTGGTCATCGTGTTCCTGCCCGAGCGAACCCCCGAGCAGCGCAGCCGCATCCGCTCCATCGCCCTCGGCGCGGCCGCCACCGGCCTGGGGCTCACGCTGATCACGCTTGCCTCTGCCATCTCCCTCGGGGTTGCCGCGACGCCGGACCAGCTCCACGAGGAGAACGCGGCCTGGATCACCCATTTCGCGTTCACCATCCACTACCACCTCAGCGCCGACGGCGTCACGCTCTCCATGCTCACCCTGAGCACGCTCGTCTTCACCTCCGTGTTCCTCGCGGCCTGGAAACGGCATGAGCGCATCCGCTTGTACTGCGGCCTCCTGCTGCTCGCCGAGACCTCGGTCAACGGCGCGCTGTGTGCAGCCGACCTGGTGCTCTTCGTCATGTTCTTCGCGATGCAGGCGGTGCCGCTGTACCTGCTGATCCGGTGCTTCGGCGGAGCGGAACGGCGGCGCGCCGCGATGCGCGCCGGGGTGACCTGGCTGGTCAGCGCCGTGCTTCTGCTGGTCGCCTTCCTGCTCGTGATCGTCCACAGCGGGACGCACAGCTCCGACCTCGCCGATCTCCTCACCGCGACGACACCGCTCGCCGACAAGGTGGGCATCGCGGCCTTCTGGCTGGTGTTCACCGCTCTGGGCCTGGGTTTCGTCATCGTCCCGCTGCACACGCTGCTCCTCGAGGCAAGCGCTGCGGCCAGCTCGGGCGTTGCGGCGGTGATCTCGGGGGTGTTGGTTCGCCTCTGCGGGTACGCCATGCTCCGTTTCGCCCTTGGCCTCTTTCCCACGCAGGCGCAGAGGTACGGCGCAGCCCTGATGGTGCTGGCGGTGCTGAGCGCCGTCTGGGGGGTGCTGGTCACGCTCGGACAGCGGAGCCTGCGCCGCCTGGTCGCCGCCGTCACGATCGGCCAGATGTCGCTGGTGCTGCTGGCGATCTCCGCGCCCAACACCGTTTCCATGACCGGCGCGGTGCTCCAGCTGGTCGGCGGAGGCTTGAGCAGCGCGCTGCTGCTGCTGCTCTGCGGCATCGTCGAGGGCCGTACCAGGAGCGTGCCGCTGCACCGACTCGGCGGACTTGGCGCACAGGCACCGCGGCTGGGAGCCTTCTGGATCTTCGGGTGCCTGGCAGCCCTGGGAGCGCCGCTGCTGGCCGGGTTCAGCGCTGAGCTGATGCTCTTCACCGGCGCGTTCCCGATCCACCCCTTCGCAACGGTGTTCGTGATGGCGAGCATCGCGGTGACCACGGGGGCGCTGATCTGGTCGGCTCAGCACGTGTTCATGGGGCCGATTCGCGAGGAGTTCGCACGGGTGCGTGACACCACCGCGCTGGAGCTGGGCTACCTCTGGCCGCTTGTCGTGTTCCTGGTGGCGTTCGGGCTTCTCGCCGGGCGCGTGGTGCCGGTGATCGGGACCGGCCTGACCCGGATCGCGGCGTCGCTGGGGGCGGGCCAGTGAACGGCGGCCTGGCAACCCTCCTCGGTCTGCTGCCGGCGGTGATGCTCGCCGGTGGCGCGCTGCTGTGCGCCGCCATCGCCCTGGCCAGGCCACGCACCCGCCCGTCGCTGTACCGCTGGATCACACTGCTGGCCACCGTGGCGGCGTTCGCCGCGTCGATGATCGAGCTGCGCGCGTTGACGCACAACAGCAGCGGCGTCGGCAGCGTGAGCTTCGAGGGCGGCCTGATCGTTGACCGCTTCCACGTGTTCGGAACGGTGCTGGTGTGTGCGGTGCTGGTGCTGACCGTGCTCGGCGCGCAGGCCTACCTCCGCCGGGCGCCGGCGAGGGCCGGCGCCTTCTGCGCGCTTCTCCTGCTGAGCGCGGCGGCGTCGGCGATGCTGCTGGCCCAGCGTGAGATGGCCGCGTTCACCATCGACCTCGCCCTGCTGGTCGCCTGCCTCGTGCTCCTGACAGCGATCACCAAGACGTCGAGCGTCACCGCCGAGGCCGCGTTCCGGCAGGTGCTGAGCGGCGGCGTGGCCCTGGCGACCGCCGTGTATGGGCTGGTGCTCATCTACGCGGCCACCGGCACGACCGACCTGTCGCGGTTGGCCACCGGCTTTCGGGTCGACGGCACGCGAGTGGACGGGGTCCTCGCCGTGGTCGGCATCTGCCTGGTCGTTTTCGGCCTGCTGATCCTCGTGGGAGCGCCTCCACTGCAGGCCTGGATGCGACACGTGCAGGAGGCAGCCCCCGGTCCGATCGCCGCATTCTCGTCCGCGCTGGGGGTGGTCACCGGCTCGGCCATCATGGCGCGCTACGCGGTGGAGGGTTTCGGAGTGGCGAGCTCGCGCTGGACGATCCTCGTCCACGTGCTCGCCGTCGTCGCCATGCTCTCGGGCGGCGTCCTCGCCATCCGGGCGAGCACCATCCGTCGCCTCATCGCCGACCTCTCCATCGCGCAGGGTGGCTTCCTCCTGCTCGCCGTGGCGTCGACCGGAAACGGCATCTCGGGACAGGCCGGCGCCGGGCCGACCGCGCTGCTCTACGCGCTGATGGCCGCGGCGATGTCGCTGCTCGCCGCGCTGTTGCTCGCCGGCATCTTTGACACGGCCGGACTCGGCACCGGCATCGACGCGTACCGTGGCGCGGGACGCCGCGCCCCGGCCACCGCAGCTTTTCTCGCGCTGGCGCTGCTCGCCCTGGCCGGGTTGCCCCCGCTGGCGGGGTTCATCGCCCGGGTGCTGGTCGCCGAGGCGGCGCTGGACTCCGGCGCCGGGTGGGTCGTGGCTGCCGCTGCGGTGGCGGTGACCCTCTGCGGTGTCGCGCTCTTGCGCTGGCTGTCGGTGATGTATGCGGAGGACGAGAACGAGGCCCCGTTCGCGGTGACGACCACGCCATTGGTTTCCAGGGTCACGGCCTGGACCGCGGCGGTGCTGGGGCTGCTGCTCGCCGCCTTCGCCGGGCCGCTGCTCTCACTCGCGGGCGGCGGCGCGACCGCGCTCCACTGATGCCCGACATCCCCGGCGGCGGGGAACGCCCTGCCGGCTACCTGGGAATCAGCCGCCGTCCGACACGCCGTCAGTGGCTTCGCGCCTGGCTGTTCTTCGTCGTCGGCGTCGTGTTGCTGACGCTGCTGTTCTTCTACATCCGGCCCCAACCCAGTCTCCTCGCGGTGGGCACAAGCGCCCCCGCGATCAACCTCGACGCCGCCACCGGTGGGCCGGTGCATCTGCCGGCGGCGGCCGGTGGCGAGCCGTACCTGCTCGAATTCTTCGGCGCCGGGTGTGCTCACTGTCAGCAGGTCGCGGCCCAGCTGTGCAAGGAGAAGGTGCAGGTGTTCGCCATCGACGCGGCCAAGGAGTCTGCGACCACAATCAACGCCTTCCGCCAGCAGTTCGCCCCGGGGTGCTCGTATCCGATGCTGCTCGATCCCACCTTCATCGCGGTGCAGGCATACGCCGTCACCGTGGTGCCCACCGTGTACCTGGTGAAGCTCGGCCGGGTCGCGTTCGCCGGTGCCGGCCTCGACGGGGTGAGCGCGCTGCCGGCCGCCGTGCAGAAGGCGACCGGTGGCTGACAGCACGGTGGTGCGCGGCGCGCCGCCGGCGGCGCTGGCGCGGACCTTCGAGGCCGCAGCGACAGCGCTGCGCGGGATGGGGCGGGGTCGCTACGTGATCGCCGACGCCGCGGGCGCGCTGACCTACGCGCTGCAACCGCCGCGCAAGCGCCGTCTCTGTGCTGAGCTGCACAGCCGCGCCGCGGGCGGCCTGGGTGCGGCCGAGGCGCGCCGCCGGGCGCGGGCCAGCTATCGCTCCTACGCGCGGATGATCGTCGACACCCTGTGGATCCATGCCATCGGGCTGGACGAGATGTTCGAGCACGGCTCCATCGAGAATGTCGAGGTCCTCCACGACGCTCGTGAGCGCGGCAGGGGTGCGGTCCTGGTCATCGCCCATTTCGGCAGCTGGGATATCGCCGCCAGCCTCGCGCTGGCCGCCGGGTTTCCCGTCAGCACCGTGATGGCGCCCGTCGGGCCGCCTTGGATCACCGAGCTGCTGGCGTGGTCGCGCAAGGTCAAGAACATGGAGCTGTTCACCCCGTTGGCCGCGGCGCGCGGCCTGCTCCGCGCTCTTCGGGAGGGCCGCATGATCGCGCTGCTCGTCGACATCCCGGAGGGGGGACCGACGACCACGGTGCAGTTCTGCAATGGCCCCGTCGACTTCAGCACCGGGCCCGCCTTCTTCGCCCGGCGCACCGGCGCACCCATCATCCCCGCTGAATGCTGGCGCACCGACCACGGCTACCGGTTGCGGTTTCGCGATCCCCTGTTCGCCGGCGATGACGACGACGCAACGGCGGTGACGCAGCGGGTGGCCACCATCCTCGAGGAGCGCATTCGACTGATCCCCGAGCAGTGGTACCCGTTCAACGAGATCTACAGGGACCGCATGTGAGCAGGCGCGACCGGACGCTGCGGCGCGGCCACCGTGTGCGTAGACTGCGGGCCGCATGAGACGCCAGACCTCGTTGCGGCGCGGCGTCGCTCGCCGGCTGGGCGGCGCAACAGTGGCGGCGGGCGCGGGATACCTGATCGGCTCGATCCCGTTCGGCCTGCTGCTCGGTCGCGCTGTTCGCGGCCTCGACGTGCGCGACCTGGGGAGCGGGAGCATCGGCACCACCAACGTGCTTCGCGCGGTCGGCCCGGGTGCGGCCGTTGCCACCTTCGCGCTGGACGTGGGCAAGGGAGCCGCTGCGATCCGATGCGCACGCGCGCTCGACGCCGGGCCGGCAGGGGAGGTGACCGCGGGCATCGCCGCGATGGTCGGGCACTCCTGGCCGGTGTTCGCGGGCTTCCGCGGTGGCAAGAGCGTCGCCACCGCGTTCGGGGTCCTGCTCGAAGTGTCGCCTGAGGCGTCAGGGTGGGCGCTGGCGGGCGGCCTGACGGCGCTCACGGCCACCCGGACGATGTCGGTCGCCTCCCTGGTCGCCGCCGGCTCGGCGACGGTGGGAGCGGGGGTGGCGACGGCTCGCGGTGGCGACGTCGCCCCACTCGTCTTCGCCGGCATGGCGAGCGCACTGATCGTGGTGCGTCACTCGGCAAATGTCCGGCGGCTCCTGCGCGGCCTGGAGCCCCGTGTCAGCCTGCCGCGCACCGCCGCCTGACACTCGGAATCCCGCCTTTCGTGACTACGCCAGTGGGGTCAGGCCACTCAGGGTGCGGGTATGATCGCGACATGCGCCGCGCGTCTTCGCATCGCCTGACCGGCTCGGTCCCGCGCCTGCTGGCGGCCGCAGTCGCCGCGGTCATCGGCGCCGCCGGGCTCGTCACCGTCGCCTCGGCATCCGGCACCGGGGGCGCCGTGCCGGCCGCTTCGGCGCCCGGCAGCGCACGTGCTCTGGTGGGCCTGCCGCTCCCGACCCCGACGTTGCCCACGGTGTCGCTCCCCGTTTGCATCGTCGGCCTCGTCTGCTCCACACCGGTGCCGACGCCGGTGCTGCCGAGCCCCACGCTGCCGCTACCCACGCCACCCACGTCCACCCTGCCATTGCCCACGCTGCCACTGCCCACGCTCAACGCCCCGACCGTGCCGCCGGTGGGGAGCGGCTGCCCGCCCGCATGCCCCGGTGGCGGTAGCACCAGCCCCCGCCCGACAGCGAGCGCCATCGCCGGCGGCGGCAGCGGTGGTTCGAATCCCGGCGGGAGCGGGAGCAGCCCTGGCGCAGCGGGCAGCCAACCCGGCGTGTCAGCCGGCGGCGGTGCCACCGGGGGGGCCACCGGGTCGGGCACCGCAGCTGGCGCGATCACCCTGGCGCAACCGGTCGCCGTCGAGCCATTGACCCCCGGCGGGGGGATCTCCTTCGGGAAGGCGCCCTATCTCTGGCCGCTGTTTGTGCTCCTCGACGTGATCGCTGCCGCCGCTGTCGTCATCGCGGTCAGGAAGAGCTGGTCGAAGACCGGCGTGGACTGAGCCGCTCACCAGGCGGCATGGCGTGATTCGTCCCCTGCGACGCTCCTTCGCGGCCAAGCTGATCGTCGTCGGCTGTCTGTTGGCGCTGGTGGTGGTGGGCAGCGTGGCCGGGTACCTCATCTACAGCCGGACCACCCAGACCCGCACGGTGGCCCAGAGCAACGCTGACAACCGGGTCGGGGTCATGGCGCAGGTGCTCGAGCGCTTCACCGGCGCCGAGTCGCTGAGCGCCGCGAGCAGCCTCGCCGGCCAGCCGCTTCTCCAGGCCGCGCTCGCCGGACCCGACCCGGCCACGGCGGTCAGCGCCCTCTTTGCGCGGGGCGCGTCGGTCGACCTCACCGGCGAGGTTCTGCTCGTCAGTGACAGCACCGGCCATGTGCTGGACAGCCTCGCATCGCCGAGCGTTGCCGCCCTCCAAGCGATCACGGCCGCGCCGGAGGCGGTCCGGACGGCGCTGGCACACGGTCAGTGCCAGCGCAGTGACGGCGGCCCCACGCCGGGCGGCTGCGGCATCGAGGTGCTCGGTGGGGGAGAGCCGGCGTACGTCGTGGCGGTACCCGTCGTCGACAACGGCACCGTCGTCGGGGCGGTGGCCTACGTCGCGCCGCTGGCCTACCAGCTGGTTCGCTTTCAAGCGCTGTTCGGGTTTCCCACCGCATTCATCGCGGCCCAGAGCACCGACCAGGAGATCCGCCCCAACCTCGGCGGAACCTCACGCACCGATCCGGGCCTCCGCAGCCTGATCACCCAGGTCGCCGCCACGCCGGGCTCGAGGACGTACAGCGCGATCTACGACGCCCCAATCAGCGGTGGCGGCACCGGGTCGGTGGCGGGCAGCTTCGTGCCGGTTCGCGCATCCACGGGTGCGCTCAGCGGCTACATGGGCGTCGAAGTCCCGGTGGCACAGTTCGCCGGCGACGAGCGTACCGACATCATCGTCCTCGCACTGATCGCGATCTTCGTGCTGCTTCTGGTCGTGCTGGTCGTGGTCCTCTTTGTCGAGCGGTTCGTCAAGCGACCCATCGCGCGGCTCGAGCGCGGCGTCGCGCGCATCGCCGGTGGCGATTACGCAACCGCCATCGCCGTGCCGTCACAGGACGAGCTCGGCAGGTTGGCAGCCAACGTCAACCGGATGCGGGACTCGATTGCCGGCTACGTGGGCCAGATCGAGGAGGCGAGGCGCCGTCTCGATGTTGCGCTGGAACGGCTCAGCGTCGTCTCCCGCGCCCTGACCACCACCACCGCCGGGGTATCCGGGCTGCAGGAGGCCGTCGTGCGCACCGCCGCGGCGATCGGCGGGGCGACGGCGTCGTCAATGCTGGCGCTGCGCCGCGACGACTCGCTCGTCGCAACCGCCACCGCCGGCGCTGCATCGTCGCTCGACGAGTGGCCGGGGCTCGACGCCGTCCTGGTGGGGGAGACGGTGCGCCTCGAACATGCCGAGCACGGGCGGATGGTGGCGGTGCCGATGTTCTACCAGGAGAGCGTGGTCGGCGCGCTCGCCGTCGTCACCCCCGCGTCAGCCGGCGAGGGCCACGTCGACGTCGAGGTTCTGGCCGTCCTTGCCAACAACGCCGCGATTGCCATGGAGAACGCCCGCCTCTTCGAACAGGAGAGGCAGACAGTGCAGCGACTGCGCGAGCTCGACAGCCTCAAGACCGACTTCCTCAGCACCGTGCAACACGAGTTGCGTACACCTCTGACCGCCATCCTCGGCCTGGCCGACCTCCTCGAGATGTGCTGGGTTGCGTGGGAGGATGGCGCGAAGCTGGAGGCGGTTCGCGACATCCAGGTTGCCGCCAGGAACCTCCAGGACATCGTCGAAACCGTCATCGACTACTCGGTGATGGAGGACGTGCAGCTCGGGCTCAACCCAAAGCAGGTGCCGGTTCGCGCTGCGGTCGAGACCGCGCTGGAGCAGCTGGGCGAGCGCTACAGGGACGGCGTCCCGCTACCGGTCGACGTCGTTGGAGACGACGACCTCACCGCCTTTGCCGACGCCGACCGCCTGGTCCAGGTCCTGCGCGCGCTGATCGACAACGCGGTGAAGTTCAGCGAAGAACGGGGTCGGGTGACCGTGTCCATGGCTTCGGTCGGGGGCGATCACGGGGTGCGCATCGAGATCGCCGACCAGGGCGTGGGCATCCCCGCATCGGACGTTCCTCGCGTCTTCGAGCGCTTCTACCAGGTTGACAACTCCGCCACCCGCAAGTTCGGCGGCGCCGGCATGGGTCTTGCCCTGGTCAAGCGCCTCGCGACGGCCCACGGGGCCGAGGTCGAGGTGGAGAGCGTGGAGGGGGCGGGAACACGAGTGATCCTGCTCTGGCCGGGCTCCCCGGTGGTGGCGGCCGGTGCCGCGCGCGCAGCCGTCGAGGAACAGGATGCAACGTTGTCGGAAGATCAGCCTGGCCGCCCGGTCGTGCCGGTACAATGACCTCGGTCGCGCTAGACGGGGCGTTAGCGGTGCCCTGTACCCGCAATCCGCTACAGCGGGGTCGAATTCCCCACCGAGGGGGCGTGGCGTTGGGTCTGCTCCGAGCGCTTGGCGCTGACGATCGGGTCCTACGCAGCCCGGGTCTGTGAACCCCGTCAGGTCCGGAAGGAAGCAGCGGTAAGCGGTCCCCCGGGGGTGCCGTAGCCAACCTGGTCCGAGCTGGACGATCGGGTGAGCGCCGGCGTCACGTCAACGACGTGGGGTGCGCGACTGCTTCCTCACGCGGCAGGGGCCGCGTGGGGACCCCAGCCTTTGCCCAGAGGGGCGATGCGCCCCTCTCGACCGTCGAGCAAAGCCCGACGGTCTCACTCCCCACTCGGCGCGACTCCGCGCCGCGGCGACGTCTGGGCCGGCTCGGTGGTTGGCCTTGGTCGGCTATCGTGGGTCGGTGGCCACCGCTCTGTACCGGCGTTACCGATCGCTGCGGTTTGGCGACCTGATCGGGCAGGACGTGATCGCCACCACGCTGCGCAACGAGGTGCGCGCCGGCACGCTTGCGCATGCCTACCTGTTCACTGGGATCCGCGGCACCGGCAAGACGTCGACGGCACGCATCCTGGCGCGGGCGGTCAACTGTCTCGACCTCCAGGATGGTGAGCCGTGCAACCGGTGCAGCGCGTGTGTCGAGATCACCGATGGCAGCTCTGTGGATGTGCTGGAGATCGACGCGGCGAGCAACCGCGGCATCGACGAGATGCGCGATCTTCGCGAGAAGGTGAAGTACCTCCCCGCGGCTCTGCGTCGCAAGGTGTACATCATCGACGAGGCGCACATGCTCACCACGGAGGCATGGAACGCGTTCCTCAAGACGCTCGAAGAGCCGCCGCCACACGTCCTCTTCGTGCTGGCGACCACGGAGCCGCACAAGGTGCCCGAGACGGTGCGCTCGCGTGTCCAGCGATTCGACTTCCGGCGTGTATCGGCGGCCGACATCAACACCCACCTCGCGCGCATCCTCGAGGCCGAGGGGGCGGAGGCGCAGCCCGAGGCTCTCACCCTCCTGGCTCGTGCCGGGCAGGGCAGCGTGCGGGATGCGCTGTCGCTGCTCGACCAGGCGCTCGCGGGTGGCGACCGGCCGCTGACCGCCGACAACGTGCGCCGTGCCCTCGGCGTGGGCGACCCCGCCGCGTTGCACGCTCTGCTCCACGCTCTCGCGGGTGGCGACGGGGGAGGGGCGCTCCGCGCGATCGCGGCCGCCTTCGACTCAGGGGCTGATCCCCGCCAGCTGCTGCGCGAGGCCTCGAGGCTCTGCCGCGCCGCGGAATTCGCCGCCCTCGATCACCTCGCAGGTGCCGACGTGGCGGGTGACGAGGCGGAGCTTGCGGTGGTGCTGGCGCGGGTGGCGCCGGCGGGGTTCTGGCTACGCGCGCTGGAGCTGCTCCAGGCGGCCGAGCTCGAGCTGCGGCAGCCGGTCGACGCTCGCCTCCAGGTGGAGTTCTGCGTCATGCGCCTGGTCACGGAGACGACCCTCGCCGACGCGCAGCTCGCTGCGCTGGAGGCGCGCGTGGCCCACCTCGAAGGCGGGTCATCCCCGCCGTCCCCGGGTTCCGTGACGGGCACGCCGACGCCGGTCCCGGGACCAGCCCCGCAGCGTCCGGCTGCGGATCGCCCCGCGGCGCCGCCGGCCCCCGACCGCCCAGCGGCGGCGCCGCCACCGGACCGCCTCGCTGCGACGCCGGTGCCACCCGCGACACCCCCGCGCGAACCCGCGCCGACGACCATCTCCCAGGGCGCGGAGCCAACACGTCTTTCAGCGGCCGGCGACGCCTCCCCGGCTTTCGCCGATGCCCAGTCCTGGCAGCACCACTGGACGGCTCTCCTCGACGCGGTCAATCGGCGCGATCGCGCCCTGGCCGGCGTGCTTCGCGACTGCCGGCCCGTCGCCGCTGATGACGGTTCCCTGACGGTCGGGGCGCCGTACAACTTCCACCTCGAGAAGCTCAACGACCGGACCCGCCTCGCGCTCCTCACCGAGGCCGTCGGCGAGGTTGCCGGGTCACCGCGGGTGGTCGACGTCAAGTACGTCGGCGAGGGGACGGCGCCGCCGAAGCGGCCTGGTGGCACCGGCGAGGCGACCCAGGCGGTTCTCGACACATTTGCCGGGAGTCGGGTGACATCGACCAGGCTCCGCGACGACGCCGACCGGCCGTCTCGCGGCGGGGCTGCGTAGACTGCCGGGACAAAGGCAGGAGATACCCGATGAACAGCAACATGATGAAGCAGCTGCAGCAGATGCAGACCAAGATGGCCAAGCTGCAGGACGAGCTCGGGGACATGACCGTCACCGGGACGGCGGGTGGCGGCGCGGTCACGGTCACCGCCAACGGCCATCAGAAGCTGCTGTCGGTCGCCGTCGAGCCAGAGGCCATGGAGGAGGGGGCTGAGCTGCTCGCCGACATGTTCCTGGCCGCCGCCAACGACGCGCTCGACAAGGCGCGTGAGATGGCGGGCAAGCACATGGGACAGCTCACGTCCGGCCTGGGGCTGCCGCCGGGACTGCTCTGACCCGATGGGAATGATCCCCGCGGCGGTCGAGCGGCTGGCCGCGGAATTCGGCCGGCTGCCCGGCATCGGTCCCAAGACTGCCCAACGGCTGACCTTCCACTGCATGAGCGCGACGCCGGAGGCCACCGCTCGACTGTCCTCGGCGCTTCGCGACCTCCACGACGGCGTGCGGCCGTGCAGCCGGTGCTACTTCATCGCCGAGGGCGACCTCTGCGCGGTGTGTTCGAACCCGCGCCGCGACCAGACGGTGATGTGCGTCGTCGAGGAGCCCCTCGACGTGCTCGCCGTCGAGCGCAGCGGCGAGTTCTCCGGCGTCTACCACGTCCTCGGCGGCGCGCTGTCGCCGATCGATGGCATCGGACCCGACGAGTTGAGGATCGACGCCCTCGAGCGCCGGCTCGACGAGGGCGAGGTTCGCGAGGTGGTCATCGCCACCGACCCGGACGTGGAGGGCGAGGCCACCGCTCACTACCTGGGAGACCGGCTGGTCTCGCGGGGGATCACGGTCTCCCGCCTCGCCCACGGACTCCCCGCGGGCGCCGACCTCCAGTACGCCGACGAGGTGACCGTGGCCCGCGCGTTCGCCGGCCGCCGGGCCCTCTGAGCGTCGAGTCCCTGCCGGTGGCGGCCCGCGGTTCTGTCGTGTATCGTTCTATGCGCACCGAAGGGGGTGGATCAGGCCGCTTCGGCGCGGTTCGCTGAACTTGACGCAGGGCCCCTGAGTCGCTACACTCCCCCTCTTGCCCGGTTGGTCGACGCTGCCCGGGGAGTGCTGCGTTTTCCCATACGTTGGGATTCGCGCGCGTCGAGAACCTTGACAATTGAAGAGTGGAGACGACTTTCCGCAAGGGCCTAGGGCTCACGGTTCGCCGTGGGCTGGTGAGGCACCTCGTCTGAACTCGTCGAAGACCGGGCTCCAACCCGGTATTGACGTTTTTTCGGAGAGTTTGATCCTGGCTCAGGATTAACGCTGGCGGCGTGCATGAAACATGCAAGTCGAGCGCGGTGCGTGGCTTCGGTCACGCATCTAGCGGCGCACGGGTGAGTAACACGTGAGCAACCTACCTTCGAGTTCGGGATAGCCCTGGGAAACCAGGATTAATACCGGATGTGGTCACAACGGGACATCCCGATGTGAAAAAAGGCGCAAGCCGCTCGATGACGGG
>DATBEL010000098.1:0-2823 GCA_036276135.1 Candidatus Dormiibacterota bacterium
CGGGGGACGACGCGGCCGTCGACCGGTCCGACGATGTCGCGAGCCTCTGCCACGGTCCCCCTTCTGCAGGTCGACCCCACCGAGAACTGGGCCCCGCCCGATCGCGGGATGATGGCAGGTGGCGCGGCGTTTGGGGGACTGTGCGCTGTTCCATACTTCGCCGGTGGTTTGGGGGTCTGGCGAGGCGGCGGCGAGCCGGCTGATGGTGCCGGCCGGCGAGGGACGCGGGCTGCGGGTGGCCGCCGGCACCTCGTTCCGGGTGGTGGATGTCGAGGGCGGCCAGGTGGGTGACCTGTTCGCGTTCGTTGCGGACGACGTCGGCGAATACGCCAGCGCCTCGCACACCCGGCCGTCCATCGGGCGGCTGTTTCCCCGGCCGGGGCAGGCCGTGCTCACCAACCTGCGCCGGCCGATCCTCGAGCTCGTCGAGGACACCTCGCCCGGGTATCACGACACGCTGTACGCGGCGTGTGATCCGGCCCGGTACCGGCTCCTCGGTGTGGAGGGGCCGCATCGGTCATGCGCCGGGAACCTGCGGGAGGCGATGGCCAGGCTGGGCTTCACCGGCGTGGAGGTGCCGCAGCCGCTCAACGTCTTCATGGATGTGCGTGTCGGCGCGGACGGCGAGATGGCCGTCCATCCGGCGTCGAGCAGGGCCGGTGATCTCCTGCTCTTTCGTGCGCTGATGGACTGCTACGTGGTGCTGTCGAGCTGCCCGATGGACATCAAAGAGATCAGCAGCGGCGGGATCACCCCGCTCGCCATCGATGTCGAGGAGTAGCGACCCACGAGACCGCCGCCAACCAACCAAGTGGACGGCACCGCGATGAGGAGGAGACCATGGGCAACATCGTCGTCACCGAGTTCATCTCAGTGGACGGTGTCATCGACTCGCCGGGAGAGGGTGGCTGGGTGTTCCAGTTCAACCGCGGCGAGGACGGCGACAAGTTCAAGGTCGACGAGCTCAATGCCGCCGAGGTGCAGCTGCTCGGGCGCATCACCTACCAGGGCTTCGCGCAGGCGTGGCCGTCCATGGGCCAGGACGCGTTCGGCGCCAAGATGAACAGCATGCCCAAGTACGTCGTGTCGACGACGCTGTCCGACGACCAGGCCACCTGGGAGAACTCGACGGTGATCCGCGACGACGTCCCCGGCCAGGTGGCTCGGCTCAAGGAGCAGGTCAAGGGAGACATCCTCATCGCCGGAAGCGGCCACCTCGCCCGCACCCTGGCCGCCCACGGACTCATTGATGAGTACCGCCTGATGGTCTTCCCGATCGTCCTCGGCAGCGGAAAGCGACTGTTCGGTGAGGAGGTGCCGAAGACGGTTCTGCAGCTCGTCGAATACAAGCCGATCGGCCCGGACGGCGTCGTGATCCTCACCTACCGGCCGGCACCGTCGGGAGAGAAGGCCTCGTAAAGCGACGGCAGGTCGTGATCGCCATGACCGCGTGCGACAGCCCGGCTGTAGGCATCGTGCAGCGCCTGCGGGAAGGCGCTGTCGATGCCGGCCTCGCGGCTGGCTCGCACGATCTGGTCGATTGCTCCGGTGTGCACCGACAGGGTGGCGTCGACGCTGTTTGTGTAGGTCCGAGGCCGGGCCATCGCCGCGGCCGCCGTGGTCGCGTCGAGCACGGCGCGGCCCTCCGTGAAGTCGTGGCGGGAGGCGAACTCCAGCAGGCCGGCTGGGGCACCGACTGTGGTGAAGAGCACATCGAGCGGGAAGGATTCCGCGGCACAGAGCGCGGCGGCGTGAAGCAATCCGGCCGCTCGCGCATACGAGAACTCCAGCGCCGCCAGGTCGAGCGCTGCTGCCGAGCCGACGGCCTCACCGCAGAAGGTCGCCGTGCCGCCGAGAGCCGCGAGCACGCCGCGCCGCGACTCGAAGACCCCGGCGTCGCCTGAGTAGAAGATCTCGTTGCCGTCGGTTGCGATGGTTCTCGGGTACCCTGAGATGGCTCCGTCGAGGTAGGTGGCTCCATGCTGGTGGGCCCACACCTCGCTGTCACGCGCGTCGTTCGGCGTGCCCGTGGTCAGCTGCACGATCGTCTTGCCGGCGATGGCGCCTTCAACCTCGGGTGTGCGCAGAACTTCGTTGCCAGCCCTGTAGTTCAGAAGGGAGACCACGATGAGGTCGCTGGCTTCGACTGCTTCGCCCGCGTTGGCGGCGACCCGGGCCGAGCTCCGAAACGGCTCCGCCTTGGCTGCACTGCGGTTCCAGATGGTGAGCTCGTGGCCGGCCCTCTGGAAGGCGCTGGCCAGAGCGGATCCCATCAGGCCCAGACCGATGACCGTCACCCTCGCCTTGTCTGCCGCCATATCGATCCTCCACCATGCGTGACCGCACTGCCCGACGCTGCGACCGGGCTGGCGACGATACGAAGATGGGGAGGTGGCTGTGATGTCCGAGCAAAGCGTCTTCATCCTGTCCGAGCAGGCTCTGGCCGAGACCATCGACCGCATCCGTGACGACCAGTGGGAGCAGAGAAAACCGGACTGGTTTCAGACCGGTGGGCAGGGTGATGCTTCGCTACGCGAGATCGTCAACTACCACGCCTACGACACCGCCTGGGTGCCCGACGTTCTGGCCGGAAGGACCATCGCCGAGGTTGGAGAAACCTACGCCGGCGACCTTCTTGGCGACGACCCCAAGGGCAGCTATCGGCGGTACAGCGACAAGGCGATCGCCGCCGCCGAGGCGCTGGACGACCCCGGGAAGTTGGTTCACCTCTCCTACGGCGACTTCCCCGCACGCGAGTACCTGAAGCACATCACCAGCTTTCGCGGCTTTCGCGCCTATGACATCGCCAAGTGGATCGGTGCG
>DATBEL010000099.1:0-1887 GCA_036276135.1 Candidatus Dormiibacterota bacterium
GGAGGAGCGAGGTGCAGTTCGGGCGGTACTACGAGGAGTTCGAGGTCGGCGCGACGTACAAGCACTGGCCGGGCAAGACGATCACCGAGTACGACGACCATCTGTTCTGCCTGCTGACCATGAACCACCATCCGCTGCACACCGATGCGCATTACGCCGAGACCCAGACGCAGTTCCAGCGCAATGTCGTGGTCGGCAACCTGGTGTACAGCCTGGCGCTGGGGATGAGCGTTGCCGACGTCAGCGGCAAGGCGATCGCCAACCTCGAGGTGGAGTCGCTCAAGCACGAGAACCCGACCTTTCACGGGGACACGATCTACGCGGAGACCACCGTCCTCGACAAGCGCGAATCGTCGAGCAAGCCCGATCGCGGCGTGGTCACAGTCGAGACCCGTGCGTTCAACCAACGGGGTGAGCGCGTGTGCGTCTTCAAGCGCAGCGTGATGGTGCCCAAGCGCGAAGCTGTCGGCGAGCTGCAGCCGGCCGACCTGCCGCCCCCGCAAGCGGACGCGTGACTGACGCCGCGACGGCGGCGCGCTACAACGTCCGCCCGCTCCTCCCCGGTCCCGAGTCGGTGTTGCGCGATGCCGTCCTGCGTCTCGGTCTGCCCACCGATCGGCTCAGCGCCCTGGCCACACACGGCAGCGTCGAGGCACTGGCGGTGCAGGGTTTGGCACCAGACCAGGCACGCGTGCTCGAGCGCCTGCTCCGTGAACGTGGTGGCACCGTTCTGACCGACCTCGACGGGGCCAATGCCCTGCTGCTCGCGCCACTGATGGCGATGGCCGATCTCCCCGCCGCGCTGGCTGGCTGGAGTGAGTCGGCGCAGTCGCTGGGGGCTGCGATCGGCGACGTCCTGATGGCGCACGGCTCATGGCCGCAACCGCTGCGCGCCGGCGGCCACGTGTTCGACTTCCGCGCCCGGACGCTGGTGATGGGCGTCATCAATGTCACCCCGGACTCCTTCGCCGGGGACTCCATCCCTGACAACGTCGCCCTGGTCGTCGACCGTGTGCGCGGTTACGTCGACTCCGGCGTCGACATCATCGACATCGGCGGTGAGAGCACGCGGCCGAACTCTGCGCCCATCGCCGCCGACGAGGAGCTTGCCCGCGTGGTTCCTGCCCTGCGCGCCGTGTGCTCCGCGGTCGACGTGCCGGTGAGCATCGACACGCGCAAGTCCGAGGTCGCGCGGCGAGCCATCGCCGAGGGCGCCGTGATCGTCAACGACGTGTGGGGCCTGCGCGGCGACCCCGCGATGGCCGAGATGATCGCCGAGAGCCCGCACGTCGGCGTCATCGCCATGCACAACCAGCGCGGCACCTCGTACGGCGACCTCATGGAGGACATCTGCAGGTCGCTCCGCGATTCGGTCCGGATCGCGGAGGCGGCCGGTGTGACCGCCGACCGCGTGATCGTCGACCCAGGTTTCGGCTTCGCCAAGACCCCCGCCCAGAACCTCGAGCTGATGCGCCGGCTCGGCGAGCTGCGCGGGCTGGGACGGCCCATCCTCCTCGGGGTGTCGCGCAAGTCCACCATCGGGTTGGTGGCGGGCGGCGCCGGGCCCTCCGACCGCGTCGAGGGCACGCTGGCGCTCATCGCGCTCGGCATCGCCGCGGGCGTCAGCATGGTGCGCGTCCACGACGTCGCCCAGGCGGTGCGCGCCGTGCGCATGGCCGACGCGGTTGTGCGCGGGACGCCACCCGAGATCGAGGCGCTGCCACCGCCGGG
Source organism: Candidatus Dormiibacterota bacterium (assembly GCA_036276135.1). GTDB lineage: Bacteria > Chloroflexota > Dormibacteria > Aeolococcales > Aeolococcaceae > Aeolococcus. The sequence goes on from DATBEL010000099.1 coordinate 1,732, forward strand.
CCCGACGGGGTGAACACCGACGTCGCCTGGGTGGCCCTGGGCAGCAACCTGGGCAACCGCGGCCACGCGCTGGCACGCCTCCGCGAGCTCCTCGCCACCGACGGCGTGCGCATCGAGGCGACGTCCAGCGAGATCCTCACCCGTCCCGTCGGGGTC